>DYLT01000570.1 GCA_020721945.1 Blastopirellula marina
GCCCGGGATCTGCCCTGGCGGCGGACCCGCGATCCTTACGCCCTCTGGGTCAGCGAGATCATGCTTCAGCAGACCCAGGTGGCGACGGTCGAGCCGTACTTCGAGCGGTTCTTGCGCGCGTTTCCCACGATCGAATCCCTCGCCCAGGCCGATCTGCGCGACGTGCTGCGCCAGTGGGAAGGGCTCGGCTATTACCGGCGCGCGCGACAACTGCACCAGGCGGCGCGGGTGCTTGTCGAGCGGCACGGCGGGACGTTTCCGCGCGACGTGGAGGCGGTGCGGCGCCTGCCGGGCATTGGGCGCTACACGGCCGGCGCCATCCTTTCGATCGCTTTTGACGCGCGACTGCCGATCCTCGAAGCGAACACGCTGCGCCTGTTCAGCCGGCTCTTGGCCTGGCGCGGCAACCCCGCGTCGGCGGCCGGCAATCGCCTGCTCTGGGCGATGGCCCAGGCCGTGCTGCCCCAGCGCGGGTGCGGCGGCTTCAATCAGGCCCTGATGGAGCTAGGGAGCCGGGTATGCACCGCCCGCGCGCCGCGGTGCGGCCAGTGCCCCGTGGCCGCGTTGTGTCGCGCGTGCGCCGAGGGTTGCCAAGCCGAGATCCCGCTGCCCAAGGCAAAACCGCCCGTCGCGCAACGCCACGAGGCCGCGGTGATCGTGCGCCGCGGCGACCGGGTGCTGCTGGTCGAGCGGCCGGAAGGCCAGCGATGGGCGGGGCTTTGGGATTTTCCGCGGGTTGCCCTGGAAACCCAGGGCGACGCAGCCATTCGCGCCGAATTGACCGACGCGGTCCGGCGGCAGACCGGCGTGACGGTCGACCTCGGCCGCCTCCTGCTCACCTTGCGTCACGGCGTGACCCGGTTCCGCATCACCCTCGACTGCTACGACGCGCGCCACGTAACGGGACGCCTGCGAAACGGCCACGCCATGCGCTGGGTGACGCCCCGCGAGCTGAGCGAATACCCGCTGAGCACCACCGGACGCCGCCTGAGCCGGCTCGTGGCACCCGATCTCGAGCCGGACCTCGGGACTCCCCGCGAACCGTAGCGTGCATCCAACGCGCCGTCCTTCAGGAGGGTGCGTTTCACGCACCCGATGGCTTGTTCACTCGTCCG
>DYLT01000010.1 GCA_020721945.1 Blastopirellula marina
CGATTTGTCCGCTCGTTCTGAGTGAAGCCGCGTGCGTGTTTGACGCGGGGCGGCTGAAGGGGATCCTGGAGGAGTTGGGCGGGCAGTTGGAACCCGTCGGACAAGACGCCCGCTTGAAGCACGTCCAGAACACGCGGACCCTGGAGGTGGAAGGGGGACAGACGCGCTTTCGGCCAATACGCGCGTCTGTCCCCCTTACTCCTCTACGGCGGGCCGAAGGGAGTCTGTAACGAAGAGGCGTTCGTCGACGAGAGCAGCGTGACGACGGGGCATGCCCGGTAGGTGGCCCGGCGGTTTAGCCACGCCCTGTCCGGCCCACCGAAGTCGCGCCCGAACCCGTGGCCGGATACGGTCCGGGGAAAGCGATTGACCGACACGGCGTCGGGATCTCACAATGGTGTGGGAGGAGTGGCCCAGTGCCCAGAGGGTGCTTCATGCGAATCGTCGGCGTGCGAGTGCTCGCTTTCTCGTGGTTGGCGGTTTCGTTGGCCGCTGTTTCGCTCGAGGCGGCCGTGGTGGTCGTCGGCAACCGAAGCGAGAAGACCGTGCGGTTTACCCTCGTTGGGGGCTGGAGACCCCAAGAGCAATTCTCGCTAGCGCCCGCCCGATTGATTCCGGTGCCAGTGCCTGACCGGGTGGAGATCCGCTTCGCGTCGGGCGGGTCCGACGTCCGACAGACGCTGGACCCGAACACGATCCACGAGTTCGTAGCCGACCGCGACGGGGTGAAGTTGCGGCCGTTGGATTTCGGGATGGTCGGCATTCCGCCCTCCGTGGCGCCGGCGCGTCCGGGGGGGCCGCCCTCTCCGGTTGTGGTTCCCGTCAAGCTCGTCGCCGAGGAAGACCAGGCCGACGGCGAGGGGACGTGGGAACGCCAACTCCGCCGGCAGGTTGCCGCCGCCTCGCAGTTCATCGAACTGTACTGCGGGGTGCGGTTTGAAGTCGTCGCGGTGGGGATCTGGAAGGCCACCAAACCGAAGTCCGACCCACGGCGGCTGTTGGACGACTTCCGCGAGAAAGTCTCTCCCGACCCGGGGTGGCTGGCGATCGGATTGGCCGGTCCCAACTACCGGATGCCCGAGCATCTCCGTCCGTTGGAGCGCGGACGGGAGCCGCTTTGTGGGCACGTGCTAGTGCCCGGCACGACGCGAACCCTGACCGAGGCCGCGCAACTCGAGCTGTTGGTCCACGAATTGGGGCATTGGCTGGGGGCCGTCCACACCCGGGAACCGGATTCGATCATGCGGCCGCCCGCGGGCCGGCAAGCAGGCCGGCGCGAGGGCCAGTCGACGTTCGATCCGATGAACACCCTGGTGATGAACCTGTATGCCGATGAGCTTCGCGCCCGGCGTCCACCGAGCGTGGATGCCTTGTCGGGCGGGACGCGCGAACATCTGTACGCCATCTACCTCGAAGCGGCCATGCGCTTGCCCACCGACCGCGAAATCACCCGGTATGCCGAACTGGTCCGCGAGCCGGTCTTGCCCGAGTTGCGGTACGTGGGCCAGTGGATGGATGGGACGCGGGCGACGGGCAGCTCCGTGGCCCCGTGGCACGAGACCAAGGCCTCGCCCAAACTCGCGGGGCGAGACTTGTTCGACCCAACGAACCCCATCCGCTGGCTGGTCGATAACTCGGTTGCGCTGGTCCCGCCCGAATCCTGGGTCGAATTCATCGGCGGCGATTGCTTGCCGGGCCGGGTGGTGGGATTCCGCGATGGGCAGGAATCGCCTCGCGAGCGGCTCGCGCCGCATCTGCTGGTCGTGCCCCAGCAGCGGCTCGACACCCCCGATGCGGCCACGCGGCCCTCGGTGCGGGTGACGACCTCCTGGGTTCGGCGCATCGTCTGGGAGCCCGTCGCCGACGAATACCGGCCGCGCACCCTGTTTTTCGCCGACGGACGACAGCTCGATTTTCGCGCGTTGCGCTTTGCCGAGTCGTCGGTGCGATTGCTCCGCGAGGACGGGATCCGCGAGGTTCCTCTTGGGGAAATCGCCGAACTGCACTTGGCTGTTTCAGACCCGTGGGAGGCGTATTTCGAACAGGTGACCGCGCTGGCTCCTGAGCCTGGTGCCAGGCTGGTGTGTTTGGAGACAGGAGGGGGGCTGCGGGTGACCAGCACGACCGAGCGGTTCCAGGCCACGGTGAATGGCCCAGCCGACAAGTCGTCAAGCTGGTATCACCTCGTCCACCCAGCTTGGAGCCTCGATGCCTTGTGGCTTGGGCACGACAGCATCCGGGTGCGCCAGTACTTCGCGCCTCACGAGGTGCCGCTCTCGCGGATCGAACCGAGCCGCAGCCGGCAGCAGTCCGACCTGGGCGGCACATGGCGGTGGCAAGCCGACCGCAACTGCGAAGGGGCCATTCTGGAGTGCGGCGGGACAGGATATCCGTGGGGCTTTGGCGTCCATGCCTCGTGCGAGCTGGAATTCCCTCTGCCGGCTGGGGTACGCGCGTTCCGCACGCGGCTCGGGTTGGATCAATTGGCCGGTAACGGCGGGTGCGTCCAAGCCCGGGTGCTGATCAATCCACCGGCCGCGCAGTCGCTCTACACCAGTGGGGTTATGGTGGGCTCGGCCGAGGTGGCCGACACGGGTCGTTTGGCCTTTGATCCGCAGAAGCCACCCACCGGCCTGATCCTACAGGTCGATGCGACACCTAAGACCCCCCCAGCTGGAGCGGATCCCCTGGATGTGCGCGACGCCTTCAACTGGCTCGAACCGCTTGTCGAGTTGGATCCCGAGAGACTGCCGAGCGAACTGCTTCGACGCGGCCCGCGCATGATCCCATGTTGGCAGAACTGGACCATGACCTCGGCGGATTCGCCCACGGCACGCTTGGTGAGCTTGTGGGACGAATACGGCGCCCAGCCTCGCGGTTACCGCCTGGCGGTGTCCGCGGCCCCGGGGCCGGTGCGGGTCTCGGGCAAGGTGACGCCTTGGCCATACCGCGACCGCCTGATGGTTTGCGTATGCCGGCCCCCCAACGTACCGGGCAGCAAACTCGAGGTGCGTGTCGATGGCAAGCCGCTGGGCTCCTTCGAGGTCCCGGTGCGTCAGTCGCCCGAGTTCCCCCCCTTGGTCTTCTCCGTGGCCGAGTACCACGGGCGCGACGTGGCGATCGACCTGATCCAGTCGTCGGCCGACGAAAAAGCCGTGGTCGAGTGGCGTGCCATCTCGCTGGTCGGGCGGACCCAAGTGCCGTAGCCTATCGGTCCTCAATCCCCCACGCGGCGATGATCGTCTCGGCCCCAGGGGTGAGTTTGCGGATCTTCTCGCAAATCGCGGCCTTTTCGGAAACCGTGGCCTTTTTCAGCCGGTTCGCCCACTGCGTCAGCTTCTTTTTGCGGTGACGCCGGCGCCGCAACTCCCGTTTTCGCTCGCTCATCGACACGGATCGACTCCTCTGTGACGTTCGGTTGACCCAGGTAATCCCTCGTTATACGGAACCGCGTGCAGGCGGTCAATGCAGATGGCCGTACCGCGATCGAGCCCGAGGCAACCGCCTCGTCTGGCATGTCGCGGCCCAATCGACTACACTGCGACCATCGTCGATGCCGATGCCCGCGCGCCGACTGGCACTGGGTAGCGGTGCGATGCCCCCATCGCGTGTCTTCCGGAGGAATGGAGCCATGAAACGCATGCTGGCAGTCTTGGCCGCAGTATTCGGATTCACCTTCGTCATCCAGGCCGGGGAACCCCGGGTGCTCTTCGAGGACCGTTTCGACGGAAAGCTCGGTCAGGGTTGGACCTGGCTCCGCGAGAACCCCAAGACCTGGCGGTTTCAGGAGAGCGCCCTGGAGATTCGCGTCGAGCCCGGGGCCGGCGCCGACGTGAAGAACACCCTGCTCCGCAAGGCCCCCGACCGAAACCAGACGAAAATCGCCATCGAGGTCACGGTGACCTTCACCGCGCAACCGACGAAGCAGTTCGAGCAGGCGGGCATTACCTGGTATCAGGCCGGTGCGCCGAAGTTCAAGCTGGTCCACGAGGTGGTCGACGGCCAGTTGATGATCATTCCCGGCAGGGCCCCCGCCCCGGAGAAGACCGTCCAGTTGCGGCTCGTGCTGGAAGGCGACAAGTATACGGCTCAATTCCGCGCCAACGCGCAGGGCGAGTTCAAGACCGCCGCGTCGGGCACGCTGCCCATCGCAGGGGAAGAGCAGGTCGGCATCCAGTGCTACCACGGACCCGCCGAGGAGGATCACTGGATCCGATTCGACGACTTCCGCATCCTCCAGCTTCCCTAGACCAGCGGCCGGGGCCCTCAGGCCAGGTACTCCTTGGGGAACTTCCAAGGCGCGCGATACTCGGGCACGGCAAGCCGCGCCGCCTCGTCGTCGCCGACGATCTGTTCCTTGGCTGGGTCAAAGCGGATCGACCGGCCCAAGCGCAGCGAGAGGTTCGCCAACACCAGCGGCACATCGACCCGGACGTGGTAGAACACGCTGCAACTGGGTTCCTGGCGGCTCTTGATCGCATGGAGCCACTCGCGTTCGTGGCCGGGCGAGGGAGGGATCGACGGCTTGGGTGGTTCGCGCCCCTTCATGCGGTCGCCCTCGGGCACGACCTTGAACATGCCATAGTTGCAGTACATGGTGCCGTCGACGCCGTGGAAGTAGATCCCCAGGCGGCGTTGCGGCACCGGGTTGCCGTGCAAATCGAACCCGTAGCTGTTGGCCAACATGCCCATCCAGGTCATGGTCACCTCGGGGTACTTCCAGAGGACCTCCTGCACGTCGGGGGCGTCGCCGTCGTCCTTGATGACGAATCGGCCTCCGGTGCAACTGGTTTGGGTGGGATAGCCCAGGCTGAGGGCCCAGACCGGCAGATCGATGATGTGGGGCGCCATGCCGGGCAGCCATCCGCCGCTATACGCCATAAACGAGCAGTGGTTGTAGGAATTGGCGGCGAGGATCGCGTTGTAGGGCCGCATCGGGCCGGGGCCGATCCATAGCTCCCAGTCGAGACCCGGCGGCGGCGTGGTATTGGGGTCCGTGCCCACGCCCTCGGGCCCCTGGTTCATCACGTTGAACGTTCGCACCACGCTGATCTTGCCCAGATAGCCCGCCTGAACCATCTCGACGATCCGGCGGTAGTTCTCCGAAGCGTGGATTTGCGTGCCGATCTGGCTGATGCGGCGGTGCTTCTTGACCGCGTTGCGCACGGCGAGGCTCTCGCCGAGGTGCAGCGTCATCGGCTTTTGGAGGTAAAGATCCTTGCCCGCCTCGCACGCCTGGATCGCCTGGAGGGCGTGCCAGTGGGGTGGCGAGGCGATGATCACGGCATCGACATCCTTGCGGTCGAGCACCTCGCGGTAGTCGTGGTGGGGCTTGCAGGTCTCCTTGAATTGGGCCGCCACGGCCTCGCGGCGCGCTTTCCACGGGTCGCAGGCCCCGACGACGACCACGTCGGGCTGGTTCGCACACGCGCCGAGGTTGGCCCGACCCATTCCGCCGCAGCCAATCAGCGCCAGCCGGATCTTCTCGCTCGGCGCCGGCTTGCCCGGCTGCGCGAGCGCGCTGGCAGGAACCAACGGGGGGAGGGCCAGTCCGGCCGCTGCGGCCGCTCCGAGAAATCCGCGCCGAGACACACTGGCAGATGGCACCATGATTCACCTCATTGGGATAGCGATCTGGTTTCGAGAACGACCTTGGGTGGGCGCGCGTACGCGGCCCACACCTCGGCCAATGCCTTCTCCTCGGGAACGCCTGCATGGACCCACACCCGGTGCCGCAGCACCAGCGTCTGCCCCTTGGGCAACGGCACCTCGCGCTGGCCCGGGAACGCCGGCATGACGTAGTTGCAGTCGGGGTACTGGTGCAGATCGCTCGGGTACCCCGGGTTGGCCGGATGCTCGAAGATGGCGACCCCGCTGGGGCCCTTGGCCCCGGCGAACACGCCCGAGTAGTCAAGCCACGAGCGCCGCGGGCTAAAGCCCGGGGCATCGACGTGGGCGGTGATCGTGCGCTGGTGGGCCGGCGCGCCGCGCAGTCCGAACCCGCCGTAGCCCGCGTGCGGCCGGCCCCCGATGGCCACGCCGTCGGCCAGACCGGTCAACCGAACCTCGATATCCACGAACCGACCCGCGGGCCCTTGCCGGAAGGCTTGGATCGCGACCTCCTCGCGCACGATGGCGTCCTGGTCGCCCCACTTCCACACGTTCTCGACTTCCAAGGCGGCCAGGACCTCGCCGAAAGCGGCCTGCCGCCGCGCCACCGGACGCGACCACACCCCGCTGACCGCCCAGATGTCGCGAACCTCGTTCTTCCAGCGCGTGACCGGCCACGACCAACCCACGCCGCGATGGTGAGGATGGTCCTTGGGATAGTCGTCGGAAAGCACCTCGCCGTCCAGCCCATAGAGCGGATGGAGGTAATCGCCCCGGGCGTATCGCGGATCGATTCCCTTGGGCACGGGCACGGTGGCGTGGTTGTAGCGGAGCACCGGCCGGTCCAACTCGGTGAACTCGTAGTAGTCGCCGCGCGCCAGCGAGACCCTCATGCGCGGCGCTGCCGGCGCGCCCGATTTCGCGCCATCGGCCGGAAGAACCCTCAGCCGAAAATACCGCACACCGGGTGGGCCCGCCGGCAGAATCCACCACAAGGTCCCCGGTGTTGCGCCATCGCCCGGCGGCACGTACTGGATCCCGAAGGGCTCGCCGGCCGCCTCGCCCGACGGCTTGATTTCCTGCAAGGTGCAGGACACGGGTCGGCCCGGCGCCACGCCCAGCCGGTCGGCCGTGACTTCGACGCGGATCGGCGCGCCGCATCGAGCAGCCGCTCCGTCCGGATCGACGACCGAGACCACCGTGTCGGCCGCCGGGGCGATCGACATTCCCACCACCAGCGCGCCGACCAGCAACAAGCCTCGAAACGGCATCTTCGACTCCTTGCATCAACGGGTCACGGCGGGCAGCGTCCCCATTATGGTCGAGGGCCACCGAGCGTGTAAAGCGAGGCGAACACGCGCGTGGCCGACCCTAGTGCCGCAGCACGTTGCGCAGGGCCCAGGCACCCCACGCAAACAGCACGACGTTTCCCGTCCAGACCAGCACCGGCGGGATGGTGCCGTTCTTGGCCCCGTTGATCCCGTAGATCAACAGGGGGTAGTAGACGACGAGGATGGGGGCGAAGCAAAGAAAGAAGCTCGTCAGCGGTTCCGGCTTGCGGAGCCAGACGGCCATCGGCACGCCGACCCAGACGAAGAACAGGCAACTGAATCCGGTGGACCATCGCCGATAGGGTTCGAGGCGCAGGCGGAACAGCCGGCCGCGCATGTCGCGTAGGATGATGGCGTTTCGCTTCCACGTGTCGCCTGCCAGTTCGCCGAAGTCGCCGGTGAACAGCCGGCAGGCGGCCTCGGCCGCCGCGGCCTCCTGGAGTCGTGCGATGGCCCGCTCTTGTTCGGCGGCTTCCTCGGGAATCTGGCGGAGCGGGATGGCCGAAGGGCTGGAGGTCGCCTCGTCCGAGCCGCTGGCATCGGAAAGCGGGAGTTCGACCGTGCGCGTGCCCAGAAAGCTGAACGTGGCACGGCCCTCGACGTCGATGGTTCCGTTGAGGAATTCGAGGCGAAGCACCCGCTCGCGGTGGTCGGTTTCGAGGCGAGCGCTCTCGGCGGTTACCGTGATGGGTGGGGTGCTGCCGCGGCGGGCAATGGAGACCGTCGGCCGAACCAGCGTCCGGTCGGATACCGCCTTGACATTGATCGCCAGGCGCCGACCCGTGAACCGTCGCTCCACGCGCAACATGCCGTAAATGATGTCCTCGACCGACTCGATCACCACGCCCCGCACCCCGGCTCTCCCCCATGTCGGCGCGATGTCGTTGAGCCAGACCGTCACGAGACTCAACAGGACCGCAACGACCCACGCGGGCCAGATCACCACCAGGGGGGAAATGCCCGAGGCCTTCAACGCCACGATCTCGTTGAAACCCGACATCCGCGCATAGACCGTGGTGGCCGCCAAGAGCAACGTCACCGGGATGGCGAACCGCAGGGCATCGGGCAGGATGTACGGAAGGATCTTCAGCACCTCGGCCGGCGGCAAGCCTTGCGACACCGCCTCGCGCACGACGCCCACCAGCAAGATCGCCGTGGTCAGTCCAATCAGCGCAACGGAAAACACCTTGGCCAATTCGAGCAAAACGTAGCGCGTCATTCGGTGCATGGCGGGCTAGTGTGGCCCGAAAAGCGCACCCGGGTCAAGGGCAGTACTTCCGCTTTACTTCAAGCGCCGAATCCCCGATACTAGCCGCGGAGGAGTTGCAGGGATGGCCCAGCTTTCCATCAATGAGACGACCACCTATCGTTGGTCCTTTGAAGAGGACGTCACGGAATACCTCGCTGCGGGGATTCCGGCCATCGGGGTATGGCGTCAGAAACTCTCCGACTACGGCGAGGCGAAAGCGGCTGAACTCCTGGCCGAGACGGGCCTCAAGGCTTCCCACCTCTTCTGGGCGGGGGGCTTCACCGGGAGCGATGGCCGCTCGTTTCGCTCGTGCATCGAGGACGCAATCGAGGCCTTGCGCACCGCCCACGCCATCGGTGCCCAAACCCTCGTCGTCTACAGCGGGCCCCGGGGCGGACACACCTATAACCACGCTCGACGCCTCTTCCGCGACGCGCTGGCCGAACTGGCACCCCTGGCCGACGAACTGGGGGTCACGTTGGCCGTCGAACCCATGCATCCGGGCTGCGCGGCGGAGTTCACGTTCTTGACCACGTTGGACGACGTGTTGGCAATCCTCGCCGCAGCGTGCCACCGGCGGGTCAAGATGGTCCTGGATACCTACCACGTCGGATGGGTTCCGGACTTGCCGCAACGAATCCCCTCAATCGTCAACCACATTGCCATCGTCCAACTGGGCGATGCTAAGTGCCCTCCGCAGGGCGAGCAAAACCGTTGCCGGATTGGCGAAGGGGTGCTCCCTCTGAACGAGACGGTCGCCGCGCTGCAAGCCGCGGGCTACGATGGCTACTACGACGTTGAACTGTTGGGCGAAGACGTCGAGACGCTCGACTATCCGACCCTCCTGCACCACGCGAAGAACGCCTTCGAACATCTGGTGCGTTCGGCAGGCTCGTAAGGGCGATGGTAGCTTCCTCCTCCGGCCAGTCCGCGTTCCTGATCGTCACGCCCGCGTTGCGCATTGCCAGGACGGAGTTTTCCGTCACGTTCGTGCGCAGCGCAGGGCCGGGCGGACAGAACGTCAACAAGGTGTGCAGCAAGGCGGTGTTGCGGTGGCCGATCCGATCGAGCGCTGCCTTGCCCGAGACCGTCCGTGCCCGCTTGCTCGCCAAGCACCGCAATCGACTGACCGCCGAGGGCGATCTGTTAATCACCAGCCAGCGATACCGTGATGCGTCTCGAAACCTGGCAGATTGTCTGGGTAAGCTGCGGAAAATGGTTCAAGAGGCGGCTCGGCCGATCAAGTCGCGTCGCCTCACGCGTCCAACCCAGGGGTCGATTCGGCGCCGCTTGGAACAGAAGCACCGCCTTTCCCGGCGAAAACGGGGCCGGCATCTGGGTAACGACGATCTGTAGCCGAGGCCGATAGCCACCTGGGGCCCAGAGACACTAGAATTAGGATGGAGCGTGCGTTCCGACACCTTCTAATGGGTGGTTTCGACAATGGCGAAGAAGAAAGGTCGAGATATCGACGAGATCCTCCGGCAGTGGCCGTTTCAGCCCGGTGTGGTCTCGGCTCGAATCGTCCGCGCCAAGGATGGTCGCGAAGTGCTCCAAATGCGTGTCGAGATGGGCATCCTCCAGATGGAAACCGAGAACCGTCCCGATGGCGAGCGGCCCGGCGGCGCGGACACGTATCTGGATTTCGTGCGGCAGGAAACGGCTGGTCTTGGCCACACGGCCGTGCTGACGTCCGAGCAATGCGATGCGCTGGATCGCGAGTTCCTCCAGTACTACCATCGCAGGATATGCTGGCTGGCGCTGCGGCGGTTCGATCGCGCCGTCGAGGACGCGGACCACACGCTGGACCTGATGGACTTCGTGGCGGAACACTCCCCCAATCAGGAGTGGACGGTGTCTCATGAGCAATACCGGCCTTTTGTGCTCTTCCACCGGACTCAGGCGGCCGCGCTAGCGGAATTGGAGCGGGGGGGGCCCGAGGGAGCCATCGAGGAGATTACTCACGGCCTAGGCCAGATCCGGCGGGTATACACCGTGATGGACGCTGAGGATCGGTTTGACGAAGACCCTTTGGTCCAACAGTTGACGCAGTTGCAAGAGTGGATTCGCAAACAGTTCGGGGTACCCAAGACCTTGGCCGAACAACTGGAGGACGCAGTGGCTGCCGAGGAGTATGAGCTGGCCGCACGGATTCGCGACGAAATCGCCAAGCGACAAACGGGGGAGGTCTAGGCGCCACGGTCGCGACGGTATGATCGCCACGGGAACCCCTGTCTGGGGGTTATTGCGGCCCCCGCTGTGGTGTTTGTCTTGCGTACGCTGTCTTGCGTGGCGAGCTAGAGTTGAAAGGATTAGCCCGATAGCCATTCTGCTTTGCCTGTTCCGTTTGTCGAGTGGTTCGGGCTTCGTTACAATATCCGACTTCCCTGTCGCCAAGGCAGCGGAGGATGGAGATTCAGATAAGGAGCTGACTCGGTGCAGATCAGGATTTCGACCCGGCACGGCACAGTGGGCGACGAGACGCAATCGAAGATCACGGCCAAGGTGGAGAAGCTGACCCGGCTGTTCGAGCGGCTGACCGACATCGAGGTGACGATCGATTTGGAACGTCGCGACGAGCCCCTCGTCGAGTTGAAGGTGTCGGCCGAGCACCGGCACGACTTTGTTGCGCGCTACCAATCGGCCGACCTGCTCGGATCGGTCGACCAGGTGATGCACAAGGTCGAGCAGCAGCTCCGCAAGTACAAGCAGCGGGTTCAGGAGCACCACCGCAATTCCGGGCTGAAGAACCCGGAAATTGCGGGGGATCTGGGCCCCGTGACGAGTTGAACCAGGTGGCTTCTCGGCGGTTGCGGCCGTCTCAAGGAAGGTCGTTGCGGCGACTGCCCCGAAAGCGACGAGGAGAACTCCGTACATGAAGTTCGCGGACTTTATTAGTCCTGGGGCTATCAACGCGGACCTGCGCGTTGACGGGAAGGAGGAAGTGATTCGGGAGATGGTCCAGGGTCTTCTCGATGCAGGCAAGATCCCGGCCAACGCGTTCGAGAGCATCGTCCGGGCGATTTTGAACCGGGAAGAACTGGGGAGCACCGGGATCGGCCGCGGCGTTGCGGTCCCTCACACGAAGCACTCCAGCGTCGATCAGTTGGTCGGGACGGTCGCCGTGAGCACCGAAGGGGTCGATTTCGACGCCCTGGACGGCGAGAAGGTCCACCTGTTCTTCCTCCTGGTGTCTCCCCAGGACCGGCCGGGGGACCATCTCCGGGCCCTGGAGAACATCTCCCGGCAACTCCGGAACGACACCTTCTGCCGCTTCCTCAAGCAGGCCAAGTCGCCCGAAGAGATCCGGCAGTTGCTGGAAGAGGCCGACAACAACCAGTTCGGCGTGTGATGCTGCCTTGGAGCGAGGCCGGCCGCGGGGCCGGCGAGGACTATGGACGATGCCAAGGCAAGCCGAACGGTGACCATCACCAACCACGCGGGGATGCACATCCGTCCCGTTTCGCTGGTGGCGAAGCTGGCCAACCGGTTTCGGGCGAAGGTCGAGGTGATCAAGGACAACCAGCGTGCCAATGCCAAGAGCGTGCTGGAAATGCTCTCGCTGGGTGGCCGCGAGGGAGAACAGTTCCTTCTGGAAGCCACGGGGGAGGATGCCGAGGAGGCCGTGGACGCGCTGGCCAGGCTGTTCGCCAATAAGTTCCACGAAGACGAGATGGACGGCCCAAGCTGATCGCATAGGATGATGCGGAAACTCCAAGGGATCGCGGTTTCGCCTGGCCTGGCCATCGGGGAAGCCCTCGTGTTCGACATCGAGGGGTTCAGTATCCCTCGACGCCTGGTCACGCGGGAGACCGTCCAGCAGGAGGTGGATCGCCTCCACAAGGCCTTGGCCGACGTGGGCGAGGAACTGGCCCGAAACCGCGATGCCATCAGCCGGGAATTGGGGGCCAAGTACGGCGCGATTTTCGAGGCCCACCTTCAGATCCTCCAGGACTCGGGCCTACGCAACGACCTCGAGGAACTCGTCCGGCAGAAGAACTACTCGCCCGAGTACGCGGTCAGCAGGGTGGTGCGCCGGTACGCCGAACTGCTTCAGAAAGTCCGCAGCCGCAACCTGGCCGACCTGTTCGACATCGAGAAGCGGCTCTTGCGCAACCTGTTGGGCCGACCCCGGGAGGATCTGTCGAACCTGCGGACGCCGGTCGTGCTGCTGGCCCACAATCTCGCGCCCAGCGACGCGGCCAATCTCGATCCGAACTATGTCAAGGGGTTCGTGACCGAGGTGGGGGGGCCGGGCAGTCACACGGCGATCATTGCCGGGGCCCTGGAGATTCCGGCGGTTGTCGGCACGGGGCCGTTCTTGCAGGAAATCACGAGCGGGACGAAGGTGATCGTCGACGGCCACGAGGGAGTCGTCGTCCTGGATCCGGAGGACGAGGCGCTGGCCCGGTTCGAGCGCGAGGCGGCCGCCCGCCGCTTTCGGGCGGCCCGGCTCGAAACCCTTCGCGACCTGCCCGCCGTCACCGCCTGCGGCACGCGCGTGGAACTCTATGGCAACATCGAGTTTCCCGACGAAGTCCAGCATTGCGCCGACCGCGGGGCCGACGGCATCGGCCTGTACCGTACCGAGTTCCTCTACCTCGGCGCGCAGCGCGAGCCGGACGAGGAGGACCACTTTCGGGCGTACTCGAAGGTCGTGCAATCGATGCGCAGCAAGCCCGTGACCATCCGCACGTTCGACCTCGGCGCCGACAAAGTCCCCCACCTCCCGGACCCCGAAGACGAACGCAATCCTTTCCTCGGCCTGCGCAGCATCCGGCTTTCGCTCCGGCACCTGCCGATGTTCCGGCGGCAATTGCGCGCGATTCTCCGGGCCAGCGCGCTGGGGCAGGTGCGGGTGATGTTCCCCTTGATCTCCACGATCCTCGAACTCCGCCACGCCAAGATGATCCTCGCCGACGTGATGGAGGACCTCGAGGAGCACGGGGTGCCGTTCAACCGCAATTTGCCGGTCGGCATGATGGTCGAGGTGCCCTCCGCCGTGATCCTGATCGACCTGTTCGTCGACGAGGTTGATTTCCTGAGCATCGGCACGAACGACTTGATCCAGTACACGCTGGCGGTCGACCGCAGCAACAAGGATGTGGTGGGGCTCTATAACGCGTCGGACCCGGCGATCCTCAAGCTCATCCGGATGACCATCGACGCGGCTCGGCGCAAAGCGGTGCCCACGGACCTCTGCGGCCAGATGAGCGCGAGCCCCACGTACACGATGCTGCTGTTGGGCATGGGGCTGCGGCAACTCAGCGTGCCGCCCAGCGCGATCCCCGAGATCAAGAAGATCTGCCGCAGCGTAACGATCGAACAATGCGAGGCGGTCGCCCGACGGGCCCTCACCCTCGAGACCGCGCGCGACGTGAAAAGCTACCTGCGGGGCGAACTGAAGAAGTGCGTCCCCGACTTGGTGCCATGAATCACCGTTTTTCCGGACCCCGCCGCCCACGGCAGGGGCGGGGTCGAACGAACCGATGGTTCGACAACGAGTGCGTATTCGCTTTCGCAAACAGGGCGACCTGCGTTGGGTCGGACACCGGGACCTCGTCCGCTCCCTGGAGCGGTTGTTCCGACGCGCCGGCCTGGCCCTGGCCATGAGCGAGGGGTTCCACCCCAAGCCGCGGATGAGCTTTCCTTCCGCGCTGGCCGTCGGAATCGAAGGACTGGACGAAATCATGGAACTGGAACTGGCCGAACCGTGCGATGGCGAGAGCCTGTTGGCGCGGCTGCGCGCGCACGCGGGGCCGGGGCTCGCGTTCACGTCCGTCGAGGTCCTTCCGCCCGGCGCGCGCAAGGCGCAGTGGCACAGCGCGACCTACGAAGTCGCCCTGCCCGCGGAACGCTGTCCCGAGACAGCCCGGCGGATCGACCGGCTCCTGGCCGATCCGTCCTGTCCTGTCGCGCGGGCGCCCGGGCGCGATCCGGTCGATCTCCGGCAGTCGCTCCTCGAATTGGCCCTCGGCGGCCGCGTGCTGCGCATGCGGCTGGCGGCAAGGCGCCAAGGGGGAGCGGGACCGCGGGAGGTTCTGGCCGGGCTCGGCTTGGACGACCTCGAACGCCAGGGCGCCTGCATCCTGCGGACCCGCGTGGAGGTCCAGCCATGAGCGCCTGCTGGTTGCGAATGCGCACTCGCCGACCTTGCCGTTTGGGAAGGCGATTCCATGAAGCAGGAAATGTTGATCAATGTCTCGCAGCCCGAGGAGTGCCGCATCGCCGTCGTTGAGGACGGCGTGCTCGAGGAACTCTACGTCGAGCGCACCGGCCAGGATAGCTACGTCGGAAACATCTACAAAGGCGTCGTCGTCAACCTGGAGCCCAGCATCCAGGCAGCCTTCGTCGATTTCGGCGTCGGGCGCAACGGGTTCCTCCACATCAGCGACGTCGAGCCGCAGTATTTCCGCCAGGGCGGGTACGACCCCGACCGCCCCATCGAGCCCAACGGCGCGTCGCGGCGCGGGCGCGACAACGACGCCGGCCCGGAACGCCGCCGGCGGCATCGACCGGGCAACCGTCCCCGCGTCAAACCCCCCATCCAGGAAATCCTCCGCCGCGGCGACGAGATCCTCGTGCAAGTCATCAAGGAGGGGATGGGCACCAAGGGGCCTACCCTGTCGACCTACATCAGCATCCCCGGCCGCTATGTGGTCCTCATGCCGGCCCTCGGGCGCATGGGCATTTCCCGCAAAATCGAAGACGACGAAACCCGCCGCCGCCTGCGCGACATCATGACCGAACTCAACCCGCCCAAGGGCCTCGGGTTCATCGTCCGCACGGCAGGGTCGGATCGCACCAAGAAAGAACTCTCCCGCGACCTCGCCTACCTCCTGCGCCTGTGGAAGGTGATCGTGCGCCGGCTCAAGAAACAGCCGGCTCCCTCGGTGATCTACGAAGAAAGCGACATGATCATCCGCACCATCCGCGACATCTTCACCGGCGACGTGGACGCCATCTACATCGACGAGCCGACCGCCTACGAGCGGGCACGCGAATTCCTCCAACTGGTCATGCCCCGCTACGTCAGCCGGCTCCAACTCTACGAGGGCAAAGACCCCCTGTTCCATAAGTACCACCTGGAAGACGAAATCGCCAAGATCCATGAGCGCCAGGTGCCGTTGAAGTCGGGCGGATCGATCGTCATCGACCAGACCGAGGCCCTCGTGGCCATCGACGTCAACAGCGGCAACTTCCGCGCCGACGACAACGCCGAGGAAACCGCCTACCAGATGAACCTCCTGGCCGCGAAAGAAATCGCCCGACAAATCCGACTCCGGGATCTGGGTGGCGTGATCGTCAACGACTTCATCGACATGCGCAAGGAAAAACACCGCCGCGGGGTGGAACGGGCCTTGCGCGATGCCGTGAAAAGGGACCGGGCACGCACCAAGATCCTCCGCACCAGCCCGTTCGGGCTGATCGAGATGACCCGCCAGAGGGTGCGGCCCAGCCTCAAGAAGAGCATCTTTCGCGATTGCCCTTCATGCCGCGGGACCGGTGTGGTCAAGACCGCCGAGAGCATGTGCCTCGATGTCATGCGCAGTCTGATCCTCACAGCCCAAGTGCCCGAAGTTGCCCAAATTGTCATCACAGTGGCCGACGATGTTGCCGAGCAGCTCAACAACCGCAAGCGACGCGACATCGTGCGCATCGAAGAGGAAACCAAGAAGTCGGTGCAAATCGTTGGTGCTAAAGGCGTTTCGCCAGAGCACCTTGTCATCGAGTGCCGCGACGCCGAAGGCCGCGAGGTTCGATTTCCCCGCACCTAGCCCTTGAAGGACTCCGCCCCAGTCCGATAGATTACACCGCTGGCAAGCAGGGAACACGGAGCCTGGAGCAGGGAGTTGGGAGCCTGCTCGGAATACGAACCCGACGCGCTGGCAAGCATCGTAGCCCGACGCGCAAGTAACCATAGTAACCCGACGCGCAAGCGAGGGCCACCAACCAACGTCCCAGCGAGGGCGCAACTCCATCCCTCGCTGGCGCTTCGGGTTGGTATGAGGCGTACCAAGCCTGACCGCAAGCGGCTAGAAAAGACGGGTCCAAGTCATGATGTATGCGATTATTGAAGACGGCGGACGACAGTACAGAGTCGAAGAGGGGCAAGTCATCGAGGTCGATTACCGCGACGTACCCAGCGGCCAGTCGATCACCTTCGACCGGGTGTTCGCCGTGCGCGACGATCAGGGGTTGCGCCTTGGTCAGCCTACCCTGCATGGGGCCCACGTCACGGCCGAGGTCGTCGGCGCGATGCAAGGACCCAAGCTGGTCCTACAGAAGTTCCGACGCCGCAAGACGATGCGCCGCAAGACAGGCCACCGTCAGATCCACACGCGCGTGAAGATCGCGAAAATCAACGCGTGATTGCCGGAGGGTCCCAAGCGCGAGCAACGCCCAACGGGCGTTGCGCCGTGGTCCGCTGGTGGTTTTTCGTCGCTGCGTGCCCCTGGGCTACGCTTCCTCTTCGACCGGGTTGACGAGGGCCCCGATCTTCTCGATTTCGACGGTCACTTGGTCGCCGGGTTTGAGCCACCGGGGCGGCTTGCGCGCGAAACCCACGCCGTGCGGCGTGCCCGTCAGGATCACCGTGCCCGGCAAGAGCGTCGTGCTGCCGCTGAGAAAGGCGATCAAGGCGGGCACGTCGAAGATCATATCGTCGGTGTTCCAGTCCTGGAGTGTCTGGCCGTTGATCGAGAGCTTGATGGCCAGGGCGTTGGGGTTGGGGATTTCGTCGGGCGTCACCAGGCACGGGCCGAGCGGAGCGAACGTGTCGAAGGTCTTACCGCGGCACCACTGGCTGCCGCCCCATCGGCCTTGCCAGTCGCGGGCGCTGACGTCGTTGGCGCACGTATAGCCAAGCACGTACTCGAGGGCCCGCTCGCGCGAGACGTTCTTGCACCGCCGCCCGAGGACCACCGCCAGCTCGCACTCGTAATCGACTTCGTCGCTTCGCAGGTGTCGCGGCAGCACGATCGGATCGCCCGGGTTCTGCACGGCGCTGGTGGCCTTCATGAAGAGCACGGGAAACTGGGGGATCGGGGCTTTGCCCTCCTCGGCGTGCCGCCGGTAGTTCAGGCCGATGCAGAAGACGTCCACGGGCGCGACGGGGGCCAGGAGCTTCTCGACCCTAGCCGGTCGGTCGGTGACCGCGTGCTCGCCGAACACGTCGCCGGCGATCTCCTGCGCGGCGCCGTCCGGGCGCTGCACGCCATAGCGGATCTGGTGGTCGGGATCGAGGTAACGGATGATGCGCATGGTGCTTGGTTCTCCTTTAGCGCCTCTCAGAACTCGCGGGCGTAGCCGGCCGTCCACCCGCCATCCACGGTGAGGATGTGGCCGTGCGCGTACGTGTTCTCGGGATCGGCCAGGAAATCGACCGCGAGGATCGGGTCCCAAGCCTCGCGTGGATACTCGTCGATCGTCACCCGGTGTGCCAGGGTGTTGATGCCGGCGTTGTTGACCAGGATGTCCAGCCGGCCGAATTCGTCGACCCCCCGCTCGATGATCCCTTGCACCTGGCTGGGGTTGGTCACGTCGAGGGTCATCGCCACGCCGCCGGGCGATTTCTGCGCGGCGCGGGCGGCATCGGCCACGTCGGTATGAACGACGCGCGACCCATTGGCGGCCAGACGGTCGGCGATCGCCTCGCCGATGCCCCGGGCCGCGCCGGTCACCAGACTGACCCTTCCCGACAGATCGGCTTTCACGATCTTGGCCTCTCCCGGACAAGAACGAACGGGCGCCCAAGGCCACCGACGATGCGGCCCAAGAGCGCCGCGGCCGTTTGCGGGGACGTGGTCACGGCCCGCAGCACGTCGGCCTCGACGATCCGTCCGCCGGGTCCGGTGCCTCGGACCAAGGCCGGGTCGATCGCCCGTGGGCGCATGGCCCGCCGGGCACGCGGCGAGGCGACGATCTGCCCGCGACGACGATCGGAAGTGGCGTCCTGGCGCAAGATACTGCTCACCGGGCCTGGAAAACCTCGTTCACGCCCGACGCTAACGTCCCGGCTGGCTCAAATGGACGAACGTCCCCTTCTTGTTGCCCACGATCACGTCGGGCGTGCCGTCGGCGTTGAGGTCGGCGGCGGCCACCTGGGTGCCCACCCCTGAATCGTCGTGGATCACGTGGGGAATGAACGCGACACCCCGCTCGCCCCGCCGCAGCTCGAACCACAACACCAATGCCGGCGCGTCGGGCTCGGCATCGCCCTTGGGGCCGTGGGCCCAGAATCGCTTGCCGGTCACCACGTCGGCCAACCCATCGCCGTTCATATCGACCAGATCCAGCGCATGGAGCTGGCTCACGCGGAAGGCATTGGATTTGAGGTCGGGCTTGGGCGAGAGAATCACGTGCTCTTTCCACGCGATCTTGCCCTCGGCTCCGCGGACCTGCTCGTGCCAGACCAGCCCGTACTGGTGGCAGTGCCACGCCGCGATCACGTCGGCCAGCTTGTCGCCGTTGACGTCGTAAACGAGCATCTGCGCGCCGGCCTCGGCGAACTTGTACGGGTGGCGCGGCCAAAGCTTACCGTCGTCCTGGGCGGGGTGTTCCCACCAGCAGGCCGACTCGATGATGTCCACCCGGCCGTCGCCGTTGACATCGCCGAAGCCGATCCCGTGCGTGTACTTGTGGTAGTTGCCCTTGGGCGTGACCGCATGGAAGACCCACGGTTGGTCGGGTTTGGCCGGATCGTACGTGCCGTAGCCCAGGTAGCCGTCGATGTTGTAGGCGAGGTCGGGCCGGCCGTCGCCGTTGATGTCGCCCCACATCGGCGACTCGTTGCCCACGTTCTTCAGGGCAGGGTGCGCCTTCCAACGCCCCTCCTTGCCGGCCGGGTTCTCGTACCACGAGGCGTCCTGCCCAGGCCAGGGCACGTAGAGCACGTCGGTCCAGCCGTCGCCGTTGAAGTCGCCGGTGAACGTGAGGAAGTTGTCCGAGTAGTTCTTGGGATCGAACTCCTTGGGCTCGCGGATCTCGTGCTTTTTCTGGAACTCGGGGCCTTCGTACCAGAACGGACCGGAGACCACGTCGCGCTTGCCGTCCTTGTTGAAGTCGCCGTAATAGGCCCCCTCGCAGTAGAACTTGTCGGTCAAGCGCAGCGTCTTGAACCGGGGCGCGGGTTTGTCGGCGGCCAGTCCCGTGGCGCCAACCAGAGCCAGAATCACGAGCGTCAGGATGGTTCGTCGCATGGATGCTTCTCCCGTATACGGTCACGCAGCAAGAAGGCCGCCCGGCCGAGGCGCGGACGGTGCATTACCTGCGCAGTATAGCCCGGGAAGCGAAAGCGTGCCACGGGGCCTCCCCCACGCCCGCACGCCGCATGTTGGGTTGACACGCCAACGGCGGCCTGCCCATATTGCAGAACCGTCGCCTTGGGGTCGGACGAGGCTGGTCCAGACCGACGTTGGATGGGCGCAATCTCTTTTCTCGCAGGCGCATGACATGACCACGACGAGCGGTTCGCCCCTGACCGATCCGACCGAGGCTTGGCAGCGCCGCGTCGACGAGGCGGCGCAGAACCCGGCGGCCGGGTGGCGCGAACGGCTCGATCTGGTGCGGCAGGGCATCGTGCTGCGCCGGCAGTGGGACCTGGTCGACCGGTATTCGCCCCGCCGGCGGGAACTCGTGCAGCGCCTGGCCGCTGCCCAGACGCAATGCCACCAGGCCTTGATCTGCGTGGCGTCTGCGGAGGGGCCGGAGAAACGCGCGCTGGAAGACGAACTCGTGCGTCAGGCGCGCGACGACGATCTCTGGCTGGCCGGATTGCTCGCCGACTTGGACCAGCCGGCCGATGCGGCCGCGTTCGCCTTGGCGTGTTTTCGCGACGACCTCCACTGGCTTTCGACCCAGGCCGCCGTGCTCGACGGCGCCCCGCAAACCGATTTGCTCGGCCGGATCCTATTGGAGCAGGAGGCCATCGAGCAACAACTGGGCCGGGGAAACGGCCCGAAATCGTCATCGGCGGTCGGACCCGGGTGCCCTGCGCCAAACGACGAACGGCTCCGCGCCGCGGCCGCGCGGCTGCGTTCGTTGGCGCTGGCACGTCAGGCCGAGGCGTTTCTGGGCCAGCCCGACCCAGCCGATTGCGGCGGCTGGTACCGGGCCTGGCAGTCGGCCAGCCGGCTCAGCGCCCGGTTGATCGCGGAAGCGCCGGCTGTTCCGGCCGGCGCGGCCGGGGCCGATCTCGGCGAGGGACTCTCCGCCGAGACGATCGAGGCCGTGGCCAGGCGCCGCGCCCGGGCGGGGGCCAAGTGGAAACGACATCTCGAATCACTTCCGGCGGACGAAGCGAGGGAATGGCTTCGCCAGACCGTCGAAGATCTGACGGATCGGGCCGGCGAATCCCTCGCTTTCCTCGAGGAGCAAACGCTTTCGGCGGCCGTCCGGAACCTGGAAACCCTGCGCGAGGATACGCAGACCTGCCTGGACGTGCTCGCCGGGCGCGGCGATTCCCAGACCCGTCCCCTGCACCGCACCCTGCGGCGTCGGCAGAAGGCCATCGAGGCCGAGCTTCAAGAGCGGCGTCTGGCGTGGCGCATGGAGGGTCTGTTGGGTCGCCGGGCGGTCGCGGCGATCGAGCGGTTCATGCTCTTTCTGCTCGTCCTCTTCATGATCCTGCTTGCGGTGGAAGGTCCGCTGTTGCGATACGAGGCGGCGCGGTTGGGGGTTGCGCCCGGCGAGCTGACCGGCGGCGCCATCGAGATGGTCCTTGCCTGGGTCGATGTGGTCGTTTGTGCCGCGTTCCTCGGCGAGTTCGGGCTGAAAATGGCCCTGGCCCAGGGCCGATGGCTGTACTTCCGGCGGAACTGGCTGACCGGGCTGTTGCCGGCGATCCCGTTCGGCTTTCTCGCCTATGCCACGCACCATGTGGCGCTGGCGGTCGAAGGCGAGTGGGTGGTGTTGGTGCGGCTCCTGCGCTACCTGCGATTGTCGCGTGTGGCCCAATGGCTGCGCGTCGCGCGGCCCTTCTTGCGCATGGCCCGCCTCGTCGGGTTCTTGCTCTGGGCGTCCGACCGGCTGGCGCGCCGGCTCAGTCCGCTATTGAACCGAAGCGTGGTGCTGTTCGGTCGGGCATCGCTGGAGGAGCTGAACACGCCCCACCGCGCGGCCCTGGCGGGCCTTCGCGCGCGGCTCTTCGAAAGGACCTCCGAGGTGGCCGAGGCGCTGGCACCGTCGGCACGATGCGCGATCGTCCAGGCCCGCATCGACGATCTGGTTGCCATGCTCGATGCGCCGGGGGCTGCGGCCACGTTCCTACCCGAGGCCGCGACGAACGGCTTGAACCGGGAGATCCCCCTGGAGGACGTCGTGGTCGAGTTGCTCTCGGCCACGCCGGCCAGCGTGGCCAATCGCGTTGGCCGGAGTCTGGCCCACAGCATCGCCAGTTGGTGCCGCGCCTTCGATGTCCTGGGCGTGCGGCGCCTGCCGGTGGTCCGCGACCTGGTCGCGGCCGGACGCCTGGCCAGCCCCTACGAGGCCACGGCGCAGGCGGCCAACCGCCTCGGGCTCGTGTTGCAGCGGATGTTGGAGCGAATTTACTGGTTCGCCGATCTGTACGGCACCGTGACCGCGCCCCAACTGGTCGATTCGATCGGCGAGTGGATGATCAAGGGGACAGCTCCGCCTGCCCGGCGGTTCTTGCTTTGGGGTACGCTGTTTCTGGTGTTCTCGTATCTGGTGGGCCACCTCCCCCATCCCGCGCTGCTCGACGATGTCGCCGAATTCGCCGGTCGGATCCTCGGAACCCCGCTGGTCGTCTTGGGCACGCTTTGCCTGGTCCCCCTCGTGATCGGATTGTGGTTCCGCCAGATCGCCAGCGAAGCGACCGACTTTTACACCAAGGTGGCCGAGGCCCAATTCCTCGCCGCCACCAAGAACGCGCGCCGCCGGCTGGCGGGTCCGTGGCGGGCGATAGTCCACCGCCGCGTGCTGGCCCCGGAGGCCGAACTGGCCGGCCTTGCGGCTTCGCCCGACCACCTCGAGCCCCTCCGGCAGACCGTCGAACGACTCTTCGACGACTATCTCGAGGGGGCCCCGTTCCACCGCAGCGACACGCGGTTGACGACCCAACTGCTTGGCAACCTCGACCTCTTGACGCTCTACCACGCACGGCTTCGGTATGGACGGCGGCAACTGAAACGGTTGCGCCGCCTGGACCTGTCGGCTGCACGGGGATCGCTCCGCGGGCCGTATCTGTGGTTCCAGTTCATCTCGCGGAGCCTTGCCCAGCAAACCGCCAAGCTGGTGGTCGATTACAACGCCTTTGCCATTCCCTTGACGCGCCTTGCGACGGCCAGCAACGAGCAAATCCGCGACTACGTGGCATGGCTTGGCCGGCGCGCGCGATGCTCGATCGACCACGACCGTCTCCCGCGTGCCGTGCGAGACCGTCTTGAGGCCGTTCCGCCCGGGCCACCGCCTGCACCGGACGCGAAGGCCCGTCGGCGCGCGGGCTTTCAGGGAAGCGATTTCACGGCGCTCCACTTCCTTTCGAACGATGCCGAGTTGGTCAGCCAGGTGCGCCGCCGCTACGGCGACCTGGTGGCCGATCTCGTGTGCCGCGACCGGCGGGACAACGTCCGCCGGGTGTTCCGGGCGTACCCGCTCCACCATCGGCCCAAGGAACAGCGGACCTTCAATCCCCTGTCGTTCTACCAGCGCCACCTGGCCGGCGGCTGGGTGCTTTTGTTTCCAGCCAAGGTGCTTTGGTGGCTGTCGCTGCTTATGGGGCGCGCCGTGCGCCTGGTGGCGTCCGGGGTGCGCGAGGTGCTCCATCCCCGCGCGGCGGACGTGCCGGCCTTGGACGACGCCGACCCCCTGTCCGTCGCCATCCGCAAGATCCACCGCATGCGCAAGCCGCTGTTCATGGAGTGCCTGGCGATGCGGGCGGAGTTCGATCCGGAGTACCTGGGCGCGCTCGTGCCCGGTTCGCCCGGACTGCACACTAGCGCCGTTCCGATCGAGGACGACCTGGAGCTGATCGGGG
Organism: Blastopirellula marina; assembly: GCA_020721945.1. Classification (GTDB taxonomy): domain Bacteria; phylum Planctomycetota; class Planctomycetia; order Pirellulales; family Thermoguttaceae; genus JANLFZ01. The sequence goes on from DYLT01000010.1 coordinate 23,189, forward strand.
CGGGGCCGCGAACGGCGGCATGTCGCGCGCTTGGCGGCCCAGCGCCGCCGCCAGCTCCTCGATTTCCGGTACTGGCTCAGGCGGCTGGAGTTGGACAAGCGGCGGATCGAAAGCCCAGCGTCTGCCGGGACCCCAACCGCCCAGCGGCCGGAGGTGCTCCCTGGCGCGACTCCGGACGCGGAAACCCCATCCCGGCCTGCCGAGGTCGCCCCGGAGTCGCTCCGCGCCATGGCCTTGGCCTTCGTCGTCGACGACCAGGGCGCGAGGACGGCCTTGGAAGCCACGCGTCTGTTGGAGCGGGCCTTCGAGGAGACCGCCCTCGACCATTCCATGCCGCGAGGATCGCCCTCGCATTGGGGGCCGATCCGCCGGCGCCTCGGGCCGGTGGCGCGCCGGTGGCTTGGGCCGCTGGTGCGTCCCTTGCTTTGGCAGCGGCGTCGCTTCGCCCGGCTGGTGGATCGCCTCTTCCGGCAGCCGGCCTTTGCCGCGATCGAGCCGAGCCGCCGCGACCTCTGCGGCCGCCTGGCATGGCGACAGGCCGCGCTTCGCAAGGCCGTGCGCCGCCTGGCGGGCACGAAGGCGCCGCCGAATCCCGTGGCCTCGGCCCGCGCCGTCCTCGAGGCCGCCGGCCGCGATCCGGCGACCTGGACGCGCCAGCTCGTCGTGCTGCGCGCCGTGCAAACGTTGAGCGTGTTGGACCTGAGGGCGTACTGCGACCTGGTGGCTGAACTGGGGGACTACGTGTCTTGACGTCGCGGCCTGCGGTTGACCAGAATGAACCGGACTTTCCCGGCATACCCGTTCCGCGGCGCGCGATGCCGGCGTGCGAAGCCTTGGCGCGAGCGACGCGGACGGAGTGCCCCCATCCCGCCGAAACCGCATCCCCGAAAGGAACGCCATGCAGTTCTCCCGCCGCACGTTGCTTACGCGGGCCGCAGTCGCCGCGGCCGCCCCGTTCGCTCTCCCCTCGCACATCTGGTCGGCCGAGACGAAGCCCAACTCGCGTTTGACCATGGGGTTCATCGGCATGGGCACGCAGAACCGAGGGCTCTTGGGCGGATTTCTGGGCCAGGAAACCCAGGTGCTGGCCGTCTGCGACGTGGACACCACGCGCCGTAACGCCGCGAAACAGCGCGTCGACGAGTACTACGCCAAGCAGCCCGGTCAGAAGGGCTCGTGCGCGGCCTACAACGATTTCCGCGACCTGCTGGCGCGCAAAGACATCGACGCGGTCTCGATCGCCACACCCGACCACTGGCACGCGATCATCACCCTGGCCGCGCTGCGCGCCGGCAAGGACGTGTACTGCGAGAAGCCGCTGACCCACAACATCCACGAGGCGGTCGAGGTGATTCGCGCGGTCGACGCCAACGGCCGCGTGCTCCAGACCGGCTCGATGCAGCGCTCGTCGAAGGAGTTCCGCGTCGCGTGCGAACTGGTGCAAAACGGCGTCATCGGCAAGATTCATAAGGTCGAGTGCAGCTTCGGCGACCCAGGCATCCCCTGCGACCTGCCCGAAGAGCCCATGGAGCCTGGCCTCGACTGGAACCTCTGGGTCGGGCCGGCGCCGATGCGCGGTTACAACTCGGTCCTCAGCCCGCGGGGCGTGCACCATCACTTTCCCAACTGGCGGGCCTACCGCGAGTTCGGCGGCGGGATGGTCACCGACTGGGGCGCCCACCATCTCGACATCGCCCAGTGGGGGCTCGGCATGGACTCCAGCGGCCCGGTCGCGGCTGTCCCAACGCCCAAGCCGGGCGCCAAACGCGGGGCCACGCTGGTCTACGCCAACGGCGTCGTGGTCGAGCACAAGGACGGGTTCGGGGTCCACTTCTACGGGGCTGAGGGCGAAGTGCTCGTCAACCGAGGCCGGTTCGTGCTCAAACGCGACGGCAAGACCCTCTTCTCGTTCACCGGCCAGGAGAAGAAGACCTCATGCGCGGCCGAAGTGCAGAAGGCCGAACGCGAGTTCCTCAAAGACGCCAAGATCAAACTGTACGATAGCCGCAACCACCTCTCCGACTTCATGCAGTGCGTCAAGTCGCGCACCAAACCCATCACCAGCGAGCAGGTCGGCGGCCGCTCGGCCATTTGCTGCCACCTGATGAACCTGACCTATTGGTACGCCCAGAAGCTCGCGTGGGACCCGGCCACGTTCACCTTCACCGGCGGCACGGGCGACCCGGCGTGGCTCACCCGAAACTACCGCAGCCCGTGGAAGGTCTGATCGCCTTACCGGGCGGTTGGCTGGGGCGGCGCGCCCAGGGCCCGCTTGGGTTTCGACTTGGCCTTGGGCTTGGGCTTGGCCGGCGACTTCGTCCGTTCCGGCACGTTGGCCTGCTGGCGGAACTGGTCGTCGCATTGGCGCCAAAGCGCTTCGAGTTGTCGGACCTGGTCGGGATGGGCCGCGGCGAGGTTCTTGGTCTCGCTGCGGTCCGTCCGGAGGTCGTACAGTTCCCAAGGGCCTTCCTCGTTCTTGGTGCCGGCGGACACGAGTTTCCAATCGCCCACGCGGATCGCGCGGTTCGTCATGTGGTGCCAGTACAGGTACTCGCGCGGGATGGAAACGTCGGCCGCCAGCGCCGGGACGAGGCTTCGGCCCGGTAAGGGAGGTGGCGTCGCGCCCTTCCAGGGACCGCCGGCGTCCGCCCCGGCCAGCTCGAGCACGGTCGGCACGAGGTCGATGAAATGGCCCGGCGTGTGCCGCAGTTCGCCCTGGGCGCGGAGTCCGGCGGGCCAGTGGACGACCAGCGGCGAGGCGATGCCGCCTTCGTGGACCCAGTGCTTGTGGAGGCGGAAGGGTGTGTTGGCCGCCGTGGACCAGCCCGGCCCGAGGCACAGATAGCTCTTGGCCGAACCCGCCGGGGCGCTGGGGTCGTGGCCGTCGCCGCGGATGATCTGCTCGGCGCTGGCCCCGTTGTCCGAGACGAACAACACCACGGTGTTTTCGAACGCCTTCATGGCTCGAATCTGGTCGAGCACGCGGCCCAGTTCGCGATCCATGCGGTCGATCATGGCCGCGTGGATTGCCATCTTGGTGGCTTGGAACCGTTTCTGCACGTCTGAGAGATCGTTCCAGGCGACCGCGCGCCCCACCTCGCCGGAACCGATCTGCTTGACGAGATCCGCCTCCGCGAAGTTCCAGAACGGAATGGCCTCCGGCTCACGCGGCGGCATCTCGCACCGCACGAGCCCCATGTGGCGCAAGCGTTCGAAACGCTTGGCACGCAGGGCATCCCAGCCTTCGAGGAACCGGTCGCGGTAGCGGTCGATGTCTTCCTGCGGCGCCTGGAGCGGGAAGTGCGGCGAGGTGAAGGCCAGGTACAGCACAAACGGCTTGCCGGCGTGGTTGGCCGCATGCTGCTTGAGGAACTCGATGCCGTAGTTGGCGATGGCGGTGGCGGCATAGAAGTTCGATCCGTCGGGGACCGGTGGCAGGCGCTGGTCGTCCAAGAGGGCTTTCTTGGGCGCGAAGAAGCGGTCGTGGTCCTCCAGGCAATACGAGCGATCGAAGCCGCCATCGGCCACGGGCCGCCGCGCCCCCATCAGATGCCACTTGCCCGAGTGGTAACACCGGTAGCCCCGCGGCTTCAGATAATGGGGCATCACGCGGCACCAGTCGGGAAGCCTTCCCTGGGGCGGGTCCATGCGCACCTGCTGCGCGTAATAGCCCGTCAGGATGCACGTGCGCGACGGCCAACAGCGGGCCGTCGAATACATCTGCGTGAACCGCAGCCCGCCGGCGGCCAGCCGATCGACGTTGGGCGTCTGAATCTCGCCGCCGTAGCAGCCGGCGTCGGAATAGCCCATGTCGTCGGCCACGCAAATCAGGAAGTTCGGCTTCTCGGCCGAAGCACGGCGCGGCGGCGCCGCCGCCGTCGACCGGAGGTCTACGGCCAGCGCCCCAAGGACCAGCGCCGCGATCGCGCGCAACGCGCGCGGCCGCGAGTCAGAACACGACGGATGATGCTTCATGGCGGTTTAGGCCCGCGCGCTCGAGCGGACCCCTCCTGCTACTTGGGTACATTGCCCTGAAAAACCGTGGCTAAGGCGATGGTGCCGGCCAGCACGACGACCAGCGGCACGGCCCAGATCTTCGGCCACTGGAACTTCTCGCCTTCCTTGAACCGGTCCATGGCGATGCCGGCCATCTGGGTCCCGAGGAAAAGGCCCACGCCGGTGGTCGCGGCGAAGATCAACGCCTGGATCGAGCTTCGGATGTCTGCCGGAGCGACCTTGTCGGCGTAAACCTGCCCAACAATCATGAACATCACGTAGGCCAACCCGTGGAGCACCTGAGAGACGACGATCAACGCCCGCGGCGCCAGCGATGCGTAGACCAGGTAGAGCACCAGCCAGCAACCGGCCCCCACGGTGAGCGTCCACTTGAAACCGAGGTCGCCGAGCACGGGCCCCAGGGCGAACAGGGTGGCGATGGCCTGGGCGGCCTGAGCCATGGCCATCGAGGCGGGAACGGCCTTGCCCGAGATCTGGCGGTCCATCATGTAGCGGGCCGAGCCGAGGAAGTAGAACTGCATCATCCCGGACACGACGAGCGAGATCACGATGAACACCAAGAAGTCGAACTGCTGAAGCATCCCGAAGGTCTTCAGGATGGGGATTTCGCCCGTGGCTTTCGGCTCCGAGGGCGGCAACAAGAGGCAGCAGGCGGCGGTCACCAGCGAAAGCACGCCGGCCAGCACGAGGCAGTCGCTGCCATCGCCCTCGCCCTTGCGCAGCAGGCGCCACCCGCTGAGGAAGTAGCCGACCAGCGCCCAGGCCACCGGAGCCCAGATGAACACCTTGGCCTGCGTGTCGCCGTCCTTGACGTAGTTGAACAAGGCCGAGTTGACCAAGGGCAAGGTGGCGGCGTAGCAGAGCGAATAGCCGAGCATCACCACGAAGAGGCTGGCAAACGACGTGCGCTTGATCGCCAGGAACATCAAAATGGCCCCGAGGAAATGCGCCGCGGCGAGAATCCACTCGACGTTGAAGTACTTGTCGGCCAGTTGCCCGGCCACCAAGGGCGAGACGATGCAGGCGATGGGCAAGGTGGCGTAGATCCAGCCGGTTTGCTTGCCCGACATCTTCAAGGGCCCCAAGAGCCGCGCGGCCAAGACCGGGGCCCACGCGCCCCACACCGCGTACTCGAGGAACATCACCACGCTCAACGGAATGTAGATATCCCAACCGACGCTCACAGGAACCTCCTCACCGCAGTGGTCACGGGGATCTCGAACTCGGCAGAGCGCCGGCGCGCCCTCCGCCGGGGAAGACCGCACGACGGAGGCTAGGCTAACCCACGCCGGAGGGCATGTCAAGCCGCACGAGACTTGCCAGCCGGGGCGCCGGCGGGCTAGGATGATTCCCCAAGGTCGAACATCCGCCACGAAAACACCCGGGTGCTCGCGGAGCAAATCTCCACCTTCGTCGGTGGCGAAGCAGGGATTTGACGCAGCACGCCACCGGGCGAGACTTCCCGCCGCGGTCGAGGAGGCCCGGCGCGACGGAGGAACCGTCCGATGATGCCCTTTCCCACCTCTACTCGCCGCGACTTCGTGCGTTCGTCCGCGGCGGGCTGCGCAGCGCTGGCCGCGCAGGCCCTGTTGGCCGCGGAGCCGAAGCCCATGTCCGACGCCCCGGTGCTGCCGATCGTCGATACCCACCAGCATCTTTGGGACCTCGCGCGCCTGAGGCTGCCCTGGCTCGATTCGGCCGGGCCGCTGAAGCGCAGCTACCTGATGAGCGACTATCTGGAGGCCACCGCCGGCCTGCACGTGGTCCAAGCGGTGTACATGGAAGTGGACGTCGCCGCCGACCAGAAACTGGCCGAGGCCGAGTGGATTGTCGGAATCTGCCAGCGCCGAGAAGGCCCGACCCGCGCCGCGGTCATCGGCGGCCTGGTGGGCACGGACGAGTTCCCGCCGTACATCCAGCGGTTCAAGGGAAGCTTGTTCGTCAAGGGCGTGCGCCACTTGCTGTTCCGGCCCGAGACCCGTGGCGGCCGCTGCCTCGACAAGACCTTTGTCGAGCACGTGCGCCTGCTGGGCGAGTTGGGCATGAGTTTCGACATCTGCATGGCGGCGGAGGAGTTGGCCGATGGCGTCAAGCTGGTCGATGCGTGCCCTGGCACGCGGTTCATCCTCGACCATTGCGGCAACGCCGATGTGAAACGGTTCATCGCCTCGGCAACCGACGCCTCGGCCCGGCGCTACACAGACCAGTGGCGGCGCGACATCGCCGCGATGGCCTCGCGCAAGAATGTCGTCTGCAAGATCTCGGGCATCGTGGCCAGCGCCCCGAAAGACCAATGGCGCGCCGAGGACCTGGCCCCGATCGTCGAGCACTGCCTGGCAACCTTCGGCCCCGACCGAGTGATGTTCGGCGGCGATTGGCCGGTGTGCACCCGGGCGGCGACCTACCGGCAGTGGGTCGAGGCCCTGCGCCAGATCGTGCGCGCGCGGAGCGAAGCCGACAACCGGAGACTGTTCGCCGAGAACGCCCTCCGGTTCTACGGCCTGGCGTAGACCTCGCCGTGCCTCCGTTAGCGACCCACGTGAGGACGGTGCTATACTTCTTTATTATGGCTTCGCTTGGGACCCGCGATAAGGGAATCCAAGGGGGCGTGTTCCCCCTTCGGTTCCATGAATCGGCCCCAACCTGTTGTCGTGCAGGCCCTTGGGGGCATTGGCCTTGCACGACTGGCCTCGCGTCCCTATAACAGGGCAAGCGACCCCGTGCCTGCCCGAGTCGACACCATCCGACGTCTGCCTCCGTGTTCCGCAAAGCCCTCCGCATCGTCCGCGCCCTGGTGATCGCCCTGATCTACGTGGCGGCGGTCTGGGCCTTGTACTATACGTTCCGCGACTTCTCGTGGGCGCAGTTCCGGGCCGATATCCAGGAACGATCGTTCTTCGGATGGCGTTTGGCCGCAGCCGTGGCGCTGGTCGCGCTGAACTACGTCTTCCTTCTCGGATACGACTTCCTCGCGATCCGTTACATCGGCCGACCGCTGCCGTTTCGAAGGCTCTGGCTGGCATCGTTCATCGGGCACGTCAGCAGCTTCAACTTCGGTGCGATCCTCGGCGGCTCGTCGATGCGGTATCGCTTCTACTCGGCCTGGGGATTCACCACGCTTGAGGTGCTTCAACTGATCGCGGTATTGGGCATCACCTTTTGGATGGGGGCCATGTTGTTGGCGGGTGTGGTGTTCGTTACTGCACCGTTGGAGGTACCTCCCAACGTGGTTGCCGGCATCCCCGACTGGCTGCGCCCCGGCGTCATGCCCTTTCTTAACCACCTGCCCTCGTTCGGGGTCGTTCTGCTGGCCGTGGTCGTGGGGTACGTGCTGTTGTGTTGGGTGCGGCGGCAGCCCTTGAACGTGTTTGGTTCCCAGATCCCCCTGCCCCCGCCCATGATGACGATCGGCCAATTGGCCGTCTCTTGCGCCGATCTGATGGTCGCCTCGACCATCCTCTGGCTGTTGTTGAAATCCCCCGGCGACGTGCCCTACCTCCAGTGCTTGGGCATCTTCTTATTGGCAATGGTGCTTTCGGTCATCACGCACGTGCCGGGCGGCATCGGCATCCTCGAAGCCACGGTCGTGTTCTTTCTTCCTGGCGAACACAGCGCCGTGCTTCTCTACCGGGGCGTCTACTACCTGTTGCCCTTGGCGGTGGCGGGCGTGCTGTTGTTGGGATTCGAGATCGTCGTGGGTCGCGAGTTTCTCAAGCGACTTGCCGCCGAAGCGACGGAACTCGACGGCCTCGACGAGGGCCATCAAGCGGACCGACATCCTGCTCCGTCGGGCCAAAACGCCGACGATCTGCACGGCAAGCTCGACAAGCCCAACGGCGAGCCTGCACGCACCGAGCCCGACAGTACCCCGACCCCATCGCAAAGAACGCCCCACTAGCGGCAGGTCCATCGCAGCGCAACGCAAGAGCCGTGCGCGCTACGGCCCGCTATTGCTGCTTGCCGGCATCGTCGATGCTCCGGCGAAGATCGTTCTGAATCTCGTTCATCCCCTTCTTGAACTCGGAGATGCCGCTCCCGAGCGACCGCATCACCGAGGGCAGGCGGTTGCCAAACAAGAGCAGCGCGACGACGCAGACGATCAAAAGCTCTTGGGTCCCGATGCCGAACATCGCAATATCTCCTTCGCTGGCGAGCGCGCCTTGGTCGACACAATAGCCTACCAATCTAGGGTACCCCGTTTCGCGCTGGCGAACAAGGCGCGAGACGGCAAGCTCTCGCCGAATCTTGCGATCCGGGAATGCCTCCGCGGGAGGGGGTGCCCCGTCTTCTTGCCCCCGTCGATGAATGGCCTCCCACCCCGTCCACGCTACGAGCGGCCCTTCAATCCGCGCTGGATGGCCCTCCGGCTGATCGGGATGACATCGACGCGCGGCTTGCGTGCGTCCCAGACCGACCCGGCGGGGTCGCTCGTGGGGAAAAAGGTGAAGCGGATCACGTACAACCCGAGTTTCAGTTTCCGGGAAGCGTACTGGGGCTCGCCCATCGCGGCGACGATCGTCTCCAGCTCGTTGGCCATCCAGTGGGTCGCCAAGCTGCTGAAGCCGCCGCAAGCGACCTCGGCCTGGGCCAGCGGGGGGCGGTAGGCATAGAACAAGAAGGCGGCATCGCTGACATGCGGGTCGCACTCGACACTTGCCCACGAGCCGTCGGCGGTCTCGTAGTAGATCCCCGGGGCGACCGAGGAGGTGTCATCGCCCAGGACCAGTCCGCCGCAGCACGAGGGTGGTTGGGGATCGGTGTCGCGCCACCGGAAGAAGAGCGGGCAGCGGCGATCCCGGGCGCGCGCCCAGCGGTCGCGGCAACGAAACGGCGTCAGCGCGAACGCCCTGGCGAACATCAGCTCGACTAGGGTGTTCACCTTAGGGCTGCCGAGCGCCACCACGCCCGCGTGCCGGTCGTCGCGGTGGGCCTCGTAAAAGTCCTGGGCCTCGCGGCAAATGGCCGGCCACGCCTCGCCCGGATCCTGCGGCGTGGTCCTGCGCATCGGCGCGCGGAGCAGGCAGAAACTCGGAAAGGGACGCCGCTCCGCGGCACCCTCGCGACGCGCCGAGCGCGAGCCATCGGCCAATTGAGCCCGCGCGATCTGCGAGAGCATCCTGCCTTGCAGTTGCGCATCGGTCGACATGACGTACTCCGAACCGGCCCATTCCCGCGACATGCGCGCGCCCAGGCAGAAGGTCAACTGCTGGGCATCGGCCAGCACGTCCCAGAGTGGTTCGGGCTCGGGTGCGAACAACGCTCCCACGAGCGACCTCACGTCGGCCCCGTGCTTCTCGGCCAGATACGTGGCCAAGCGCGCCAGCGTGTCCAGCGCGATGTACTTCACGCGGTTGTGGAGCAATGCCGCCACCGTGTGGCGTTCAATGCCCGTCGCGTGGCAAATCTCGTTGACGATCCCGCGCTGGGCGGCCTTGGGACCGAGGAGTTCGGATAAGCGCACCGAAAGCTTCATCAGGCACCTCCGGGACCGGAGTGGGGGATCGCGCCTCGCGGCAGGCGTCCTTGCCGCCGTGGAATCGGTCTGGCAGGAAGAACATCTTCCCATACGGGAACCGACCCCGCCCGAACCACCGACCTTCGGGAAGATGTCTTGCCCAACGCACACGACCCGCAACCCTTCCTCTTGGCGTGGAATCGGCGGAAATGTTCGAGGAATTCGCCAAGAATCGGCATACTGCGCAGGTGCCGCGCCCGAAAGACCACACCAGGGGTCGAGAATCGCCAACGGGCTGCGGCGTGCCGGCCCAGGACACTGGAAAAATATCCGCCATTCGGCCACTTGACGTGGCCGTCCGCATCGGATAGGCAGGGACACAGGAAAACACCGGTGTGCTCGCGCTGGGGACCTGGTGGGCGAGGACCGCACCTTGCATCGAGTTCGTCGCCGATCGCCAGCCCCCGGGAGGTCCCACCATTAATCTAGCCGGATGCACCAGGCCGGTAAAGACCCGCATCCTTCGGCCCGCTTCTCGAATACGGCCAAGTAGCACCCCGAGGGCGCAAGAGGCGCATGATCCAGCCGGGGCGAGCGTAGGACATGCTGGCCCCGCCGCGGCGTGGCGGCCGCACGTTCCGCCGCGCCAGGTTTGTTTCCGTCGCACGAAAGGAGGGTGACCCATGCATATCGCGCCGTCCACCAGCGCGCGGCCCGCGCCGATGCTTCGCCTGCCTGCCGGCCCCGGTCAAGGAGGGTTTCTGATCTTGGATCTCGAAGGGCGCGACGGTCAGCGCGTCGAGGTCGTCGTCAAGCTCGATGCCCGTCTCGTCCACGTGGTGCTCGCCCTCCGGTCGGTGATGGAGGCGGAACAGAACGCGTCTTGGCCCGCTCGGGGTTGGTGCTCCGCCTCGATCTTGTGCCAGATGGTCGAGGCCCAGACCCAGTATCGCATCAGCGAAAAGGCGGTTCGCAATTACATCTCGCAGATTCGCACGCGCATCGTTCGCGCCGTGCGTGGGGTCGCCGACAAGCTCAACAACCCCTTGCCTCCCCACCTGTTGATCGAAGGAAAGCGGGGCCTCGGGGTTCGGTTGGCCACCGACCGCCTCCAGGTCGTCCTGCCGGCGGAGTTCCTGCGTGCCTCCCTGTCCGGCTGAGCCGGCTGGCGTCGTTCGTGGGGCGGTCGCCGCAGCGGCGACTGGGGAAACACCTGGGGAAACACCTGAGGTATTCCTTTTCAGGCGATCGGGCGTATCGTAAAGGTGGCCTTGCGGCGGTTGTCCGGATCGGGCGACCCCGCCTCGGCAGCGGTCGCTGTTGCCGAGCTGGGGACTGGCTCGTGGTTCGACTCCTCGCGGGCCGAAAACCGTGCCTCTCCTTTACGCCCGAGAAAGACTGGAGAACACGAAGGGAGGCCCGCGATGCGGTTGGCAGTCTGGCAGGCGCGCGGGCGCAACGAGCCGTCCGCGGTCGAGGGAACCGGCCCGTGGTGGATCTCGGCGACGGGGGTCTGTGCCGTGGACGAAGCCCAAGCCTCGCTCGATGGCGCGATCCTTTTGCCTGGCGACTCCGAAGGGCTCGCGTTGCTGGTGACTTCCGAACCGCTCGAAGGCCGCCTGGCGCGCAACGGTCAACCGCTGCCTGCGGGGATCGAGGTGCTGCGCCACGGCGATCGGTTGGAGCTCGGCGACCTGCGCGTTTGGGTGTCGGCGGCGGCGGTTCCGATCGAGGCCGCCTACGACCCGGGCCTCCACGGCGACGAAGCATTCTGTGCCCGCACGCGAAGCAGGCTGCGTGTGGGCGAGCCGATCGTGATTTGTCCGGGCACGGAATCGACGCCGTGCGGGGCGCTGTACAAGGCCGAGGCGTGGGCCTTGGGCCGCCGGTGCCACCAGTGCGGCCGCGCCCCCGGCGCCGCGGCATGGAAGCCTCCTGGACTCGACAAGGAGACCTACCGTGACCTCGTCCGCCTCGCCATCGACCCGCGCCCCGGCGATTGAGCCGCGCTTCGCAAGACTGGTCGAAAGCGCCACGCTTTCGGGCGGTGCGTTCGGGAACTGGCGTCGAACCAGGCTGGTGCAACTCGGCGCTGGCCATTTGGGCAGCCGGTTGGCCCCGGAGATTGTCCGCAGCGGCGCCTCGGTGTCGATCTACGACCCCGAGTCGGTCTCGCCGGAGAACCTCGGCACGCAGGCGTTCTCGTGCGTGGGGCTTAACAAGGCGGTCGCGGTTTGCCAAGCGTGCGAGCAGATTCGCCCCGGTGCCGCCCAGGCCCGCCCCTATGACGTGCGGCACGCCGGCGTCGGCGAGCTGGCCGCTGCCGACGGCATCCTCGACTGTACCGACGACGCTCGTCTGGAGTGGATGCTGACCGAGATCTCCAACGGGCTGGCGATTCCCCTGTTCCGGCTGGCGATCGAGGGATCGGGCGAGCATAACCAGGGGCGAGTCCAGGTCTCCCACGGCGGCGGCGGCGGAGCGTGCCGCCTGTGCTCGAAGACCCCGGACCAGGTTCTCCGACTCGCAACGCGCACCCCGTGTCCCGGGGCTGGAGGCGACGACCGCGGTCCCACGCGGGCCGGGGCCGCGGTCGGCCTGGCGGTCGTCGGCGCGGCTCTGTTGTTGTTGCAGCGGTACTTTGGCGGGCACAAGCGCGACGGCGTGCTTGACGCCCACGTGCTTGTCGATCTCGATTCCTTCCAGCTCGTGGCGATGCGCGAGCCGCGCCGCGAGACATGCGTGTCGGGTCATGTGCGCTGGGACCTCGTGCGCACGGACCGCGACGCGCGCCAGACGACCTTCGGCGAGTTGTTCGACCTGGCCGAGTTCGAGTGGGGCTGCCGCGTCGAATCCCTCGAATTCTACCGGCACCCGATCTGCGGCTCGGCACGCTGCGAGTGCGGGGCCGAGGCGACGGCGTTCGCCACGCGCTGGGCCGCGGCGCCGTCATGCGCGGCGTGCGGCGGCGCCATGCACTGGCAAACCCACACCGGAAAGGACCGCTGGTCGCGCGCCCAAGCGCGGCAGGCTGGAATTCTCGACCGTACCGCGGCGGAACTCGGGTTGCCGTTGCGCGGAGCCATGCTGGTGGCGCGCGCGGGCGGCAAGACGCCCCTGCGGTTGGTACTGCAATGAAATGCGAACCAGGCACCCAACACGACCAGGAGCCGGCCATGGAAAGAACCCCGAACGCACGGCGAGACGAGTTGCCGCGGCGCCTGTTCGAGGCGATGCTGGCGGTCTCGCGCGACGGACGCCCGCTCGAGGAGGACACGCCCGCGGTGCGCGTCACCCGCGAGTTTCTCGCCAACAACTGGGCCCGGGCGCGCGATGGCCTCTTGGCCAAAACGCGCCTGATCGAGGTCCAACCGGAAATGTCGGCCGCGCCGCGCGTGTTCCGTTTCGCCATGCACCGCCCGTACAAACGCAAGGGCGCCGACGGCCGCGTCGAACTGGTCCCCGGCCCAATCCTCGGCACGGTGTTCTACCGGCACGATCTGTTCACCTGCGACGACGACGTGCCGACCGTGGCCGTGGCCTTGCACGACCGGGATACGTTCCACGCCAACTTCTCCCGGCGATACGGCTTGCTGTGCCTGGGCGCGGTCGGCGAGTTGGGTGGCGCGGGCGGTGGCCCGATTCCCTTGGATCGCCTGCTGGAACACGTGTACCGCATCATGAGTTACGCCAACTTCCGCGTGACCCACCCCGCCGATCTCGAGGCCGCACGCTACTTCGCCGCCGATCCCGACGCCCTGTGCGGCCTGGAGCACGTCGAACCCTTGTACTGACCCCACGCGGGGGCACCTGGTCGTTGTGTTCGCGGACCGTTATTCCCATCAACCCATTGCGGAGATCCGACATGGCCCACGCGGCGCTTGAAGACCGGAGGACCGCCGAGCGGCACGCGCGGCCGCCAGAACGATGGCTCGCCCGCCAGACTTCGAGGCTCGACGAAGCACTTCGTTCCATCCGGGGGCTTACGATGAAGGACGAACAGGCCGGGACGCTGGCGGCCGGCTCCCTGCTGGCCGACCTTCGGATCGAGCCCCACCAGTGGATCCGCGTCGACGCCGTCCTCGAGTCGCCCCCGGGACCTTGGGATGCCCTGCGCGTCAACCATTGGCTTCCCGGGAATCTGCGGTACGCGCACGCCGCGGGCCGCATGGCGTTGGTGGCTGAGACCATGATCGATGGCGTCGCGCATCTGGCCGAAAGCCTTGGCGAGATCCGCCAGGGGCTCCGGTCGGCCGCACGCAGCGGCCACGGGCCGATGGCCGGCCCGCCCGCGGCGATGCGGCAAGACGACCTGGCCGTCGACCGCCAGGCATTGGCTTCGGCGCTCGAACGACTGCCGTTTGGCGAGCAGGGGCTGGTCGAGCGGGAAGGGACGTCGGAGGCCGGCTCCGCGTGGGAGATTCGGCCCCGTGTGGCGGGTGAACCGGTCGCGGTGCTGCTCGAGTACCTAGCCCATGTTCAGTCTCGCGCTCCGTAAGTCC
>DYLT01000277.1 GCA_020721945.1 Blastopirellula marina
CGGGGCGTCCGAGGCTCGCGAGCGGTCTCACTCCAGCACCAGAACCATGATGCACGATGCGTGTTTATCCATTTTGCCACTATCGGACCTGTCCCGTTTTACTCAAGTCCAGATCAGTTTTCTTGAAAAAACGCCGCCGGGCCGTGAACGGTTACCCCTACCGCCAACTCTAGACCCCAATGTGCGCAGATTGACAAACAGTACCGGGCAGGAGTGCGACTCGCTATGAGAACATGCCGCGGTTACCGACGGCCTCGAAGGCGTTCTTGCAGTGATCGATGGAAGGCCGGCCGCGTCCCGGGGGCCACGTGATGGCGATCACGTCGAATCGGGCGGGGTAGTCCAGCAGTCCGCGTCGTTTCAGCCAGGCCAGGGCCAAGCGGGTCAGGCGGCGCTGTTTTGCCGCGTCGACGGCCTCGGAAGGATGGCCGGACTGTTGCGACTGGCGGGTTTTCACCTCGACGAAGAGGATGGTGCGGCCGTCGAGGGCGACCAGGTCGATCTCGCCCAAATCGCCCCGGTCGCCCCGAGCGAGGATTTTGCACCCCTGGCGCTTCAGATAGCTGGCGGCCGCGCGCTCGCCGCGGGCGCCGAGCGTCACCGGGCCGAATGCCCGACGCCACAGACCCGCCAGCGCTCGGGCGATTCGCGAGGCGAGCCGCTTTGGTCTTGCGGGTCGTCGTAAGGTCAAGGGGCGGGCGTCATGGGGCCAGCGAGCGACTGGAAGAACTTCCACATTTCGAGCATACCCGGTCCCCACAAGAGAATCAACACCGAGGGAACCAGGCAGAGGACGACGGGAAAGAGCATTCGCCACTGGGCCTTGCCGGCCAGTTCGTCGGCCAGATGTCGGCGCTTCAGGCGGAGGCCGTCGGTGTACTCGCGGATGGCGTCGACCGCGCCGATGCCGAGGCGTTGGTTCTGGGCGACGAGCGAAGCCAACGCGGCGGTCTCCTCGATGTCGATGCGTTCGGCGAATTGCTGGAAGGCGTGGCTCAGCGTGCTCAACTCGGTCTGCTGGCGGAGGATCGCCAGTTCGACGGCGAGGTCGGGATGGGCGTCGGCGATCTCGCGGCCGACATGCGCCAGCGCGTCGTGCAGGGGCAGTCCGCCGGCGACACACATGCTCACCATGTCCATCGCGTTGGGCAAGGCGTTGCGGATCCGTTCGACGCGACGCCGCCCTCGCAAGGCCAGGACCACGCGCGGCAAGGCCCACAAGACGAGGGCCACGACCAGCCCGCCCACGACCGTCCGAACGACCAGTTCCTGCCGCGCGGGGCCGATGGCCACCGCGAGGATCCCGGTGAGCACCACGGCGAGGATCGCCAAGGCGTTTCGCATGGCGAGGAACTCGCTTCGGGCACCCGGCCGATAGCAGCCTGCTCGTCGAAGATCCCGCGCGAGTTCGCCGTGGTCGAAGGGGGCTTGCGGCAACTGGCCGGCGAGAGTTTCGACGAGCTGCCCGCCGGGCCGATCTCGGCTGGGGATCTCGGCGGGTCCGGCAGCGGCCAGCCGACTCGGGACGGGTCGTTGCTGGAAACCGAAGACCATTCGTGCGAACAGCCAAGCCAGACAGGCGACGAGCGCGAAGGTTGCCACGGTCACGATGTCGAGCATGGGGGACGATCCTCTCGTGCCAGAGTTCGGCTTTCAGTAACGCGCCTTCAACGTGACATAGGCCCACACCATGCCGATCGCCTGGAGCGCCAGCGAGACGCCGAGCAGGATCCTCCCCGCCGCCATGGCGATCAGGTTCTGGGCGTACTCGGGCGAGAAGACCAGGACATAGGCGTCGAGGGCCAGAGCGATGACGACAATAACCACCAGTCCTCCGCGCGAGGCGGCCGTGGCCGCCCGGAAACTGCGCTGGTAGCTCAGCCGGTCGCGGAACACGCCGGCGAGGCGTTCGAGGGCCGCGGGCAGGTTGCCGCCGGTTTGGCGCTGCACGGCCAGGGTGGCCGAGAGGATGCGGGCCTCGGCCAGGGGGTTGCGCAACACGAAGCCGCGCAACGTCGATTCGAGCGAGAGTCCCATCGCCAACTGGCGCGCGCAGCGACGGAACTCGCCGGCCAAGGGACGAAACGGGGCTCCGCCGACCTCCGCGAGGGCCTGGTCGAGCGATTGGCCGCTGCGCACGCAGCGCGCGAGGTAATCGATCGCGTCGGGCAACTGTTCGAGGATCTTCCGCCGCCTCCGCGCGCGCAGGACCATGAAAAGCAGGATCACCGCGGCGATGCCGCCCAGCGCGCTGGTCGCCGCGGCCACGACGTTCTCCTTACCGAGGAAGACCAGCCCGCCCACCAGCAGCCCGAACCCGATCGCCGCAAGAAAGGCCGCGTCGCCGGTCAGATCGGCGCCGGTGTCGGCGGCCAGCCGGTCAAAGAACCCCAGCGTTTCGGGGGCAGCGCCGCTGCCCGCCCCGGGCGGGGTCGCCGCCGGAGCCGTCCCCGAGCGCGCCGCGGCGATCCCCGGCCGACGGCTCCACAGGTCGCGGACCAACAGGGCCACGGCGGCAACGATCGACGCCACCGCGGCGAACAGGACAAAAGGCAAGAATCTTGGATCCACGTCGGTACTCCTCGTCGTGTTTCCGTTTCAGCGGCCAGGGCGTGCCATCAGGACAAGGTCGCTGCCCGGTCGGCAGCCTCGGGGCGTCCGTTGGGCTTCGCAACGGTTTGGGGACTCTGCGGGCTGCGCCGGTCCGGGACACGACGCGCCGTGAACCAGTCGTCTTGCGGGTGGATACCGGCCGCGCGAATCCGACTCAGGCACTGGGGTTGGTAGCCCGTGGCCACGAACTCGCCCACGGCCGTGCCTTGGTCGTCCACTCCGGATTGTTCGTAGCGGTAGATGTCCTCGACGCGGTAGTCGCCGTTCTCGACCGAGACGACTTCCGACACCTGGACCAACCGCCGCGGTCCGCCGGCCAGACGCGCCACCTGGACGATCAGCCGGATGCCGGCCGCCACGTACTGTCGGACCACGGAGACGGGCAGCTCGAAGCCGGTCAAGGCGACCATCATCTCCAGGCGTGCCAAGGCGTCGTGGGCGCTATTGGCGTGGATGGTCGTGAGCGATCCCTCGTGGCCGGTGTTCATGGCCTGGAGCATGTCCCAGACTTCCGCGCCGCGGACCTCGCCGACGATGATCCGGTCGGGCCTCATGCGCAGGCTGTTCCGCACGAGGTCGCGCTGGGTGATCTCGCCCATCCCTTCGGTGTTGGGCGGGCGGGTCTCCATACGCACCCAGTGCGCGTGTTTGAGTCGCAGTTCGGCCGAGTCTTCGATGGTGATGATCCGCTCGGCCGGGGGCAGGAACGAGCTGAGCACGTTCAACAGGGTGGTCTTCCCGGCCCCGGTCCCGCCCGAAATCATGCAACTGATCCGCGCCTTCACCGCGGCGGCGAGAAACTCAGCGATCTCGGGCGTCAACGATCCGTTGCCCAGCAGGTCTTCCATCGTCAGCAGGTTCAGGCCGAACCGGCGGATCGAGAGGGTCGGCCCCCCCAGGGCCAAAGGCGGAATGACCGCATTGACGCGCGAGCCGTCGGGCAGCCGGGCATCGACCATCGGGCTGACCTCGTCGATCCGCCGGCCAAGCCTCGCCACGATCCGCTGGATGATCCGCATCAGGTGCGCCTCGTCGGCGAAGACCACGCCGGTCCGTTCCAGCCGGCCATCCCGCTCGATGTACACCGTATAGGGGCCGTTAACCAGGATATCGCTGATCGTCGGGTCGCGCACCAGCTTGTCGATCGGCCCAAGCCCGGCAATCTCGGCCAGCAGTTCCTCGCGAAGCCGCTGGTGGTCGATCGGGCCCGACCATTCCTGGTGCGCCGCGCAGAGCCGCTCGGCCAGCGCCCGCACGTGGCGCCAGATCTGGGCCGCGTCGCCGTGTCCCAGTTGCGACAGATCGAGCGACTCGACCAGGTTCTGGTGGATGCTCACTTTGAGCTGCTGGAACTGGTACTCGGATCGGTCCACATGATCCGGCAGTCCGGGGCTTGCCTGACCGAATACCACTTCGGGATCGTATGACATAGGTTCCTCGTCAATGCTTTCCCGCAGATGCGGGGGTCAACGTTCCAGCGCGACTTTTCCCAAGAACGGGTTTCCTCCATGCCCCCGGCCAACCAACAGCGTGGGGGTCACCAGCACGCAGGGCTCGACCCGAATCGCCAGGGACGAGTCCGACTCTTCGTGGCAATCGACCACGCACGCCGCGACGAATCCCATCACCTCGACCGAGCCGTCGGCTGCCGCAGAACCCAGCATCCAGGCCCGTTTCATGCCCCGAATGCTCGCCATGGCGTCGCGCAGGTGCCCCAGATGGGCTCTCTCGATCGCGGGGCCTGGCACCCGAAGCCCGCTGGCCCCGCGCAGGGCGATCTCGCCGCCAAGCGGAGCCAGATCGTCGGCGCGCAGCCCGCCGCGCACTTGGGCATCGAACCGCTGGATGTTCCAATCGG
Organism: Blastopirellula marina; assembly: GCA_020721945.1. Classification (GTDB taxonomy): domain Bacteria; phylum Planctomycetota; class Planctomycetia; order Pirellulales; family Thermoguttaceae; genus JANLFZ01. The sequence goes on from DYLT01000277.1 coordinate 4,472, forward strand.
GCCCCGGCAACGCAACCGCCCACGCGGTCGCTTCCGCCCCCTCGTCGGATTTCGAGGGATCGGGCACACGGATCCTCAGGACGACTTCCGGAATGCCGTTCGGCCCGCTGCGGACCGCGCCGCTGCCGGAATCGACCGAGAAAACGTCGTGCACGGACTCGCCCGACGCCGTCGCTTGGGCCTGGCCCAGCGCGCGGTCGGCCTGAACGACGCCCCAGAAACGCTCGGTCGAGGACGAGGTGGCCGAGATGGCCACGGGCACCAGCGGCACGCGAACGTGGCCGGCTGGACGGAAACCGAACGCGCGTTGATCGAGCATGGCCCCGGCTTCGGCCACCACATCGCCCCGGGTCACGCCCGTGATGCCCCCCAACCACATCACCACGGGGTTCCCGTGCTTGGCCTGGACCCCAGCCCGGACGATCACCCCCTGACGCGCGGCCGGTCCGGCGGTGGGGTATTCGCCCTGGGCGTTGCCCTCCGAGGGATCGTCCCGCCCGCCGGGCGGCACCTGCCACACAACGACCTCGCCCGCGGCTGCTTTGGCCGTGCTTGTCCCGGCGTCGCGCGCATCGGATCGGAAGAGGCTGGCGGCCGTGACGACCGTTCCCGTGGTTCCTTCTTGCTCGTTGTCGTCGCCCAGATCGATGGCCACGCCGTTGGCCGCGGCGAACCGGGCCGCCTGTTGTTTGGCTCGTCGCCACCGGCGTGCCTTGGGGGTGTGGTCGCCGTCGTTCAGGTCTTGGGTGGCGTGGGTGTCGGGGTAGAGGAAACCGTCGTCGATCAGTTCCCGCGCGCCGGCCAGTGCCGCCGCCTCGCAGGCCGACTGGAACTTGTGGTGATGGCACCAGAGCCACCCGAGGTTGATGGCCAGCGCCGCCATCGCCAAGGTCACGCTGATCGAGACGAGCAGCAAGACCCCGATGGCCCCCTGCCGGTTGCGGCGGGCAAGGGCGCCCGCCGGCGACGTATGAGGGAATGGCTGACACATAGGGCTTCGCTTTCTTGCCGTTTTCGCGTGGCGAGTCGGCCGACAACCCCGGCGCGGCTAGAGCCGTGGTCGCAACGTGCCGGGCGCAACCACCGGGGGCGACGACTTCCCGGCATGGCCGGGTTTTTTCGGTGCCGGCGTCGGCGCTTGCGTGGCGGCATCGGGTTCGGGCTTCAGCGCGCGCGGGTCGACCGGAACCGTTTGCCCCTTGCCCTTGCAGTTCTTGCAACCCTTCGGCGAAGTGCCGGCCGCGCTTCGGCTGCTCACCACCCGGCCGCTCTCGTCCACCAACATGCCCGAGACGAACGTGTTGACTTGCAGCGACCCGCGGCGGTACACGGCCGTGCGGAAGGGCGGTTCGGGCGGTTCGGGCAGAGGAATTCCCAGCGCGGTCTCCAGCGTCTCGCGCTTCTCGGACTTGGCCACGCCGATTTCGCCCTCGGGCCGCGGCACGAGCGAGAACTCGCCCCGGCCCTCGACGGCCTTGATGAGGTTCACCTGGTCGATCGGAATCGCGAGGGTCACCTGGATGTCTCGGCCCGCGCCGCCCAGTGGGCCCTTCTCCACCTCGAGCACTTCCACGTGGCTCAACAGGGTGACGGTCATCTCGGGAATCGGCGCGATTCCTTCGCCACCGGGGCGAGGCTCCGTGCGGAACACCACATCGACGAACCCACCCACCGCCGCGTCGCCCCCGTGGGCCTCCGGCACGGAGAGCGTCACCGCGCGGAATCCCGGCTTGAGTCGTTCGGAGACGTTGGGGCCCGTGCCGGCAAGGTACAGCGCCGTGGTGAGGATCGGCTCACCCCGCTTGACCGGCACGCGCAGCCGGCGCCCGACGATATCTTTCGGGTCGACCAGCACCTGGTTGAGATCCAGACCGCGGTCCTGAAGCTCGGCACCGCTGATTTCGATCAGCGAGATATCGCCGCTGGCAATCACGCGGCCTGCGGGCAGGTCGGTGTTGGCCATCGGGACCTTTTTGACCGCCGGTTTCTTGGGTTCCTCGGCCGGAGGCTCTTGAAGCATGGAGCGGATGCCGTAGGCCCCGGCAAGCCCGGCCAAGACGGCGACAATACCGATCGTCATGGTTTCTTTCGACACGAACGATGCCACGGGAATGCTCCCTCCAAAACGAGATGTGCTGAAATCGTCAGCTTCGGTCGAACTCACGTCCGAAGGGGGACCGTCCCGTGCTCGCGGGCTTCGCCGCGGCGACCCGAACCGTCCCCGTGAAGGTTCTCCTGCCAGTCCCTGGTTTACTCCTTGCGCATCACACAGCGTGCCATCAGGCAGCGCCCTTCGAGCGACAGCCCGAACACGCGGAGCATGTCGGGCGCCGCCGCGTTCATGGGAACGCGGACCTCGGCCACCACGTCGTCGCCGGTTCCGCCTCCGAGCGCCAGACGCAGGTCGCAGGCCCCGGCCAGCGGCCCATTGCCCAGCGCGCCGCGGGCGGCCTGCCAGGCAGCCGATGTGGCCTCGTCCTCGGAATCG
>DYLT01000278.1 GCA_020721945.1 Blastopirellula marina
CGGTGGGGTTCCTTGGCGCAGTATGACGTTGTTATTCCCGCCGTACCCGGGATACGATCGGCCCTGGATGGGCTTGTCGCCGAGGAACCCCACCGCGTTCTGCTGCGCGGCCAGGAACGCCACCGCGACCGGCCGATCGGTCGGGTTCTCCGCCGTCAGGTGAAAGATCGCGCAAGGGATGGCCGAGTCCCTGGCGCCAAGCGGCACCAGGGGGTTGAACGCCTCCAGCGAGACCTTGATCGGCAAACCGGGGTCAACAAAGGTGTACCACGCGAACGGGTACTCGCCGCGGAAGGTCAGCTCCTTCATCGCCGCGAAGGGACCGACGGGCGAGGTCTGGAGGGCTCGCACGGCCGCCGGGCCACCCGGGACCTCGGCCCGCACGGCGAAGAAGCTGTTGGGCACCTCCGCGTGGCGGTGGTTGTTGAAGATCTGCCAGATCGCGCGCTGGGCCTTGCCGTTGATCTGGATCGAACCGGCGCCGATTCCGCCGAGAGTGAAACGGATCGCCCCGAGGCGCTCGCCCGCGTAGATTGTGGGCTGGCCGCGGTCGAAAAGCGCGGGATCGTCCAGCAGTTCGGCGCGGCGCTTTTCGCGACGCGCGTCTTGCGCAAGGCGGAGCTTTCGCTGCTGGTCGAGCCGGGCTTGTCGGGCCTTGGCCAACCGCTCGCGCTTTCCGCCCCATCCCATCGCATCGACGTGGTTGGCGATGGCCTCTTCGGCGAGGGCCTTGCGATAGACCGCGACCTCGTCGACCGCGCAGGCCATCAACTCGGCCCCGCGCGGCTGCGACGAGCCGATCGACAGCGGCAAGGCCCGCTTCTCGAAGTTGAACCCCTCGCCCGGTCCTTCGAGATCGGCGGGCACGCCGTCGACGAACATCCGCATGGCGTGCGGCGTGCAGGTCACGGCCAGATGGTGCCATTGGCCGGGCTTCAAGGGCCCGCCAGCCACGGTGTAGAGCATCACGGCACGGCCGTTCCATATGGCCAGGCGCGAGTAATCGCCCATCACGTGGACGCTGAACCGGGTGTTCGCGTGATCGCCGTCGGCCCGCTTGGCAATCAGGCAGGGATTGTACCCGGGGTTGGGAGCGAAGTCGGGCTTGAACCACAGCTCGATGGTCGTCTCGGCGAAATCCAGCTCCGGCGTGGCCCCCACCGTCACGAACCGGCCCTGGTCGAGCACGAGGGCCTTGCCGCCGGCCGGGCCCTCGGCAAACTGCGCCTGGCCCCCGCTGACCTGACCATGGGCCTTCCCTTGGGCGTCGTTCAAGTCGCCATCGAACGACCACCACGCCGCCAAGTCGGGTTCGGCCGCAATCCGCTTGCGGTACGCCTCGGGGCCCGTCTCGGCGGCCGCGCCGTGGGCGGTTGAAAAACCGGCAACGGGCAGCATCGCCAGCCCTAGGAGCCAGAGTTCGATTCGGCGAGAATTCAGAGAGTGCATGGCCATCTCCCAGTCGTCGCGGCATGGGTGCCGGGGGATCCAAGATGCCGGGCATTGTAGCGCCGCGCGCCGGGCGCCGCCAGGGTCGGGCGAAGGTCTCCCTGCGCCGGAAAGACACTCGCTCATCAACGTTCCATGGTCGGTCGCCCAGGTCCGCTACCGCGCCCAGCGCGGCCGATCCACCAAAATGTCCACCTTCACAGGCAATTTTTTAAGTCCTTGTGCCACAGCTTGTTAACACAGATCCTTGGTCCTTGGATTGACGAGGGGCACGTCGTTGCATGAATGATATCGCGGCTTGAGACGGCACTTGGACACGGCAACGGTTCCCGGGGACCGTCCCCTTCGGCCGCGCGGGGTCATCCTTCGGCCCGCAAGGGGTCGAAGACGCAGAGAGTCCCTGTTCTGTGACCGGTTACCAGGAGGAAACGACGCATGTGTGTGATGGTTACCAAAGAGGCCCCCGACTTCGGTGCTAAGGCCGTGATGCCCGACGGCTCGTTCAAGGACATTTCGCTCCGCGATTACCGGGGCAAGTACGTGGTGCTGTTCTTTTACCCCCTCGATTTCACATTCGTCTGCCCGACCGAAATCATCGCGTTCTCCGAGGCGGCGCCGCAGTTCGAGGCCCTGGGCGTCCAGTTGCTCGGGTGCTCGGTCGACAGCCACTACACGCACCTCGCCTGGCGCAACACCCCACGGAGCCAAGGCGGTCTGGGCGACATCAAGTACCCCCTGATCGCCGACTTGGACAAGAAGATTTCCCAGGACTACGGCGTCTTGCTGCCGGGCGGAATCGCGCTTCGGGGGCTGTTCCTCATCGACAAGGAAGGGATCGTGCGGCACCAGGTGGTTAACGACCTGCCCCTGGGGCGCAGCACCGACGAGACGTTGCGCATGGTGAAGGCCCTCCAATACTTCGAGAAACACGGCGAGGTCTGCCCGGCCAACTGGAAAGATGGATCGGCCACGATCAAACCGGATCCCAAGGGCAGCCAACAGTTTTTCGCCAAGCAGTACCAATAGCCGGGAGCGTGGGAGCGCGCGGGGGGGCGTGACGTGCCTGCCTGCGCAATCTTCGCGGTTTGGCCTTTGATAGCTCGCTCGACGCGAACCCCCGGGGGGGATTCCTCCGGGGGTTTGCTTTTGCGCGGGCCGCGCCGCACCCCCCTTGGCGATCGGTGGGCTCGACCGGTATACTCCCTCATTCCAACCGATTGTCGGCCCAAAACCTACCGCCTCACCGCCTTGCGTACACCATGACCCGCATTGCGATTCTCGGCGCAACCGGTTACACCGCCGTCGAACTGATCAAGCTGTTGCTCCGTCATCCCGAGGCGGATCTCGTTGCGGCAACCAGTCGTCAAGAGGGGAACCCCCCGATTGCGATGGTTCACCCCAGCCTCCACCGGAGGATCGACCTGAACTTGGAGGATTTGACGCCCCAAGAGGTGGCCTCGCGCGCCGAGTGCGTGTTCAGTTGTCTTCCCCACGGGGCTAGCGCGTCGGTCATCCCGCACTTGCTGGATGCCGGATGCCGGGTCATCGACTTCAGCGCCGACTATCGGCTGAGCGATCCTCAGGTGTTTGCCCAGTGGTATGGCGAGAAGCACCACGACCCGGATCGCCTCGGCAAAGTCGTTTACGGGTTGCCGGAACTGTTCCGCGAGCAGATCCTCGGCGCCCGGTTGGTGGCCAATCCTGGCTGTTACCCGACGTCGGCCATTCTGGCGTTGGCGCCGTTGCTCAAGTCCGGTCTGATCGAGCCCGAGGGGATCATTGTCGACTCGAAGAGCGGCGTCTCGGGCGCCGGCCGGACGCTGAAGTTGACGACGCATTACCCCGAGTGCAACGAGAGCATTTCGGCCTACAACGTGGGCCGGCACCGCCACACGCCCGAGATCGATCAGATTCTCGGGTCCGTGGCTGGGACCAAGGTCGAGGTGGTGTTCACGCCGCACCTGGTGCCGATGGATCGAGGCATCCTCACGACGGCCTATAGCCGACCGGCGCGGCAGGTGACCGAGGAAGAGGTCCTTCAGGCGCTACGCGACTTTTACGCGGAAGAGCCTTTTGTGCGGGTGATCGATCATCTGCCCGGCACCAAGGACACCATGGGGACGAACTTCTGCGACGTGACCGCGCGGCTGGTCCGCGGGCGGGTGATCACCATTAGCTGCCTGGACAATCTCGTCAAGGGCGCCTCGGGGGCCGCGGTCCAGAATTTCAACCTGATCTACGGCTACCCGGAGACCACGGCCCTGTGAACCGGCCGGCCCGTGGCGGTGTCCTCACGACAACCTGCAAGGAGTCTTCGTTCGATGGCAGTGCGCGTACCGAAGGGGTTTCTGGTGGCCGGCGTCCATTGTGGGCTGAAGCGCGATCTGCGCAAGCCCGATTTGACGTTGATCGTTTCCGAGACGCCGGCCGTCGCGGTGGGGGTTTACACCCAGAATCTCGTCTACGCGGCGCCGGTGGCCCTGGATCGCCAGCGCACGCCGAGCGACCGCATCCGGGTGGTGGTGGCGAACTCGGGCAACGCGAACGCCTGTACTGGCGAGCGCGGGCTCCGCGATGCGCAGGAGATGGCGCGGCTGGCCACCGAGGCCGTCGGGGCCGAGGAGGACCAGGCCCTCGTGCTTTCCACGGGGGTGATCGGGCACTACATGCCGATGGAGAAGATCGCCCACGGCGTCAAGCTGGCCGCGGCCCAACTGGGTTCGGACGAGCAGGCCCTGATTTCCGCGGCCCGCGGCATGATGACCACCGACACGGTCTACAAGCTCGCCGGAAGGACCGTCTCGCTGCGCCGCCGCGAGATCCAGATCACCGGCATGGTCAAGGGCGCCGCGATGATGGGCCCCAACCTCGCCACGATGCTGGGCGTGGTCCTCACCGACGCCGGGCTCGACATTCCCTCGGCCCAGGCCATGCTCCGGGCCGCCGTGGCCGACAGTTTCAACTGCATCAATGTCGACGGCCACATGAGCACCAACGATACGGTGCTCTTGTTGGCCAACGGCTCCGCGGGCAGCGGACTGCTCAGCGGCGCCGATTTGGCGTCGTTCGGGCAGACGCTCAACGACCTCTGCGCCGAACTGGCGCGCATGATCCCCGCCGACGGCGAAGGAGCCAGCCACCTCATCACGATCGAGGTCACCGGGTGCAAATCGCGTGACGACGCGCTGCAAATCGCACGCACCATCGCCAACAGCCCGCTGGTCAAGACCGCCATCACCGGGGCCGATCCCAACTGGGGACGGATCGTCTCCGCGGCGGGCTATGCGGGCGTGCCCTTCGATCCCGCCGGCATCAGCCTCTATCTGAACGGGACCATGCTCTACCAGGGCGGTACGCCGGTCGATTTCGACGCCCAGGCGGTCTCCGAGTCGATCCGCACCAACCGCGATACGCACATCCAGCTTCAACTCCGCGAAGGCAGCGCCAGCGGCCGCTTCTGGACCACCGACCTGACGGCCGAGTACGTCCGCCTCAACGCCGACTATCACACCTGATTCCTACGGCAGCGCGCCCTTCGACCCCGAGGCAATCCGGCCGGTGCTCGACTCGACCTTGGCCCAGAACGGGTGCTGGCGGTCGCCCCGGATCCGCACGTCTTCCAACAGCACGGCCAGGTCCGGCGTGACCGTCCGTCCCGCGCCCGCCAGGCGGCTGCCGTTGACGGTGACGGTCGGCCGCCGGTCGAAGTCGACCAGTTCGGGCGAGAGCCACACCGCGATCTGGCCGGCGCCCGTCGTGATGTTGATCCCGTTGGCCTTGTTGACCGAGGCCTCGACTTCGAGGGGGCGGGTGCCGCGGGGCGGCGGCCAGTCGGAGGGCTCGACCATCGCCCGCGCCGGAAAGTGCCTCAACTCGACCCAATAGAAGCGGTTGTTCCACGGGCGCATCGTCGCGCACTTGAACTGTCGCGGGAAGGGGTTGCGCCGTAGCCGCCCCATCCAGTCGAACAGCCTCTGGATCTCGTCCGAAAAATGCTCGTGGCCGCGACCGAGGTATTCGACGACCGTCACGTTGTAGCCCGTGCGCTCGGTCATGTAGCGGTCCCACTCGCGGGCATTGGCGTTCATCTTGTTGCCGTCCAGCCCGCCGTTGACGAAGTACATGGGCACGAGCCTCCCGTTGTCGATGGAGAACGCGCAGTAGCGGTCCGACTGGGCCACGATGGGAAGGACGCCGGCCCAGAGGTGGGGGTAGGCCAGGCCGATATCCCACGCCGCGTCCCCGCCCATCGAATGCCCCGAGAGGAACACCCGGTCCGTGTCGATCGAGAACCGGCGGCACGCGTCCTGAAGCGAATCGAGCACGGCGGCCTGCTCGCGGGCGGTAAAGCCGTACTGCTTCTGGTGCTCGACGGTCCACTGGGGGGCCACGACGATGTACCCGTGCCGCGACGCCTGGCCGAACCGGAAGCCCGCCTGGGTGATCGCCCCGGCCCACCAGTCGATCTGCTGTTCGGGCGTGGTGCCCGCGCCGTGCAAGGTGACCACGGTCGGGTAGCGGCGGTGCGGATCGTATTCCGGCGGCAATTGCACGAGGTACTTGACGGTCGGCGACGTGCCCAGCCCGGGCACCTCGAGAAGGTACGGCTCGACCGGGTTCGCCGGCGCGGGAGTCTCGACCGGGGGCTTCATGTGGGCGATCAGCCGCGCCACCTGCTCCACCGTCACCGCCTCGGATTGGAACTCGCCGCGGATCTGCTCCCGGCTGAGCTTGTCGCCGGCGGCCAGATACCGCTGCACCAGCTTGCGCACCTCGTAGAGCGACACCGCGCCGGAAAGCCGGTTCGACGCCCCCTTGCTCCCCAGCAGCCACCCGGTGATCGCCAGCGCCACCTTCTCGCCCGGCGGCATCGCAGGATCGCCCAGCATCTCGCGGAAGGCGGCCATGCGGTCCATCGTGTCGATCGAAAGTTCCTCGCCGATTTCCTTGCGCAATGGCGCGATGCGTTTGACCATTTCCTTGTCGGGGATCTTTTCGACCAACGCGTCGAACTGGCCGAGTACCTCGGTTCGAACCTTCTCGTGGTTCTCGTACTGGCGGATCATCTCGCGCACGGCTTGGAGCGTCTCGCCCGAGACGCCTTCCGAGGGAAACGCCTTGAGCTTCTCCACGACCAGCCGGTGCTGCCCGGCCTTGGCGCGCAGCTCCAACTCGGCCAGGAGCCGGCGGTTGCCCATCTGGCGAATCGCTTCCTTCGCCTGGCCGATTTCCTGCTGGAGCTTGGCGTCGCCGGGGTGTTCGGCCAAGAGGGCATCGAGTTCCCGCGCGGCGGCCTCGTACCGCTCGGCCTGGAGGTAGAAGCGGGCGACTTTCTTGCGGTCCTCGATGTCGCCTTTCTTGCACTGCCTGGCGAGAATCGCGGCAAGAATGGGCTGGGGGATGCTGCTGGTCGCAAGGCGCATGTCCCAGACGTGGGTGATGCCCTCCACCTTGGTCCACTCCGGGGTGATTTCGGTGATCCCCTGGACCACGTCG
>DYLT01000279.1 GCA_020721945.1 Blastopirellula marina
CGCTCCCAAGCGTACTCTTCTTGGAGACCCCCGCTCTTTCATGGTATCTGGAATTGCGCGGAATTGACCCCGTCGGGTACCCCACATCAAGCGCGCAGGGAAGAACGCTCCGCGTCTGCGGGCGATACGTTGGCCGATCACGGAGAAAAGAACGGCGTCAGTCTAGCATAGCCCTGGGCTGTGTCAATGGGGGGCACCGTCTCACAACACCGTCGGTCTGCTACAATACCCGTCATGAACCGTCAACGTTTGCTGGAGAGGTTTCTGCGCTACGTGCAGATCGACACGACGGCCCGCGAGGGCGCCGACGTGTACCCAAGCTCGCCCGGACAACTCGACCTGGGCCGGCTGCTGGTCGACGAGTTGCGGCGAATCGGAATTGTCGACGCTCGGCAAGACGAGAACGGCATCGTGCTGGCCACGGTGCCCTCGAACGTTCCGGGCGAGGTGCCGACCATCGCCTGGTGCGCCCATCTCGATACGTCGCCGGAAACGTCCGGCGCGAACGTGCGGCCCCAGGTGATCGAGCACTACGGCGGCGGCGAGATTCGCTTGCCGGGCGCGCCGCACCGCGTGATCCGACCCGACGAGAACCCGGAACTGCTTGACCTGATCGGCCGGACGATCATCACCAGCGACGGGACAACGCTCTTAGGGGCCGACGACAAGGCCGGCGTGGCCGCGATCATGGAGGCTGCCCAGTGGCTCGTGGAGCACCCCGAGTTGCCCCACGGCCCGGTGCGCTTGTGCTTCACCTGCGACGAGGAGATCGGCCGCGGCGTCGAGCGACTCGATCTCGGTCGGCTCGACGCAACGGTCTGCTACACGCTCGACGGTCAAGGGGCCGACACGATCGACGTCGAGACGTTCTCGGCGGATCTCGCGGTGGTCAGGATGCGCGGCGTCAATGTCCATCCTGGGGTGGCCAAAGGGCGCATGACCAATGCCGTGCGCGTGGCAGCCCATTTGGTCGATCGTCTGCCCCGCACCCGGCTGGCGCCTGAGTCGACGGAAGACCGCGAGGGCTTCTTGCACCCGTACGAGATCTCGGGCGGCGTGTCCGAAGTGCGAGTGAAGGTGTTGCTTCGCGACTTTCGGACGGACCAGTTGGCTCAATGGGCATCGCTTTTGAAACAGGCTGCCGAGGCCACGCAAGCCGAGTTCCCCAACGCCCGCATCGATCTCGAAGTGAAGGCCCAGTATCGCAACATGAGTGAAGGACTGGCCAAGGAGCCGAGAGCCGTGGGTCATGCACGAAAGGCCTTGGAGAAGTTGGGAAGAATAGCGAAGACGGCAATTGTGCGTGGGGGAACCGATGGCTCGCGGTTGACCGAGCTGGGCTTGCCAACACCGAACCTGTCCACCGGCGAACACTCGCCGCACTCTCCGCTTGAATGGGCGTGCTTGGACGAGATGGTCTCCACGGTCGAGTGGCTGGTAGCCCTGGCTGAAGTGTGGTGCGAGTCCTCGGGCGCATCCCCTGCGCAGCGTGCCTAGGGCTTACAATCTCCCAATCGGCAATTATAATCGGTGCCTGCCGCGGAGCCGTGTTTCGGGAGCGGTTTGGGGTAAACTTTGTTCCCGACGAATACCGACATAAACTGACCAGGACGACAATTCGGCAAGGTCGCCACAACTCGCACAATCACGCCATCTGAAGAAAACGACCTTTCTCCCCCGCCCCGTCCAGGCAGATTACCTGTGTCCAGGTTAGCGATCCTGATCCCCTTCATGGGGAATGCGAAGCGTCTGGAGGACACGCTCGTTTCGGTCCTGGAGAACCGGCCGGACGACTGCGAGATCGCGGTCCTCCTGGCCCGGCCCTACGACAACCCCTACCACCTGGACGACGAAGTCTCGTTCATCCCGTTGCCGGCGAGCGCGGGCCGGGCGGCGTGCTTGAATGCCGGGCTGTCGAAGGTTCGGGCCCCCTTTGTCCATGTCTTGGCGTGCGGGCTCGAGGTTTGTCCAGGCTGGGCTGATGCGGCGCTTGCGCATTTTCAGGATGCGACGGTCGCGGCCGTGGCGCCGCTTGTCGTGGCCCTCGAGAATCACGACCGGATTCTTTGTGCGGGCGTGGATTACCAGCGCCACGGGGCCGTGCGCCGATTGGACCACGGGCGTCGGACGGTGCTGGTCAACGAGCCGGTCGCGGTGCTCGCCCCATCCACCTTGGCCGCCTTCTACCGGCGCTGGGCCTTGGACGCGGCCGGCCGGTTTTCTGAAGAGGTGGGCGACCACCTGACCATGATCGATCTGGGGCTGACGCTGCGGCACCTGGGCTTGCGCACGCTTTTGGCGCCGGGGTGCGCGGTGGCCGCGCCCGCGCTGGCCGAACCATCGGCGAGCGCGTTCCGCCGGTCCCTCGAGGCCGAGCGTTTCTTTTGGCGCTGGGCAGGCACCAACGGATGGGCAGGCGCGCTGGCCCCGCACGCGCTGCACGCCGCGGCGGACTGCCTGGGCGGTGTGGCGGACTTCTCGGTGTTTGCGCGGCTTGCAGGCCGGCTGGTGGGCTTCTGCCGCGGTGGAGCATCACGCCAGCACCGCGATCGTTTGGAGCAGTTCGTAGAGCAGAGCCGCGCGCCCGCGGTGCCTTCGCCCAAGTCGCCCACCTTGCGCGTCAACGCCCCGGCCGTGCCCGCTTGTGCGGGATCGGTGCCCGGCTCGAACGGGAAGTCCGGCGCCAGCGGCCCCGTCGCCGGCCGACACCGGCCTTGAGCCGATGTCCGTCACGCATGGCGGCGCTTTTCGACGAACGCTTGGTAGTCGGCCTGTGTGTCGATGCCGAACGTGGGCTCCTCGACCACTCCCACGAGAATCGAGTACCCGGCAAAGAGCACCCGAAGCTGCTCGAGCTTCTCGATGCGCTCCAGCTCGCACGGGGGCATCTCGGCCAACCGAAGCAAAAACTCGCGGCGGTACGCATACAACCCCACGTGCTGATAAAAACGGGGCGGGTTGGCCGTCAACAGGGCGTCGTCCCAGGTGCGCGGCCGTGGAATCGGGCTGCGGCTGAAGTACATCGCCCGGCCGCGCGCATCGAAGACCACTTTGACGCAAGCCGGATCCTCAAGCTGCCGGCGACTCCGAATGGGCGTGGCAAGGGTCGACATCACCGCGTCGGGATGCCTCTGGAGCAGGGAAATCGCCAAGTCGATCGACGAACCGGCAATCTCCGGCTCGTCGCCCTGGACATTGACGACGATGTCGATGTCGGTCAGACGCCGGGCGACCTCGGCCACCCGATCCGTCCCGCACGTGGCGTGGGGATCGGTCATCTGCGCGTTGCCCCCGAACGAACGCACCACCTCGTAGATCTCGGGATGGTCGCACGCGACACAGATGCCCAGGGGCAATCGAGCCCGCGAGGCGGCCTCGTACGTGTGCTGAATGAGCGGCTTGCCGGTTTCGCGCAAGAGCAGTTTTCGGGGCAGCCGGGTCGAGGCGAGTCGGGCGGGAATGACCAGATAGCTGGTGGCGTGGATGCGCGGTGCCGCGACGGCCGACGACATGACCGAACCCTCCGTGGTCGCGTGCCCTCTTGGTTGGTGGCCGAAGATACAAGATCTGCCCTGAGAAGCAAAGATCGCTCTGACAGGATCGAAAAGCCCGGCGGGCCGTGCCCTGCCAGGGGCGATGGCCACCAGCCCTGGACGCCAGGTATCGCATTGCTACAATTGGACTTGCGCTGATTCTGGCCCTGTATGGTATGATCATAGCGTCTGCGTAAGCGCTGTTGTTTCGACAAGAAAGGCGAATCCCGAGAGGTGTCTTTCCGTGGCCACGGCGACCTATCGACCCGTCAACGTCTCGCAAAAGTCCAGTGACCAGCAGCCGACCAGCGGGGCGGACATTGTGGTTCAAGCCTTGGTCAACCACGGTGTGGACACGGTGTTCGCCTATCCCGGGGGGGCTAGTATGCCTCTGCATCAGGCCCTGACCCGTTTTCGCGACAAGATTCGGGTGGTGCTTCCGCGTCACGAGCAAGGCGGTGGGTTCGCGGCCCAAGGGTATGCCCGATCAACCGGCAAGATTGGTGTGGCCATGGCGACCAGCGGTCCGGGGGCGACCAACCTGGTCACGACCATTGCCGACGCGAAACTCGACAGTATTCCCATGCTGGCGATCACCGGCCAGGTGGGGACCCCGGTCATCGGGACGGATGCCTTCCAGGAGACGCCCATCGTCGAGGTCTGCCGCAGCGTCACCAAGCACCACTATCTGGTGACCGATGTGGCCGACATCGCCCGGGTCATGCGCGAGGCGTTCCATGTGGCCACCACGGGCCGGCCTGGACCGGTGCTGATCGACCTTCCCAAGAACGTGCAGCTTGCCCAGACCATCCCCGACTACGATGTGCCGATGAACCTGCCCGGCTATCACGTCGATCACCTCAAGGCCACGCCCGAGGAGATCCGCCGCGTGGCCGAGGCAATCCGCAAGGCGAAGCGGCCGGTGATCTACGCGGGCGGGGGCATCGTCGCCTCGGGGGCGTCCGGCGAACTGTCCCGGCTCGTCGAGAAGACAGGGATCCCGGTGACCACGACCTTGACCGGACTCGGCGCGTTTCCCGGCGACCATCCCCTGTGCCTCGATATGTTGGGCATGCACGGCAGCGTCTACGCGAACTATGCGGCCAACGAGGCCGATCTGCTTCTGGCGCTGGGCGTACGGTTCGACGACCGGGTGACGGGCAAGGTCGCGGAGTTCGCCAAACGCGGCACGATCGTCCACATCGACATCGACGCCTCGGAAATCCACAAGATCAAGCCCGCCCATATCCCGATCGTCAGCGACCTGCGCTACGCGCTGGCCGAGTTGAACCAGATCGTCGAGCCGCCGACGGATTGCGACGCCATGGAGGCGTGGAGGAAGGCCATCGAGGAGTGGAAGCGGGCCGACCCGCTGAAGTACGACGAGACCTACGACGGCATCCTCGCCCAACACGCCATCCGCGAGCTGTGGCACCTGACCAAGGACCGCGACACGATCATCAGCACTGGCGTGGGCCAGCACCAGATGTGGACGGCCCAGTTCTATAAATTCCGCCGGCCACGGACGTGGTTGTCGAGCTGTGGTCTGGGGACGATGGGGTTCGGACTGCCCGCCGCCATCGGTGCCAAGGTCGCTCACCCCGACACCCTGGTGATCGATATCGATGGCGACGGCAGCCTGCTGATGAACATCCAGGAAATGGCGACCTGCTATTGCGAGAAAATCCCGGTCAAGGTGCTGCTCTTGAACAACCAGCACTTGGGCATGGTGGTGCAATGGGAGGACCGTTTCCACGCCTCGAACCGAGCCCACACCTACCTCGGGCCGATCGACCACCCCGAGGCGATTGGCCAGGGCAATGGAATCGGCCCCGAAGAGCGGTATCCCGACTTCGTGACGGTGGCGGCGGGCTTCGGCTGGGCGGCCAAGAGCATCTCGCGCAAGGACGAACTCCGCGCTGCCCTGATCGAGATGATCGAATCGCCCGGCCCGTACTTACTCGACGTGGCCGTCCCTTATCAGGAACACGTGCTTCCGATGATTCCGGCGGGGATGACCGTGCGCGATCTGATCCGGGAGTGAGGCCTGGGAAGCGACCCCCCCGCGAGGACCCGTGGAACCCGCGCCGCGGCAACATCCTTGGCCGAAGGCGCTACAGCGAAATGCCCAGCCTGGCAGCGCGTAGAATCAAGCCCCGCTTGAAGTACTGAAAGCGGAAATACGGTTTCTTCCTCGCCCACTGGAAGGTGCTCTCCACGAGTTGGGGGGGAAGCACCCCTTTTTCTGCCAATCCGACCACGCGATCGACGAATCCGTTCTCCTCGACGGTGGTAGTGCGCAACCCGGCCTTGATGGTTTGCGCGTCGAGGCGGGTAGTGGCCGATTCGGCCGCAGACGCTATAAAAAAGACAAGAGCAACGGCCCCAAGGAAGGCCAGGCGGTAGGCGATGGAACGCATCGAAGATTCCCTGGTGCAAGCGCGGTTGCCACCCTGCGGCGCGACGAGGAGAGGCTTGTACCCGAAAACCTTCATCCCTGGCAAGGCCATTTGAGCACCGACCGGCTGACGATCGAACGTGTGCGCGGCGTTTTTCCCCCGATCGCGGTAGGCTTGCTGCTGATCGCGTGGGCGGGGGAGGGCGTGTGGGGTGCTGCGCCCGTGGCGTCCAGCAAGCCGGTCGAGGCTGCCGCGCCCGACTCGCCAGAAGTCCTGCGCACGCTGATCCGCCAGTTGGATTCGGAGCAGTATGCCGTGCGCCAACGAGCGGCCGATCGCCTGCGCGAGTTGGCCCGCCGCCCGGAGACCGCCTCGGCCCTGGCGCACGAGGTCCAGCGGGTTCTCCATGCGGCCGATACGTCGTTCGAAATGCGGCGTGCGCTGGAATCGTTGAGTGCCCATCTACCTCAGGCGGCCGAAGCGTTGCCCCCGGCCGTGACCGCGGAAGAGATCGACCGTCTGGTGCGCCAGCTCGAGCACGACGACTTTGGCCGGCGCGCGGCGGCCCGGCGGCGTCTGGAGTGGCTGGCGGGGCACCCCGAATTGGTCTGCCCGATCTTGCTTTCCGTCAAGGCCCGATTGGATACCGAAGGCTTGCCGGTCGACGCGCGGCGTTGGATCGAGCCGGTGTACAGGCAAACGCGCCGGGCCTGGTTGACCAGCGATTCGAAGCGCTGGGTGCTGCCGCCGCTGTCGGAAGCCCAGATCGCGCGGTGGATCGACGACCTGGTGCGTCCGGTCGACGAGGGGCAAGGAGCCCGGACGGAGCTTGGACCGCAGCGGGCCATGCGTGAACTTTCCGACGCCATGGCGCGCGACGAATACACCGAGCGCATTCGGCAGGCCCTCGAGGCGCGATTAGCGCAGCCGGGCCTCGAGGGGCCCGCGGCGTCGCGCCTTGGCCAATTGCTCGATCTG
>DYLT01000280.1 GCA_020721945.1 Blastopirellula marina
CCACGTGCTGTTGTACGCCCATCTTCAGCCCGAAATCGTCTTCGACGAGACGGTGGTCCAGCGCGGGCTGGAGGGCTTCCGCGTGCTGGTGATGGCCGACTGCGACGTCCTGACATCCCGGGTCGCCCGGCGGGTCAAGGAGTTCCAGGGCCGCGGCGGCATCGTCGTCGGCGACGAGCGGCTTGCCCCGGCGATCAAGCCCGACCTCCTTGTGAACTCGTACCAGCGGACGGGTCGGGCCGACCGCGACAAGCAAGCGCTGCTAGCGCTGGCTGCCGAACTGCGCGGCAAGCTCGATGGCCGATACCGACGCGGCGTGGATTCGTCCAACCCCGAGGTCGTTCCCTACCTGCGGAGGTGGCGCGACGCGAACTACGTCTTTGTCGTGAACGACCGACGCGAGTACGGCCGGTACGTGGGCCATCACGGCATCGTCATGGAAAACGGCTTGCCCTGCGAAAGTGTCCTGTCGGTCGAGCGGCCCGAGGGGTTCGTCTACGACCTGATTCGCCACGAAAGCGTTTCGGCACGAACGCAAGACGGCCGGCTATCGTGGGAGGTTCGTTTGGGCCCGTGCGACGGCGGCGTCTACCTCGTCTCGGCGCGGCCGATCGCCGGGTTGCGGCTCCATGTGCCGGCGTCGATCGATCGCGGTCAGCGCGCGCGGTGCGTGGTCGAGGTGATGGATTCCGAGGGCCGGCCGGTCGACGCGGTCGTGCCGGTCGAGGTGACGATCCGCGATGCGGAGGGCCGCTCCGCCGAGTTCAGCGGCTCGTACGCCGCAGTGGGCGGACGCCTGGAGGTTTCGCTCGACCTCGCGGCCAACGACCCGCCTGGCGCATGGCGCATCGAGGCGCGGGACCTCGCCTCGGGCCAACGCGCGCAGGCCGACCTGCGCGTGCGCGGACTCGAAGGAATCCCGGCCCCCAGCATGCCGCCGAAAGAGACGGCCAATCCGGTCCAGCCGCAAGGTTAGGGCCCGCAATACCCTGCTTGACCGCCGGCCGGATCGGTCTAGAATCCCCATGCGGCCCAGGCCGCGCTGGTCCGATTGCTTCTCTACCGGAACCGTCAGGCAGCCATGTTCCGTTCGAGGGTCTGCGCATGCCGTATCACGACGGCGACCACGAGCTGGAGGCCCTCTTCACGTTGTCGCTCGAGATGCTCTGCATTGCGGGGGTCGACGGGTACTTCAAGCGCGTGAATCCGGCGTTCGAACGGACGCTGGGGTATTCGGCCGAGGAGCTTTGCTCGCGCCCCTTCGTCGAGTACGTCCACCCCGACGATCGCGAGGCGACGCGACGCGAGATCGAGCGGCTTCGCTCGGGCCAGGAGAGCGTCTCCTACGAGAACCGCTACCAGACCCGCGACGGCTCGTACCGATGGCTTTCCTGGACGGCCAGGCCCCAGGGCGGTCGGATCTACGCCTCGGCCACCGACGTGACCGAGCGGAAGCGGGCCGAGGATCGGTTCCGCCGGCTTCTCGAATCGGCCCCCGACGCGATGGTCATCGTCGATCAGGCGGGGACGATCGTGCTCGTCAATGCCCAGGCCGAACGCATCTTCGGCTGGCGGCGCGACGAGCTGGTGGGTCAATCGGTCGAGCTGCTTGTGCCCGGGCGGCTCCGCGGCGCGCATGCGGCGCATCGGGTGGCGTTCGCCGGCCATCCGCATCCCAAGGGCATGGGCGACCGGCCCGAACTGTCGGCCGTGCGCAAGGACGGGCACGAGTTTCCGGCCGAGATCAGTCTCGGGCCGATCCAGACCGACGAGGGGCTTCTCATCTCGTGCGCGATCCGCGACTTGACCGAACGCAAGCGAAACGAGAAGGCGCTGCGCGACCGCGAGGTGCAGCTTCTGGCGGCCCAACGGATCCAGCAGTATCTGTTGCCCCGTGCCCCGCCCGCCCTGCAAGGGTTCGACATCGCGGGGGCCATGCACCCGGCCGAGTTCGCCGCCGGCGACTGGTTCGATTACATTCCCCTGCCCGGCAACGCGGTCGGGATCGTCATCGGCGATGTGGCGGGGCACGGTTTCGGCGCCGCGCTCTTGATGGCCTCCACCCATGCCCATCTCCGGTCGTTCGCCCAGGCGTGCGACGAGGTGGGCGAGGCGCTCACCCGGACGAACCGCGCCCTGGCCCGCGAGATCGAACCCGATCGCTTCCTCACACTGCTCTTGGCGCGGCTGGATCCCGCCAGGCGTTCGATCGAATACGTCAACGCGGGGCACCCGCCGGGCTACGTGCTCGATCCCCAAGGCCGCATCAAGGCCACGCTCGATAGCACCGAACTTCCGTTGGGCGTCGACGAAGAGGTCAAGTATCGCTCCAGCGGATCGCTGGTGCTCGAGCCCGGCGACGTGGTGCTCTTGCTGACCGATGGCGTCCTCGAGGCCGAATCGCCAGACGGCCGGCCGTTCGGTGTGGACCGGGCCCTCGACGTGGTGCGCTGCCATTGCGACCAATCGGCCGCCGAGATGATCGACGCGCTCTACGAGGCCGTCCTCGCCCACTCCGCGCGCGAAAGCCAGGCCGACGACATCACGACCGTGATGGTCAAGGTCGATGTCGATCGCACGGCCAAACCGTACCTGCGGATGTGCGCGGGCCTGTAGCCCCGAGGATTGGCCATCAAGCCGTCGAGACGCGACCCACCGCACGCGACGCGCCGCCAAGGCCGTTGGTTGCCCCGCCCTCGCTGGCGCTTTGGGCGAGTGTCGGCCCGTGAATCACCCGGGCAGGCCGGAAAAGCAGCGTTGGCGTGACGCTTTGCGACGCAGAACCGCGCGGCCGACTAGGGCTCGCTCATCTCCGGATCGACAAACGCCGGCAAGGGGTGCGGCCCGGAGGGGGACACCGAACCGCCGCCGGGGCGCCAGCCGTTGTCCCAAACCTTGGCGCTGTCGGGGGTCATCAGATGCTGGAACGTCAGATAGTCGATGCGCTCGTTGAGGAACTGCTGGTGCCCATCGCAGTAGCTGACCATGACCCCGCCAACGTGGTTGCTCGACGGCCGCGGATAGACCGTGCCCGAGTCCTTATCCACGTTGATCTTGTAGCCCGACGGGTCGGGATCGATGCCGGGTCCCGGGGCGGGCGTGCCCGGCGCTCCGGCGGCCCCGGCAGCCAGCCACACCCAGTTCATGCCGAAATCCGTCTCGGCCGACGCGCGCACCGCGTACCATGCATCCGGCAAGCCGCCGATCTGAACGTTCTCGGACAACAGGAGCGTTTGTGCCGCGCCGTCGCGGATCTCGGAGGATCGCATGACCGGATTGACGACGGGCGTTGCGTAGCGGTCGTCCTTCACGCCGGGACAGTATTGGAACACACCATTGGCCGGATAGTCTGGCGTGCCGACGCCCGTGTTGTCTGGCATGCCGCAGTTGCCCACATAGCTGAGCATCTTGCCTTTCAGGTCGCTCGGACAGACGAACTGCGGCACGACGACGCCCGCAAAGGCCCCCACATTGCCCCGGCGTGCCTCTTCCCAAAGGTCGGATCGGCCGATCTCGTTGAGCAGGACCACGGGCCAGGCGAACCGGTAGGTGGCAAACTTATTGACGTAACCGGGCAGCCGTTGTTTGGCCGTCTCGTAGAGCTGCACGCCTAGGGCCAGCTCGTGCTGGTTGTTCATGCACTGCGCCTGGCGGGCCCGCTCGCGCGCGTTGAGCACCGCCGGCAAGAGCAACCCGGCGAGGATCCCGATGATGGCCACGACGACCAACAACTCGACAAGGGTAAACCCCCAGCGATACCGCTTGGCCATGACGACACCTGCTATGCTAAGCCACGCATGCCCTTTCGCCCTATTCTCTCAGAAAACCGGCGAAAACGCCAGTGCCAGCCCCAGAAAGCCGACGGCTCGCCCTCACCCGCGCCCCCGCCCGGCCATACCAGCCCGAAGCGCCAGCGAGGGCGTCCCTAAAGCCCGACGCGCAAGCGAGGGCCTTGCCGACCGAGACCCTCGCGGGCGCGTCGGGTTGGTATTACACCCGAAAGAGGTATGGCTGGGTTAGTTTACCCTGTAAGAGGGGGCATTTTCCGGACGGGGGAAAGGCGATTCTTGCGGTCAAACCCTGGATTTTACCGGCCGATTTTGCGAGAATAGATGCGGAAGGGCTGAGTCTAGTTGTTCCCCAAGTCGAGGGCGCGCAACCAAGGGCTAGTGCGCCAACGGTCTGGGGTCCGAGGGAGGATTGGCATGTTACGCCGCAGACGAGGGTTCACGCTCGTGGAATTGCTGGTGGTGATCACCATCATCGGCATGTTGATGGCCCTGTTGTTGCCCGCCGTGCAGAACGCCCGCGAGTCGGCACGGCGCACCCAGTGCATGAACAACCAGTACCAGCTAACCAAAGCGGCGCAGAGTTTCGAAGCGCAGTTCCACTACTTTCCGCCGTATGCCAAGACGCTGTTCCGAAAGGCGGGGCAGATCGACGACGCGACGACCGCTGAATACGTCAACGCGAGCTGGGTCGTGTTGCTTTTGCCGCACATGGAACGCCGCGATGTGTACGATCTGTGGATCGACCAGAACGTGGCGTACCGCTATCGCCTGAATCTGGCGTTCACGACCTGCCCGAGCAATCCACCCGACGTCGATCCGCAAAACCCGACGCCTCTGGCGTACGTGGTGAACACGGGCATCCGCGACGGCACCGAGGTGCTTCCCCGGCCCGCCACGGGCCCCATTTTGGACAGCACGCGCACGGGCATTTGCTTCAACCACCAGGCCAACTCGCTCGGGGTCAACCTGGCCAAGGTGTCGGCCGACTGGCTGACGCAGCGCGACGGCTCGTCGAATACGCTGTTTCTTTCGGAAAACGTCCACGCCACGCGCTGGGTGCCGGAGACGGCGGGGACGTTCAATCCGGACGCCGGCACCACGTGGAAGCTGCGGCGCGAGGTGGTCGAGGCCGACGTGGGGATGATCTGGGACGGCCGCCGCGACCAGATCGCGCCCGATCCTCGGCACGCGATCAATGGCGACTTGAATGCCGTTCAGAATCCAGAAACGCCGGATTTCAACTACGCCCGGCCCTCGTCGCGCCATCCCGGCGGCGCGAATGCCACGTTCGCGGATGGGCACCAGATGTTCCTCCGCCAGGACATGGACTACGAGGTCTACCGGCAGATCATGACGCCCGACGGAAGGAACGCCGGATTGACGTCGGTGTTCAACCCCGACAGCCTGTAGGGTCGGTTCTGGCGTAACGGTTCACGGGCAGGGTCGGCTTCGGCCGTGCAGGGGAGAGGTCGTCGCGTCGGATCGGGCAAGGCGCCCAGGGCCGGCGCGTGGTACTGTAGCTCGCAAAAGCTGCCGAACTCTGGTTCGTCGACTCGGCAGACCTGGAAGCCGTAGCCCGGATCGTCGGGATCGTGCTTCGGTACGTCGACCTGCGCGCCCGATGGATTCACGAAGAAGTTCCGCACGACGAGCGACCACAGGCCTCCGCGATTCCATAGGTACCCGGCCCGCCCGCCGTCGGCCCGTGGCCAGGGCCAAAACTCGGGCTCCGTACGGCAGCACGAGCAGGCGGCTTCCATCGGGCAAGCGGTACGGCTCGATCGCCTGCCCGGCTTCGCCGAGCGCATGAGCCAGCACGGTGAACATGGCAAGAAACCTCCCTCGGTCGGTCCGCCCGATCGTACCGCGGCGACGATCGGCGGAAAACCGAGGCGGCGGTGGCCCGTGGGTCTGGGCCTTCAATACGCGCCGCGGCCGGTCAGCACCACCCACGGCGTTCGTGCCAAGAGCTTCATGTCGACCGCAAGGCTCTGGTGGCGTACGTACCACAGGTCCATCCGCACCCAGTCCTCGAATCCCACTTCGGACCGGCCATTGACTTGCCACAAACACGTCAGCCCCGGTTTGACGGAAAGGCGGCGGCGCTGCCACGGGCGGTAGCGCGCGACCTCGGTGGGAACCGGCGGCCGGGGCCCGACCAGCGACATGTCGCCCTTGAGCACGTTGACGAGCTGGGGCATCTCGTCGATGCTCGTCTTGCGCAGGATCCGCCCCAGCCGGGTGATCCGCGGATCGCGCCGGTTCTTGAAGATCGGCCCATCCTTCTCGTTGGCGACCTCGTGCTGGCGCGAGGCGGCATCGAGCGTCATGGTGCGGAACTTGTACAGCACGAAAGGCCGACCGCCCAATCCCAAGCGCACCTGGCGGAACACCGGCTTGCCTCGCGTGGTCACCCACAGCGCCACGAAGGTCGCCAGCAACACGGGCCAGAGGACAGCCAACAGCGCGAGGGCGCCAACGAGGTCCACGAGGCGCTTGGCGCACCGATACGCGGCCGACCGGTTGCCGTCTTCCGCCACGAAGGCCTCGCCCGCGGCCAGAAGCGCTTGGGCCCGGGATCCCGGCGAGGGCGGCGCGGGCCGGAACCGGCGAGCGGGCCGCGGCGTCGCTGGGGACAACGCGAACGCCGTCCCGGTGGATGCCATCGGGTCCGACGGCACGGTCGAGGCCAATGACGCGAAGGCGATGGGGCTTTGCATGGTAGCCTGCGAGGAAAACAAGGAGGGTTTCTCGTCTCGTTCGATCAGCCGGCCTAGCGCTTTGGGCAACCGTTGCTCAGCCGCGTCAGGGCGGTCTTGAAGGGCGTTGCTTCCCGGTGGCCATTGGTCCTCCCGTTGACCCGGCAGGTACCCTGAGCGGCCGTGACGGCCAGGGGCGAAGGCACCGTAAGGAACACGACGCCGAACCCCAGGGCCAGTCCACCGGCCAGACCGGCCAGCACCACGGCCACCGGGCCAGGGCCAACCGGCCTTGCACCGGCGTCCGGGGCGTCGAGGCGCGTGATGAGGTTCGCCGCGCGGGCAGTGGCCTGGCT
>DYLT01000571.1 GCA_020721945.1 Blastopirellula marina
TGGGCCAGTTCCGAAATATGGACCAGCCCCTCGACGCCCGGCTCCAACTCGACGAACGCGCCGAACTCCATCAACTTGACGACCCGTCCATGCACCCGCGTGTTCGGCAGGTACTTGCGGTCGGCGGCCGCCCAGGGGCTTTCCATGAGGTCCTTGTAGCCGAGGCTGATCTTGCCGGTGTCGCGGTCGATCTTGTCGATGCGCACGCGCACGCGTTGGCCTTCTTCGAGGACATCGCGCGGGTGCCGCACGCGGCCCCAGCTCAACTGGCTGACGTGCAACAGCCCGTCGACGCCGCCCAGGTCGACGAACGCGCCGAAGTCCATCAGTTTGCGGACCACGCCGTCGTGGATCTGGCCCACCGCCAGCGAATCGAGCAATTTGCGCCGCGCCTCTTCCTTTTCGCGTTCCAGCACCGCGCGGCGGCTGAGCACGAGGTTCTTGCGGTGGGGATCGGCCTCGACCACCAGGCAGGTGAACTTCTGCTCGACGAACTCGGCGAGGTTCTCCACCCGGTACAGCGCCACCTGGCTGATCGGAATGAACCCGCGGATGCGGTTCACCTCGCATTCCAATCCGCCGGTATTGTGGCCGGTGACTCGGGCCTCGACGAGCATCCCTTCGGAAACGCTCGACCAGTCGCCCACCGAGGTTGCGACGTTGGGCAGCGCCAGTTCGTACAGACCATCCTCCTGATGGAAGCGGACCACGACGACGTCGACGGGCTGTCCTGGCTGCGGCGGCTGTTCGAAGGACTTCAGCGGCACGGTGCCTTGTTCGCGTCCTCCCAGTTCGACGAACACATCGTCGCGCCCGACGGCGACGACGCGGGCGGTGTGCCGCGAGTCGGGCTCCAGGGCCGGCTGCGCCGTGACCGACGCGGTGCCGTCGATCATCTCGTCGAGGGGCACATCGCTTAGGGCCTCTTGCAGTTCGGCCTCCAAGTCGGGCGAGAGGCGTTGGCGCACGCGAGGCGGTTCGACCGTGCGTGTGAAGACCGGCCCGAGATCGCGCGGGGTGGCTGGCCGGTCGCCCCGCCCGCGCCGGCCCGGGCGCTCGGCCCGCTGCCGCTCGGGCCGCGCCGTGGGGT
>DYLT01000281.1 GCA_020721945.1 Blastopirellula marina
GGGCGATTTTGGGCGGGGAGCAAGGCAGCCGGTTCGCTCGGGCCGTGCCCGCCATGCCAGCGTCGCAAGATGCCGCTGGGGCTCAAGCCAAGTCGCGATCCTCGAACAAGATCAGCGCCAGCAGCATGGCCACGCCGCTGTAGAGGAGGCAGTAGACGGCGGCCACGCCAATATAGCTCCACGGCACCATCTGGTCGGCCGAGATGGCGGTTTCCATGCTGAAGTGGTCGAGCACCGGGAGGACAGCGGCCAGAAGCCGGCCGACGAATTGCACGGGCTCGAACTCCCCGACCGACGAGTTGATCAGCCTCGGTATCAGGTGCCCCAGCATGTAGATCGACAAGCAGAGGACCAGGTTGGGGAGCATCGGCAACCGGGTCGAGATGGCGACGCTCATGGCGGCCATGATCGCCGCGGCCATGAACCCCAAGGCCAGCCCCGGGGCAATGTGGTTGATGCCGCGGGCGCAGTCGGCGGCCGTCGGCTCGGGCTGCGAGGTCTCGCGCGCGTCGTAATGCACCTTGTACGACACGGTTGACAGGAACACGGCGCCAAGCACGATAAACAGCACCGCCACGGTCCAGAGGATGCCCAGCAACTTCCCGACAATCAACTGCCGGCGTCCCACCGGTTTCGACAAGAGGGTCAAGGCGGTGCGCCCCTCGATCTCTTCGGAAATCGAGATACTGGCCGTCCACAAGGCCAGGATGATCGCCAGCACCTTAATGATCGTCAGCCCGTCCATCTTCAACACCTTGACGTCCTCGCCGAGGGTGTTGTACGAGACGAAGGGCATGAGCAACAGCACGAACACGCCGATACCCACGATCACGTAGAAGACCGGCTGGGCCATCGCCTCTTTCGAGGTGGTGCGCATGATCGCCGCGACCTTGGGCGCCAGCCGGCGGAGCACCATGGCGAACAGCCACAGCGAGACCACGGCCACAACCACGCCAACCGCTACGGTCCAAAGCGGCTCCACCCAGTTAGGGAATCGAATCGCCCCCAAGAGACCAGCACTGCCGGCAGCCATAACGCGTTCCGATCACCAGTCGAAGTTGCACCGGGCGGTTCATGCGCGCACACCACCGCCATGTGGTTGCTACGTGGGGGACGCGAGAATGGTTCGGCGAGACCAAGGGCCCACGTGGGCCATGCGCCGGCGCGGCATCGCGACCGGCGGCTTACTAGAAGCGGATTTCAAATCCTCGAAGCCCCTCCGTCGAAGGGGATGTCACTTGTTCCGTCACGTCGATGTATCGCCCCATGGCCTCGGAAATCGCGGCGAGAAACCGATCTAGTTCGGCCGGAGCACCTTCGGCAACGAGTTCGACACGCCCATCGGCGAGGTTTCTGACATAACCCGCCACCGCGAAACGTGCGGCAATACTCCGCGCGGTGTACCTGAACCCAACCCCTTGGACTAACCCGCGATACAACACGGTGCGCCGTTCCATACGATGATCTCCCCTTGTCTCGGCCACCCACCAGATGGAAACGATTTTACCCTGGGCGTTTCGACGCGTTGAGCCCCCGCCGCACGCGGGCCTGCGAAGCGGGTTTCGCCGGCGGGAACTCGGTCTATAATAGGGAGATGGAAACAGGAGGGCCTCTTCCGACGTCTTCTGTTCGGGGTAACCGTTCACCAGGCTGGGGATAGGCACGTTTCTGGGCTTCTGGCGGGCCGAAAAACGTGCCTGTCCGGTTGACGCCCGAAGGGGACTGTCCCCGTCAGCGGTTACTTTCGGGGTTTCCGTCGCGCGCCACTCGTCATCGGAGTCCACGATGGCTACCGGAACCGCCCCTAAGCCTTCGTCCCCTGTCCCGCCACCCGCACGGCTGGCCGAATGCGAGCGGCTGATTGACCAGCGGCTGGAAGACACACGGCGTCGGGTGAAAGGGGCCGACGTGGTTCTCGCGCTGACGACGGTGGCGGTCGGTGCGTTGGCCTATCTCTTGGTGGCCGGAGTGCTCGATCACTGGGCCGTGCGCGTCGCGTTATGGCTCGATGGCCTGCTCTTGCCCGAGGGGACAAGCGGGCTGGCCCGGTTGCTGGTCGGCTCGGGGCTGTTCGCCGAGCCTGCCCCTTTGGGTTCCGGCGGATTCGACAGTTTGGGTCGGGCAGTGATGTGGTTGGGTTTGGTGGTGGGGGGGGTGGTGTGGTTCGTCCGGCGCGTGTTGCCGCTGTTGGTGTATCGCATCAACCCGATCTATGCGGCGTACACCATCGAACAAGCCAGCCCCTCGTTCAAGAACAGCCTCATCAACCTGCTGTTTCTTCGGCGCCAGAGGGACGAGGTGGACCGCGACGAGATCACCCGGCGCGTTTACGAGGGCCTCGAATACCGCACGGCGGCCGACTTGGCCCAGGTTCCGCCCGAGGCCGCGGTCGACCGGTCGAGAATCATCCATTGGGGCTACGTGCTGGTCGTGCTGGTGGCCCTGTTCTGCCTTTACCTGGTCCTGTCTCCCAAGAGCCTTCTTGCCTCGGTGGGGCGGGTTGTCTGGCCTTGGGGCGACATCGACGCCCCGACCCGGGTGACGATCCGTCAGGTCGATCCCGGCGACACCACGGCCTATCAGGGCGACACGGTGATCGTGTCGGCCGACATCCGCGGTCTGGCCCCCGACGAACCCGCGGCGTTGTACTTCACGTCCGCCGACCGCCAGACCGTGAACGAGGCGATTCCCATGTCGCCGGCGGGTGGCTACCGATTCGAGTGCGAACTGCCGCCCGGCAAGTCGGGGCTGAGGCAGAGCCTCGAGTACTTTCTGTCGGCAGGCGACTACCGGACACGCACCTTTTTTGTCGAGGTGCAAGTCCCCTTGGCCATTGTGGTGGAGCGGGTCGAGTACGACTACCCGGCATATCTCGGCAAACCCAAGGAGACCGTCGAAGGCCGGGGGGACCTCAAGGCGATCGAAGGGACCGAGGTGACGATTTACGCGGGCGCGAACCAGCCGATCGACCGGGCCTCGATCGAGTTGGACTGCGACCCGCGCCACGCGCGGCGCATGACGGCAAGTGGGCAACGCGCGCGGGCGAGTCTCGTGTTGCGGATGAGCGACCAGGACCCCACCCAGCCGGAACACACCTCGTACCAACTGCGATTCGTCGATCCCAAGGGGCGCGAGAATCGGCGACCGGTCCAGCATCGCATTGAGGTGATTCCCGACCTCCGGCCGGAAGTGCGGCTGGTCGATCCGCCGGCCGACGAGGTGCGCCTGCCGCGCAATGGCCACCTTGATCTGAAGGTCCACGCCGAGGATCCCGATTTTGGACTGCGCCGGGTCGGCATCCGCGCACAGCGCGAGGGGAAGAGCCTTGGCGTGCCGGCGTTGCTCGACAAGCCGAAGCCGGAACGAGCCCATCCGGGCCCGTTCGAGGGCACGTGCCGCATCGAGCCAGCTGCCTTGGGCCTTCAGGTGGGCGACAAAGTGGTGTACTGGGCCGAGGCCCTCGACAACAAGGAGAACGCCGCGGGTCCTGCCCCCAACCACGCCGAGACCGAGAAGCGGTGGATTACGGTCGTTGCGGAACAGGAGCCGCCGCCCGAGCCGAAGCGGCCCTCGGGTCATCCCGCGCAAAAGCCCGACCAAGGCCAAGGCAAACCCGACCAGGGCCAGGGCAAAGGCGACCAACAAGACCAAGGCAATTCTCTGGCGCGTTCGGAAGACCAGAAGCCCGATCCGCCGCCGCCCGGCGACGATCGTGCTCCCGCGGACCGGCAGCAGTCCAAACCCACTCAGCCCGAGGATGCCGGAAACCAGCCCGGCCAGTCGATGCCCCAAGCGGGTTCGAAGCAGGAGGGCAAGCCGGAGCCCAAGGGATCGGCGGGGGCTGGCGCCGAGCCGAAGCCCAGCGGCCAGGCCAAGCCCGATGCGTCTGAGAACGGCCAACCAGGCGAGTCCCAGGGCGACCCGGGCGAGTCCTCGAAGCAAGAGCCCCGCGGTGCGGCGGAGAAACCCCAAGAGCCGGTCAACAGCAAGACGCGCCCCGGCGACGCGATCGAGAGGATTCTCGAACATCAGCGCCGGCAGCAAGAGAAGCACGAGCCGCAGGGCGAGTCGAAACCGTCGGGCGCAGAGAATCCGGCGGGCCAGACCAAACCGGCTGGCCCCGAGAAGACCGACTCAGGTGCCAAGCCTTCGGGGGCGCCGAAGCCCGGCAGCGCGCCCAAGGAGCCGAAACCGGCTGGCGACGACGGACCCAGCGACGAACCGCCGCCGGCCGACCCGGATCAGCCCGCCGGCAGGGCCGGGCAGCCGCCGCAGGCTGCCAAGCCTGGCGCGCCCAAGCCCGACGCAGGGGAACCGGCCGATGGCCAGCCCACCGAGACGAAATCCGAGGCGGGCCAGCCCGACCGCCCCAAGCCTGGCGCGCGGGCCGAGAAGCAGCCGGCAGGCGATCGCGCCAAGCCCGAGTCGACCGAAGGCCCCTCGGACGATGCCAGCCCCGAGAAGCAGGAGCACGGCGCCGAGTGCGAAAAGTGCAAGGCAGCCGGCGGCAAGTGCCCTGAACACTCGCAAGGCAGCGGCGCGAAGGCCGGGGAAAAGGCCGCCCGCGGCAAGGAGAAGCCTGAAGCCAAGACCGACGCATCGGACCAGGGCAAAGGTTCGCGCGGCCACGGCAAGGCGGGCGCCGACCAGCAGTCGAGTCCGTCACCCCAAGAGGCCAATCAAGAGCGAACGATGGAGCCCAAGGAAGGCTCGCCCAAGGACGACTCCAGGCCATCGCCGGCCGACGCGCCCGACTCGCCCAGCATCAGTCCGAAGCAGTCGACCCACAAGAGCGACACCCCTGGCGACCGCTCGGCCGGCGGTGGCAAGGGCGGCGGCCAGCCGTCGAAGCAAGAAGGCGCCGGCAACGCGGGCAGCACGACCGACGCGGCCCAGGGCGGCACCAAGTCGGATCTTCCGGGCGACGACGAGACCGGAACCAAGCCCGGCGATCGCGCGAAAGCCGAGAAGCCGACCGGTGAGCCCGGGGCCAAGCAGCCTGGCGAGGGCGCGAAGACCCGGCCGGGCGAGGACGGGACCCACGAGGTCCCGTCGAAAGACCAAGGGAAGCCGTCCGAGCGCGGCGCGGGCGATTCGCCGACCCAAGGCGATCCGGGCGCAAAACGGCCGGAACAAGGCGCTCGGTCGGCCACGAACCCCACGGCCGGCGGCATGCCTGGCAAAGCCCTGCCCCCCAGTACCTCGCCCGAGGCCACCGCACCCAAAGCCGACGACCCCAACCTCGAATACACGCGACAGCAGACCTCGTTGGCTTTGCGGCATCTGGAAGAAGAGGCGAACAAGGAGCGATCGGACCTGTTGGATCGCCTTGGCTGGACCCCTGAGCAGGCCAAGGAGTTCATCGACTGGTATCGTCGCATCGAGCGTGCCTCGGAGCAACCCGGCCCGCAGGCCGAAGCCGCCAAACGGGAACGCGACGCATGGCTGAAGAGCCTTGGGCTGCGTCCCCGGGGCACGGAACTGCGCGGCGGCACGACCGGTGCCGACAAGCTCCAGAACCTCAAGGACCCTGGCCGCATCCCGCCGCCGCCCAAGTGGCGGAGCCAGTTCCGCGCCTACACCGAAGGGGTCGGCAGCCGGCGCGAGTAAGCGCCGTCGGCCCGCATACCAACCCGACGCGCCAGCGCGGGCCACACCTACGCGACACGCGGGCCAGCGCTACGAGTATCGCCCTGGCGGAGGCGCGATTCGACCGATGAGGGTGGGGACCCTCGTTGGCGCGTCGGGTGAGCGTGGGGCTTAACTTGCACCCGATCTTCCAATCCCCGATCCTTCAACCTCAATCCCCCAGTTTCCCGAAACCTTGGCGCCGCATCTCAGGCTATAATGGACTGGTCGGATCGGCGTGTTGACCTTGGATTCGGAGCAGAGATGGTCTCGTCAGCGGGTCTGGCAGCGCTCAGGATCGACCGTTCGCGCCGGCGGCGGCGCGCCCGACGTTGGGTCTGGGGGGCTTTGCTCGTGGTTGCCGCGGGTGTGGTGTTTGCACCGTGGGCCGTGCGCGAGCTGTCGGTCGTCGAGGTCGCGGTCGCGCCGGCCATGCGTGTCTGGGCGGTCGCGGGCGAGCCGTCCGAGGGCAGTCCCGAGTTGACGGCGGCCGGGTATGTGGTGGCCGACCGCCAATCGGTGTTGGCGGCCAAGTTCACCGGCCGGCTCGCGCGATTGAACGTCGCCGAGGCCGAGGCCGTCACGAAGGGTCAGATTGTGGCCGAGTTGGACCACAGCGAACTCGACGCGGCCATTGCGCAGGCTCATGCCCAGGTGGCCGAGGCCGCCGCCGAGACCGAGCGTCTGGCCAGTCTGACCGCGCAGGCCCAGGCCGAGCTTGCAGCGGCGCAAGCGCCGTTGGAGACGCTGGCTGCCGAGAAGAAGCAGTACGAGATTCTCTTGGCCGACGCGAAACGCCGGCTCGATCGCGACGAGAAGCTGGCCCAGCGCCAGGCGATCGGGTTTACCGAGGTCGACGATCGGCGGACCGAGGTGCTGGCGGCCGAGGCGAAGATCGCCTGGACGCTGAAGCGGGAGCACGAGGCGCGGCAGCGCATCGCGGTGGCCGAGGCGCAGGTCGCGGCGGCTCGGGCGGCGGCGGCCGCGGCCGCCGCTCGGCACCGGTCGGCGATGGCCAACGTGAAGGTGCTCGAAAGCCAACGCGACGAGTACTTTATCCGTTCGCCGTTCGACGGGGTGGTCACGGAGAAGGCTGCCGAGGTGGGCGAGATCGTGGCGCCGATCAGCATTGGCGGGTCGATGGCCCGGGGGTCGATCATCACGGTAGCCGATTGGGCATCGCTTCAGGCGGAGGTCGATGTGGCCGAGTCGC
>DYLT01000282.1 GCA_020721945.1 Blastopirellula marina
CTCCCAAGCGTACTCTTCTTGGAGACCCCCGCTCTTTCATGGTATCTCGATTTCGACGGTCCCGATTTCGAGACGCCGATTTCGAGACGCCCGAACGACGAGACGTTGTGCCCGGCCGGCACCCGGGTGGCGAACAACCACGTACACGACTGCGGCGTGGAGTTCTACGGCGCGGTCGGCATCTGGACCGGTTTCGCCCGGCAGACCACCATTTCGCACAACCTGGTCCACAGCCTGCCTTACACCGGCATTTCCGTGGGCTGGCAGTGGAACCCCCAGCCGACGGCCTGCCAAGAGAACGTCGTCGAGTACAACCACATCGCGGACGTGATGAACCGCCTGTGCGATGGCGGCGGGATCTACACGCTCGGCTATCAGCCGGGCACGGTGATCCGCGGCAACCACATCCACGATGTCCACCGCAGCCGCTACGCGCAGGGCGCTCCGAACAACGGCATGTTCATCGACGAGGGAAGCAAGGGCTTCCTGTTCGAGAAGAACGTGATCTACAACACCGCCGCCGAACACGTTCGGTTCAACCAGTGCTCCCGCGACTGGCATACGTGGCGCGATAATCACTTCGGCGAGCCGGACGCGGTCAAGGAATCGGGCAAGGCGATCATCGCCGAAGCGGGATTGGAGCGGCGCGATCCGTGAACGGTTACCTTCTTGCGTCTGTCGAGTCATCGACTATTTCTTGAGCGAGTGGCCGACGCGTTTTTCGACCCTCGCGACCCTCGACGTCAGTTCCCCCGAGAAGCCCTTGCGGTAATCGATCTTCACCAGGCATTCGACGCGGTCGCAGTCGGCGGTCAGCTCTTCCAGGCACCGCTTCACCACGCCCATGACGCCGTCCAAGTCCCCTTCGACGGTCGTGCCCATCGCGTGGCACTGGTATTCCATGCCGCTCTGTTCGACGATCCTCACGCACCGCGCGACGTAGCCGCCGACGCTTTCTCCCTTGCCCAACGGGTACAAGCTCATCTCTGCTAGCACCATAGCCAACCTCCTTCCCAGGATCGAGTAATTCGTTCGGGGCAGAGAATTGTAGGCGCGCGACAAAGGCAGTCCACGGCCGAGAAGGGGGTCAGGACCTACAAGACAACACGTTGGGCAAACGTCAGAGAACAAGGAATCGCAAGCGTCCTTGCTCTCGTATCGGCTCGAGTGGAAGAGTAGCCAGGATCTTTCCAGAGCCACGTGTTGGCGACGGCGTTCTTCATGGAACCCAAGGGCGTTTCGTTTCCCTGGGTTCCATCGGATGGCCCAACCTGTGGTCTTACGGGCCCTTGGCGGCATCAGGCTTGGCGGCGGGCGGATCGGGGATCGTGCTCCAGGGCGTGGCAGGTCCCGGAGGCGCCGAATCGGCATCGATGCCGAGGTCTTCTTTCGGGTCGCCGGTGGGACCGTCGGCCGCAGCGCGTCGGACGGGCGCGGCCCCGCTCGCCCGCGCTTTGGCCGCCCGCCCGTTCTCGCCCGGTCTCTTCACCGACCCGGCCTGCGGGTTCCCAGGGGCCGATGCTTCGTTGGCCAGCATCGACATGGGGATTTCGATCCGCGCGCTACGTTTCTCGCCGAACGCCGAACCGGGCAGGGTCAGACGAAGGTACTTGGCGCCTTGAACCGGTCGCTCGAAGAACAGCGTGTCCCGCACGGGCTCTTCGTGATAGATCGAATCGGCACTCGCTCCGCTTTCTGCCCCACCCAAGAGCCGGTAGACGTTACCCAGATCGTCGACCAGGTTCACGCCCGAGGCGCGGCCTGCCCAACTTTGGTATTCGCGTTTCTTGCCCTTCTGAGCATTGCTCAACTGAAGGTTGATCTCCAAGACGCGTCGTTCGGGGCCGGCCTTGGTCTTGCGCCGGGCGAGCGCCGCGGAGATCACGCGGACGGTGATGTCGCCAACCGCCGCCCCCTGCTTCGACGCATCGGCCCAGAGGACCTCGGGCGTCGTCTTGCTGGTCTTTGCCTCGCCAGGGGTTTTTGCCGCTTCGTTCTTGGCTGCCCGAGCGGCCTTCTCGGTTTCGGAAGGGCCCTCCGCCGGTTTTGAAGCCGGGTCGGCCGCTTCGGCCGCCGGGGTGGTCGGTTC
Organism: Blastopirellula marina; assembly: GCA_020721945.1. Taxonomy (GTDB): domain Bacteria; phylum Planctomycetota; class Planctomycetia; order Pirellulales; family Thermoguttaceae; genus JANLFZ01. The sequence goes on from DYLT01000282.1 coordinate 2,090, forward strand.
CTGATGCGAGTTGCCCCGGCGCTGTTTGAAGAACAGCACGGTCATCAGGATCCCCAGCACGATCATCAGGCCGACGAGCACGGCCAGCAGGATCGTCATGTTCCGCCGCTCGAGCTGTCGCTTCTTCTCCATCAACTCGGAGGTCGGCGACTTGGTTCCGGGTGCGGTGGGCCGCGGCGGCATCGCGTAGGCTTCTTCGAGGAAATCGAACTCGCCCTGCGTGGTCGCAGGTTGACCTCGCGGAGGAGCCCAAGGCGCGGACTCCGACCCGCCGCCAGGCGCGACGCCCGACGGCTGGGCTTTGCGCACCGGAGGCTGCGACAACGCGGTGTCCTGCGACGCGGCCGGCGAACGCGAGTCGACCACGGGCTTGGCGACCGGGCGCGCCTTGGCCGCCTGAGCTGGCGGCGCCTCGTGGGCCGCACCGATCGGGCGCGCTGCCGAGGAACCCGCGGAGGGAAAAAGCCCACGGACCCGCCCCGCGGTGACCCACGCGGCGTGGACTCCGTGGCGCACCAGATCTTCCGGCGCCAACTGCCCGTCGGCAGCCAACGCCTTAAGGTCTTGCGCCGAAAGCGGCCCCCGTTCCTCCCCGGCAATTTTGCAGTACCAAGCGTCCGACATGGAGACCGTTTCTTCGAGCGAGGCGGGCGAGAACCCTTTCAACGGTAACACAAATCCCTCGGCTCATCAAGAAACCGCCTTGCCCCGGGCCAAGTCCTGGCCAAGAAGGGGGGTGGCCAAGATCGCTTGGCCGCACCATCGAGACCGCCAGCACGCTAGCTGAACCCAACGTCCCGGCCAAGACCACCCTGCGCCGCACGGCGGCCAGGCGTGGGGTGGTCGATTCGGCTCGATCACCCGTCGGTGCGCGCGACGGCTTCGAGCACCAGATCGGAGAGCCGCGGCACACGGCGGGCATCGTCCGCCAGACGGGGGTGGACGAAAATCCGTACCCGCTTGACGTAGTCGTCGAACTGCTCCTTGGCCAGGGTCCGCACCACGGGCGAGACCTCCGCCAAAGGCCGGTAGCGGTCCTCCTTGGCATAGTAGATATCGACGTCGATTTCCATTTCGCGCTGGATCGGGGGGGCGTCGAAGAGGACTTCGTGCGGGGCCACCACGCGCCCCAAGGCCGTGCACAGGATGGCCGCGAACTGCTCGGCACAGGCCACCAGCCAGGGGTAAGGTCTGCGGGCCAGCCGCTCGTACACCTCGCGGTGCTCGAAGAAACTGTACTGGGCCAGCCGCTTGTACAACCGCCGCGTGGGGCCGAACAGGCCGCCCAGCAAGTCGGCGGCTGGTCCGGCGCCCGCGGCTTGTTCCAGCTCGGCCATCATGGGTCCCTCGGCCAGGCGGAACAAACTGTCCAGATCGAGCGCGCGGTGCAAGAGGTAGAACGCCCGCTGCAACATCGCCGTGGCCGACCGCACGCCGTGGTGCCAGTACACCTCGCTGAACATGACGTACCGCGCGAAGACCAACAACTCCGTGGCCGTCTTCCCCTTTTCGGTGACCGCCAATCCGTCACCCGACTCGTTCAAGCACAAGCTGCCGATCAGGCGCGGTTGGTCGTAGTGGCGTCCGTAGGGTACGCCCGCGTGGAGGCTGTCGCGGAAGAGATAGTCCATCTTGTCGATGTCGATCGGCCCCGAAAGCATGCTTCCCAAGAGCCGCGTTGTCGGATCGCGGGGTTTCTCGCTCAAGAGCGACACCACGTCGCGCGGGCTGATGCTCCATTCGTTCCGGAGCACGTCGGCGATTTCGCCTTCCAGCAGGAAGCTGTTGGCGAACAACTCGTGGTTCGGCACCCCGGCCAGTCGGATGTCTTCGATCGGGTGGCAGAACGGCCAGTGCCCCAGGTCGTGCAACAGGGCCGTCACCAGAAACAACTCGCCGTGTTCCGGTCCCACCGCGTGTACAAACCGTGGATCGTGCCCCAGGTGCTTGAGAAACAGAAGGGCGAGGCGATACACCCCCAGCGAGTGCTCGAATCTCGTGTGAATGGCCGCGGGGTAGACGAGCGACACGAATCCCAACTGGCTGATCCGCGCGAGCCGGCGGAACTCGGGCGTATCGACGATCGAACGCACCCGGTCCGTCAGCGGCACGTCGAGTTCGGGCGGGATGCGGATCAGGCCGCGCCGCGCGTCGAGGGCCCCCACCTCAGGAATATCGAGCACGGAGTTCACGTGGCTACAACCCCTTGATCCAGGACTCGAGCACGGCGCGGCGTGCCGCAACGTCGCCCGAAACGAACTTCTCCCCCTGGCCCGTCCCCAACACCGTGTCGTAGATCGCGATGGCTTCGCTGGCCTGGACGAGCTGGCGAGCCAGATAGTACCGCACCTCCAACAGAAGGGCCGCGCCCGCATAGGGATGGGGCGGCCTCGAGGCGAGCCGGGCCAGGCGCGGCTTTGCCTGCTCGACGACCGACCAGGGCACCGGCTTCAGGGCGCAGTTCTCGTCGACAAACTTCAGAAACTCCTCGGCCCGTGCCGCGGACTGCACGTTGGACGCCGGAACGCCGATTGCCGGACCGCCCGGACCGCTCTGCCGAGGAAACGTCGCCAGCGAACGGTCTTCCACCAGATCGACCAGATCGATTGTCACGCGCGCCGCGGCCTTGTCGGCCGGCGCGCCCGCCGGCCCCGACGTATCGACGATCACCAGCAAATCGACCGCCCTGCGCTTGGCCGCGGCGATCAGCTCGTGCCGCCGGCCCTCGCGCAAGACAGCCACCTGGCGGAACCTCGGGTCGCCGGTCTCGGGCCACGGGCCGAACAGCCGCGCCGAAATCCGCTGGTCGAGCCCTCCCACCACCGCCAGACTCAGGGCCTTGACCTGTTTCTCGATGTCCTCGGCGGGCGTGGCCTGGGGACCCGCGGCCGCATCGCGGGTCTGGAGCCCGAAGGCCCAGCGAAGCCCCATGACCGGCCGGTTGGCCAAGGCGAACCACAACATCTTCTCGCGGAACGAGGCATCGTCGCCGGCCAGCAACTCCGCGGCCGCCTCGGCGGCATAGACCCGGCTCGCTTCCTCATAGGCGGTCTCGATCGGGCTGGCGTCAGGGTCCGGCGGCGGAAGCCCCTGAACCGGCTTGGCACCGGGGGGCGCCTTGCCGAACCGCGCGGGATCGAACGACACGAGATCCTCGGCCGGAGGTGGCTCCGGCGCACCAGGTGTTCCGGGGGCCGGGGGCGCCGCGCCCGGGTAGCCGGCAGGCTTTTCGGCCGCCGATCCGCCCGGCTTCGCCGCAACGGCCGTGGACGCCTTCTCGCCGGAGGGACCCTGGGGTGGCGCCGGGGCGGCCGGCTGAGCGGCAGGGGCCTTGGCGAGGTACTTCCACGGGTGCTCGCGCCGATCCAGTTCCCGGCTGGCGTACCACACGCCCAGAACGCCGATGCCCACACATCCCAAGGCCCCCAGCGCGCCGAGCATCGACGTGCCCGGGCGGCGCCGGTGAGGCGGCACGAAGCACAGTTCGTAAAGCAACCAGCACACGGCGGCGAACAAGCCGCACACGCCGCCGGACACGACAAGCCATCCCACCGGAAGGCCGACCTTGGGAAACAGCGCGACCAGGAGCACGAAGAACGCCAATGCCCCGGCGCCGGCCACGAGCATCGCAATCGGACCGGGGAGACGAAACTTGCCTCGCGCGCGCCGGCCTGGCGCGGTCCACGGTTCCGCCATCCCCGCGGCCGGCGTTCCGCCCGCGCTGGCCAGTTCTTCATCGAGGATGTCGAGCAGGGGGCGCATGGGCTGGGGCGCGGTTTCCGGGGGCCGGCCCGGGACTTGCAAGGGGGCTCGGCAATAGGGACACGGGATGACCCGGCCCGCAAACGAATCCGGCACGGTGCACTGGGTTCCGCACTGTCCGCACGGCACCTGAAGCGGCATGGCAGCCTCCCGCCGAGGGCTCGGGGCCAGCCAGCCTCGATGGCAACCCAGGCGAGCCTTCGGGCGAGTCACTGGATGTTCTTATCCCATCGTGTCACCGCCCCTTGGATGCTTTGGACTGCAAAAATACCTCTTGGAGCCGCGCGCGTCGCGCTGCGCGGTCGCCCGTGGCCAAGGCACGACCCTTGCCCGCCCCAAGCACCGCGTCGTCCAACCCGGTCGCCTCCTCGGCCGAGCAAACCGCCGGCACCATCGGTACCCCAAGCGGTTCCGCCGTGGGCTCGAGTTCCTCGAGCAACTCCGGCACCTCGATGACGGCCTTGCACTGGGGGCACGTGATCTTCCGGCCGGCGGTCTTGTCCGGAACGGCGTCACGCCGTTTGCACTGCTCGCACTGGACCTGGATCGACATCGCCGCCTCGCTGCCGTCGCCAGGCAACCGCTCCACTTCGGCCGAACGAGTGCGCGATCGAAAAGGCTTCCCCAGGAGTCAGGATAGCGCACCCGTAAGGCCCCTGTCAATTGGCACGTGCCCACGGCCCCAGAGTGCGCAACAACCGGCAAACCCGTCAGATGCGACAAACCGAGTCAAGCTGGACGCATGGGGGGATGTCTTGGGTTTGCCTGCCGCGGCCAGGCAAGGTAGACATTCTAAGGTAAATGCGCGCCAACCGATCTAAATGGTGTTGCACGATTCTGGGAAATGCCGGAGCGCGGGCATCTTGCCCGCCCCGATGCGGCCGAGACGGCCGCGCTCCAGGATCCCGCAAGTCCATCTAGCGCGGTTCGAGGCGAGCGGCGTGTGGTACACGCTTGGCTCCGATGCAAGGA
>DYLT01000283.1 GCA_020721945.1 Blastopirellula marina
CTTTAGCGATCTTGCCCGTGCGGGTCAACGCCGAGTGGCACTCGCGTCGGCTGTTCGCCCGGGTGCGGGCGCGCCAGGACATGGCCGTGGTGCAACAGGGACCACCCGCGCAGCCGGTCTAGGCCCCGAACTTGGCCAGCCGGCCCGCGTGCGCCAGCAGCAAAGGCATCAAGTAGACCGCCTCGAACTGCCCCAAACCGCCCCGCAGGGCCTCGGTCTCGCCAAACGCCTGACAGGCGTCGGGCCGGACGGTACGGGCAGACAAGAGCACGGGCACGGGATGCCAACTGTGGCTGGCCATGGCCGCCGGCGTGCTATGGTCGCCGGTGACTGCCAAGACCGTGGGCCGAAGGGCCTCGATGCGGGGCACCATGGCGTCGAGCTGTTCGATCATCTTGACCTTCTCGCCGAAGTTGCCGTCCTCGCCGCGACTGTCCGTGTATTTGAAGTGGACGAAGAAGAAGTCGTAGTCGTTCCAGACGCGGGCCAGCAGGGAAACCTCCTCCTCCAAGGTTTTCGGCTGGCCCACGATCTCCATGCCCACTAGACTCGCAAGCCCCTTGTACATCGGGTACACGGCAATCGCCGCGGCCTTCAATCCGTAGGCCTCCGGGTAGGTCGGCAGCGCGGGTTTCTTCGAGAAACCTCGCATCGTCAAGCCGTTGGCCTTGGGCTCGGCGGCAAGCAGCTTCTCGGCCTGGGCGACGAACTGCCGGGCGATGTCGGCCGTGCGCTGGCTGGCCGGGTCCTCGCCCACGAGATCCAGAGGTTTCACCCCGGTTTTCTGCGGGTCGGTGTCGTTGACCCGGGCGCCGAGTCCCTCGGCCCGGAACACCACGGCGAACCGATGTTCCTGGACCGGCTCGACGAAGATCTCCACGCCGGGGATCTTGACCTCGCGCAGCGTGATGGCCAACGGCGCGCTTTCGGCGGTGGGGATCCGGCCCGCACGGCGGTCCTTGATCGTGCCATCGGCGTTCAAAGTGACGAAATTGCAGCGGATGGCCACATCGTGGGGACCGACCGGAAAGCCAATGCCCGTCGCCTCGAGCACCCCCCGGCCCATCACGTACTTCAGCGGATCCAGACCGAAGAGCCCCAAGTGTCCTGGCCCGCTCCCGGGGGTGATGCCTGGCTTGATGGGAATCATGCTGCCCAGCACGCCCAGTTTGGCCAGACGATCGAGATGGGGCGTCTTGGCCGCCTCCAACTCGGTTGGCCCGCCCGGCTCGATCGGAAGCCCGCCGATCCCATCGGCAATGAGCATGACGATCTTCGAGTCGTTCTTGGTCTTCAGTTCGCTAATGACATCCAGAATGTCCATCGTCGGTATCCTCCGTCTGCAATCCTCTCGGTCCGCGCCGCACAGAGGCGACCACCTATTTCCGGAGTTCGGCCGCCAGGGCCTCGGCCTCGGGCCGCATCGGAAAGGGGGATTTCGCCTTCAACGCCAGGTTGAGCAGCCGCCGGGCTTCTTCCTTGCGCCCGCGGTCGTTGAGCACCCGGGCGAAGTAGTACGCGGTGTCGGGCGATGGTTGACCGGCGCTGGACAGCGACTTGCGCAGCGCGGTCTCCGCCTCGTCGATCCGGCCCAGACGATAATAGACCCAACCGAGCGTCGCATTGGCTTCGGGCCGATCGGGCCCGACCCGGGCATTGATCTGCGCATAATCCAACGCCATGCGCTTCTTCGACTCCTCGTCCTGCTCGACCAGCGCCAACACCAGGTTGTTCGTCGCCGAGAAGTTGCCGGGCGCTTGCAGGTGGGCCTGTTCGAACATGTCCTGGGCGGTCTTGTAGTCCTTGCGGAACAGCGCGACCGTGCCGCGAACCAGTTTGGCCTCGATCGACTCGGGATTGAGCTTCAACGCGGCCTGAGCCTGGGTCTCGGCCTGATCGAACTTGCCGATTTCGAGCGACCACTCGGCCGCCACCAGCCGGGTACGGAAATCGGTGGGATTGGCCTTGATCGCTTCGAGCATGTATTGGGCCGCGGTGGCCGTGTCGCCCGCCTCCTGGTAAAACCGGGCCAGATTCGCCTCGGCGCCCAGCACGTCATCGCCCACCTTGGCGGCCTGTTGAAGACGCTTCTTCGCCTCGTCGAGCTTCTTCTGCTGGAAGAGGACCCGGCCGAGTTGCTGGAGGGCCCCGGCGTTCTTCGGCTCCTCGACCAGCAGGGCCTCGAGGTATTTCTGGGCGGCGGGCCAGTCCTTGCGCGCGTCGGCCACCATCGCCAGACCAGCCAGGGCCGGACGCCGCAGCGAGGCCGCTCGCTTCGACTCCTTCTTCGCGTCGGCCAGTTCCAGCACCTTCGCGTAAAGCAACCCCGCCTCGGTCATCTGCCGGTTCCGGACCGCCAGCTCGGCAAGCACCGCGTAGGGCTCGGGGTCGGCCGGGTCCTCGGCGATCGCCTGCTCCAGGGCGTTGCGCATGTTGGCCGGCTGGTTCGTGGCGTTGAAGAACTGGGCCAAAATCAGGCGCGCGGGAGGCAGATCGGGGTGCTTCTTGACCGCCGTCCGGAGCACCTCGACCGCCTGGTCGTAATCGGCATTGCGGAAATGCCCTGCCGCTTCCTGGATCTCGGGAATCTGGCCGAGCGAAGTCGGCGCGCCGACTCCGCCGCCGACCGGCGGCACGGGCTGGGCCCAACATCGCCCCCCACAACCCATGCCGACCACCGCCACCGCGACCAAGTACGTGAACCACCGCGCTGTCATGATGACCCTTTCGAATTCCAAGGAATGGATCCGTCTTCAGACTACGCTCTGGGCCTCGAGCGCACAAGGGCATGGCGATTTCTCGCTCGTTCGTGGTTGTCCGGGATTGTCTTGCAGGCCCTTGCCACGCCACGCCCAAGGCAACTATGATGTCCGACGGTGCGATGCGTCCGTTGATAGGCTTCCTAGCGAAAGGGGTATCCCATGAAGCGAGCACACGTGGTTTCCGGCTGGCTGTGGAAGGCTTCGATCGTCGCGGCGATCGCCGTGCTGGCGGCGCGCGAGGCCCCGGCCCAAGATGCCGATCCCGCCAAGCCGGCCGCGGCCAAACCCGCCGACGCGGCTTTCGGGAAGAAGGCCCGGGCCGGACAACTCCCGCCGTATTACGGCGAGGTCGTCGACGACGTCCAGCGGCAGAAAATCTACGCCATCCAGGCGGAATTCAATGCGCAGATCAAGGCCCTTCAGGCCAAGCTCGACGCGCTGAAGAAGGAGCGCGACGACAAGATCCAGGCGGTCTTGACTCCCGAACAGCGCAAACAGGTCGACGATCTCCGCGCGGCGGCCAAGGCCAAGCGCGACGCGAAGAGGTCCGTCAAACAAAAGGCCTTGCGAACGCCACCGAAGAGTTCGCCCCCGAAGGCCGAGAAGCCCATGTAGGCAGGTGCCTTTGCGCCCCGCCCCCCGGCGGCCCTCGCGGGGCCGGGGTTGGCAGATGGCAACCGCTGGGGGGGCCGGTCCCCTTCAGGCGTGCTGGATAGGCGTGCTCGACGAAGACGAGGACGCCGTGTCGCCCATTGCGCGAACGAGACGAACCGTGCGTACCACCCGTGGGGGCCTTACCCCCGCAGGGAGATCGTCCGACTGCGCCCTTGATCCTCGATCCAAATCTTGTCCTCGCGGGCCAGCCAGCCCACGGCTTGCATCACCGAGTCGCGTGGTTGGCCGACGGCTTTGACGAGCTTGGTGAGGCTCATGGGACCTTCGGAGCTAAGGGTCCTCCACACCACGCCGGCCATTTCGCCGATTTGCGCCACGCAGGATACGGGGGGCGCCGATGACATCGCCTTCCTCCCTGACAGTGCTTGCGTAGATTACCCCAAACAATACGCTCGCCCAACGATTATATTCCTTCTAGGGGACTCGACTCAAGACACCCACTTCAGGGCGGGCTGCCCATTCACGGTACTGGGATTCCATGACCACGCTCGGCTCTCAGGATTCGACCCGCGCCGGTCTTGGGGCCATGCTCTTTGCCCTGGGGTTTCCCTCGCTCTTGACGTGGGCCTATTTCGTGGCGTTGGCCGACGCTTCGGTCGAAGCCAGATGGGGCGTCTACAGCCTCGGCAAGGCCATCCAGTTTGCGTTTCCCGTGGCTTGGATGCTGGCCATTGCCGGCTGGCGCCCTTGGTCGAGCGGGCACCACCGAGGGGGCTCGACCGGCGCGTCGGTCGGTCTGGGGCTCGCCCTGGGCCTGGTGGCCTTGGCCGCAATGCTGGCCTTGTACCACGGCTGGCTCAAGCCAACCGGCCAGATCGCTTACGCCGGCACGGAGATCGAAAGGAAAGTCCGCCATTTCGGCGTTCGCGGAACGCCGAGTTTTCTCGCCCTTGGGGCCTTCTACTCGCTGGTTCACTCGTTCCTCGAGGAATACTACTGGCGTTGGTTCGTGTTCGGACAACTCCGTTGGCGCATGCCCTGGACTTTGGCGGTCGTCCTCTCGAGTCTGGGTTTCATGGCGCACCATGTCATCTTACTGGTCGTCTATTTCGGCTGGACCCCACTGGCTGGGTTGTTCTCGCTCGCCGTGGCGGTCGGCGGAGGGGTCTGGGCATGGCTTTACCATCGGACCGGTTCTCTCTGGGGACCGTGGCTGAGCCATCTGCTTGCCGACGCGGGCATTTTCGTGGTGGCGTACGACCTGGTATGTCCCCTGTTCGCCGGCTGATGCGCGTTCGAACGTACTTGAAGGCTGGCTAGCGGCGCAAGGTCGGGCTATACTCGCGGCTGACGCTGCGGCTTGGCCTCTCGGGCCGGTCGCGCGGGCGTCCACGACCATCCCGGGCGGTCTGTCGGTGCGAGGCCACCATGCGGCCCAAGGCTTCTTTTCCGCCGATTCTGACGGTAGCCGTTCTCCTGACCATGTCGCCGCCGGCGGTCGCGCAACAGACCGGCCCGCCGACGGTGCGGTCGGCCGAGGTCGCGGGAATCGTGGCCACGCGGCGTTTCGCGCCCGGCCAATGGGGTCTGGTGGGCATTCGCGCTGCCAACCCCACGGATCGGCCTGCGCGCATGAGGCCGAGCGTCTATTTTGCCGAAGACCCCAGCGTGCAATTCGCCCGGGAGATGCTCGTGCCGCCGCAAACCCAGCGGTGGTCCTGGTGTCCGGTCCGGGTTCCCGATCAACTACCCCGAAGCTTCTTGAGCACGGAAATCCGGACGTTGGCCCGCGATCGTTCGGAGGGGGAGGAGGGCCGCCTCGCCGCGACCGACGGCGCCTTGTGGTCCAGCCACCTGGTGAGCGTGGACCGAGGTCCCTTGATCGTCGCGGGGGTATTCGACGGCGTCGATCCCGCTGGCGACGACGAGGTGTACCAGGCCGCCTTCGCCGTTCAGGCCGCGATGAACATCGAGTCGCGTGTCGTGCCGCTTTGGGGCGACTGGCTTCCTCCCGTTGCCGAGGGGTTGGATGTCGTCGATCTGTTGGTCGTGGCCGGGGACCGCCCGGCAGGCGACGCGGCCGGGCGAGCCGCGATCCGTCAGTGGTTGCGAGGCGGCGGCCGGATGTGGATTGCTCTCGACCGCGTCCAACCCGAGACGGTCCGGTTGCTTCTGGGCGAGGCATTGTGTTTTCACATCGTCGACCGGGTTGGGCTTACCCGGGTGGACATCCATCAGGTTACCCCAAGCGGCACGTACTCGGTCGAGACGCCTCGGGAATTCGACCGGCCGGTCGAGTTCCTGCGCGTCTTGCTCAGCGGCGTCGAGGTGGTGCACTCGGTGAACGGGTGGCCGGCCTCGTTCCGTTTTGGGGTCGGGCGGGGGCAAGTGCTCTGCACCACGTTGGGAGCCCGGGGGTGGGTGCGCCCGCGAACCCAGGCCGACCCCCGGCCGCCGGGCCGCGACTCGCCTTGCCAGAGCTTTGCCCTTTCGGCCCTGCGCAGCCTGATGAGCGAACTACTCGCCGGCCGCGAGGGTTCCAAGGTGGTGGGCGACCAGGCGCCGGCCTTTTTGGCCGAGGAAGTGGGATATCGGATCCCGCGACTCGGCCTGGTCGGTGGCGTCCTCGGTGCCTTCTGCCTGGTGCTGGTCGGCGGCGGCGTGTGGTTTTGGCGGCGGGGCACGCTCGAACGGCTGGCCTGGATCGGCCCCTCGGCCGCGCTGGCCGCCGCCGCGGTTCTGGCGGCCTGCGGCATCTCGACGCGCCAGACGATTCCGCCGACGGTCGCCTTCTTCCAACAGGCCGAAGTCGATCCGGGAGGCGAAGAAATCGACATCGACGGCTTGTTGGCCCTCTATCACCCGGAGCCTTCGCAGGTCGTTCCCGCCGCCACGCACGGCGGCATGTACTGGCCCGACCAGACGGGACTGGAAGGGACGATCCGATGCCTCGTGCGGACCGATCTGGACGTGTGGCACTGGGAAGACCTGGTCCTGCCCGCCGGCGTCCGGTTCGCGCCCGTGCGCCAGACGGTGCGCCTGGACGGCCCGGCCATGGCGCGCGGGTCGTTCGGCCCCGGGGGATTCGTCGGGGCCTTGACCGGCCCGTTTCAATCGCCGGGCGATGCGGCGCTGGTGTGCCCTTCGGGTAAGAAGCTCGCCGTGCGCCTCCGCGAGGACGGCCGCTTCGTCGCGGAGCCTGGCGACGAGTTGTCGCCGGGCCAGTACCTTCGCGCGGCCTTGCTGACCGAGCAGCAGCGGCGCCAGCAGCAAAGCGTGAACGGATTGCAGAAAAAGTTGCTGAGCTTTCATCTGTTTTCTCCTCATGAACTT
>DYLT01000284.1 GCA_020721945.1 Blastopirellula marina
TGGCTCGCAAACGTCTGGCCGAGGAACTCGAAGCGTTGGCCCCGGCGTGACGGGTGGCGGGGCAGACCCGCCGTCGGGGCCTCCTTTCCCGCCGCAAACGCGGCAGACGGCGTGGATCAGGCTCTCGTCGGCGCGGTCGTCTGTGCGGATTTCTGGCACACCGCAATCCACCCGTTGGCCCGCAGCCAGCCAAAGAACCAACGGGCGCGCAAGGGGCGCTGCCGGGTGGCATGAAGTCGTATCAATTCCCGAATCCGCAGGCCCGCCGCGCAGAGCGCCCGGCGAAGCTCACGCTCCGAATAGGAATGGACGAACATCTTGGGGATGCCCAGGTAGTCGAAGAACCGGTCTCCCCGTTCGAGATCTCGTTGCACCAGCGTGGCAGCCAGATGGCTCAGAAGCCAGCGACGCCCCGCCGCGTACGTGAGGCTGTACCACAGGTTGTGGACATGGACCACGAACAGACCGCCCGGCTTGAGGATCCGGTAGACGTGGGCAAGAACCCGCTGCCGATTCTCGCGACCGCGCACCATGCCCAACGTGCTGAACAAGCAAACGCAATAATCGGCCAGTCCGTCGCGCAGGCAGTCGAGGCACACCAGGTTGGCGCAAAGCCGGTGGATTGCGAGGTTCTCCGCGCAGGCCTTCGCGCCAACGACCCGAAGCATGGGAAGCGAGAGGTCGACGCCGAGGCAGGTGAACCCTCCCCTTGCGAGGGGAATCAGCGATCTTCCGGTCCCACAACCCAGATCGACCACGACGCCCGGTCGATCGAAGTGCCGGGCGAGTATCTGCTCGTCGAAATCGAAGAGCCGATTGTCGGCAAAGTAGGCATCGTACTGTTGGGCAATGTGTTCGGCTTGGGCGTACTGCCAGGCACCCCTCGGGACGCCCGGGGGAAGTTGCCATTCGGGAGGGCGTCCGGCCGACACGTACGGACTCCAGGTGGTTGCGAAGACCCGTTGCCCAAGTATAATTCTCGTTTCCATGAGGCTGCCCGTAAAAGGGGGCCGACCCCAGCTTCCGCTCCACGGTACAATAACCCGTAGCGCCAGCGAGGGATCAAGCGGTGATCCAGTTCCCCGAAGCGCCAGCGATGGAAGCGACGCAGGCACCCCCCCGCGCGGTCAGGGATCGGGGTTGAACCCCTTGCGTTCGCTTCGAGTTCGTGTGGCACCGAGAATCAGCCCAGGGACCATATCAGACGATGGTGGGCCTCCGGATTGGGGGGCCTGAAACTTTTTCAAGGAGATGCGACGTGGCTATTCGTGTTGGCATCAATGGGTTCGGTCGAATCGGACGGCTGGTCTTCCGCGCGATCTGCGATCAGGGGGCCTTGGGCAAGGATATCGACGTGGTCGCCGTGAACGACATCGTTCCGGCAGACAACCTTGCCTACTTGCTCAAGTACGACTCGGTGCAAGGGAGATTCCCCGGCACGGTGACCAGCGAAAAGTCGGGGCCCAACGCGGCCGACGACGATACCCTCGTGGTCAACGGCCACAAGATCAAGTGCCTGGCCGTCAAGGAAGGGCCCGCCGCCCTGCCTTGGAAGGCCCTCGGGGTCGATCTGGTCGTCGAATCGACGGGTCTGTTCACCGACGCGACCAAGGCGAAGGGGCACCTGGACGCCGGCGCGAAGAAGGTCATCATCTCGGCGCCGGCCAAGGGGGAGGACATTACGATCGTCCTGGGCGTCAACGAGGGCAAGTACGACCCGGCCAAGCATCACATCATCTCGAACGCGAGCTGCACGACCAATTGCCTCGCTCCCGTGGTGCATGTGCTGTTGAAGGAAGGCTTCGGGATCGAGGAAGGCCTGATGACCACGGTCCACAGCTACACGGCCACGCAGAAGACGGTCGATGGCCCCTCGAAGAAGGACTGGAAGGGCGGCCGCAGCGCGGCCATCAACATCATCCCGTCGACGACCGGCGCGGCCAAGGCCGTGGGACTGGCCATCCCCGAGGTCAAGGGCAAGCTCACCGGCATGGCGTTCCGCGTGCCGACGCCCACGGTGAGCGTCGTGGATCTCACGGTCCGGACCGTTAAGGAGACGAGCTACGACGAGATCTGCGCGGCCATGAAGAAGGCCAGCGAGACGTACCTCAAGGGCATCCTCGCCTACTGCGAGGACGAGGTGGTCTCCAGCGACTTCATCCACGATGCCCACTCGAGCATTTTCGATGCCGGCAGCGGCATCGGCCTGAGCAGCCGGTTCTTTAAGCTCGTCAGTTGGTACGACAACGAGTGGGGCTATAGCTGCCGCACCGTGGACCTGGTCCGGCTCGTGGGCGGGAAGCGCTAGTCGGCTTGGCGGAAACCAGAACGCCGACGCATCCCTTCGCCCATCGGCGCGTTGGTGTGCCGGTGAGCTGTCGGTAACCGCGCCCCGGCCTTTCCCGCGAAGGGCCGGGGCTAGTCCGGTTCTGGAACTGGGCCATGTCGATCCAGCACCCGGCGATTTCCGTGGTCCTTCCCGCTTTCAACGAGGCGGTGCGCTTGCCCCCGTTCCTCAAGACAGTGCGCTGCTGGTTGCAGAGCCGGTACGAGGACGGGCACGAGGTGATCGTCGTCGACGATGGGAGTTCCGACGGCTTGACCGACCTCTTGGCCCGGCCGGAACACGGGTGGGGGCAGTTGCGAGTCCTCCGTCATCCCGAGAACCGGGGCAAGGGGGCCGCGGTGCGTACCGGAATGCTGGCCGCTTGCGGCGACCTGTTGCTGTTCGCCGACGCGGACGGCGCCACCCCGATCGAGGAAGCAAGCCGACTGGCCGCCGCCATCGCCGCAGGCGCCGACGTGGCGGTCGGCTCGCGCTTGATTGCCGCTTGGGGCGCGGCGCGGTCGCGTGCGTGGTTCCGCGGGCTTTCGGGCCGGGCGTTCGCCGCCGTGGCCCGGCTCGTCCTCCGCCTGCCCGTGCGCGACACCCAATGCGGCTTCAAGATGTTCCGCCGCGAGGCGGCACACCGGCTGTTTTCCCGGTCGCGCGAGACCGGCTATCTCTTCGATCTCGAAATCCTCGCGCTCGCCCGGCAGCTCGGCTACCGGGTGGTCGAGGTCCCCGTAAGCTGGACGGAAAAGCCGGGCGGCCACTTTCATCCCACCCGCGAGTTGCCCAAGGTCTTGGCTGCCCTGTGGCGCCTGCGCAAGCGGCGCGACCTGGCGACGTAATCGAGCCTTCGCGCGGCCGCGCCCACTTGGCAATCGCCGTGGGACGATCGGCAGGGGCCATCGCCGCGCAGACGGCCCCGATCATGGCGTTCAGGCGGTTGCCGCACTCTTGCACCCGGGCCTCCCACCGGCTATCACAACAAGATTGGGGAAAGCTCTGGATCGTCGGATCGCAGCGAAGCAGGAGGGTGCAATGTCTCGCATCGGGCCGTCTCGGTGGTGGGTTGGTGCGATGTGCGTGGCATGGGTGGTCGGGTCGGCCAGCGCGCAGACGCCCGGCAGGTCCAAACCCAGACTCGGCTTGCCATTCAGGATGCCGGACCGCGTGCTGGTCGAGCGCGACGTGGAGTACGGCCGGGCGGGCGACCGGCCGCTGCTGCTCCACGTCTTGCGGCCGAAGGACCGCGGCGAGAAGCCGCTGCCGGTGGTGGTGTTCATCCACGGCGGCGCGTGGCGCGCTGGCAGCCGCGACGCAGGCATCCCGCAAGTGGCCTCCTTGGTCGCCACGGGCAATTACCTGGGCGTGTCGGTCGGCTATCGCCTGACCGACGAGGCGATCTGGCCCGCCCAAATCCACGATTGCAAGGCTGCCATCCGCTGGATTCGCGCTAACGCGGCGAAATACCACGTCGATCCGGAGAAGATCGGCGTATGGGGCAGTTCGGCGGGCGGGCACCTCGTCAGCCTCCTTGGCACCTCCGGCGACGTGAAAGAACTCGAGGGAGCCAACGGATCGCCGGGCCAGTCGAGCCGCGTGGCGTGCGTGGTCGACTTCTGCGGTCCGTCCGACTTCCTCGAGTTCGCCAAGTTCAAACGCACCGCCATGCCGCCAACGGCCAGTCCCCAGTCGCCCGAGTCGCTGCTGTTGGGTGGGCCTGTCTTGGAGAAGCAGGACCTGGCCCGGCAGGCCTCGCCCGTGACCTATGCCTCGGCCGACGACCCCCCGTTTTTGATCATGCACGGCACCGACGACCCGCTGGTCCCGTACCGCCAGGCCGAGTTGCTCTACGCGGCGCTGAAGAAGGCCGGGGCCAAGCCGTTGTTGGTCAAGATCGAGGGGGGCGGGCACGGTTTCGGCGGTCCCGAGGTGAGCCGGCGCGTGCGGGCCTTCTTCGACAAGCACCTGCGGGGGCAGGACGTCACGATTTCCGAAGAGCCGATCACCGCGTCAAAACCGGTACTCCGCAAGGGAGCCGACACGAAGGACCGGAGGAAGGACACTCGGCCCCGGTGAGGAACGACCCTCTGCGCGCTAGGATCTCGCTCCGGGTGGAGGCAGGGGCAAGCAGAGGGCTAGTAGGACCTTGCTGCGTGAGGAAGAAGACGAACCCATGCCCACCGAAACCATGACCTCCCGCCAGCGCGTGCTCGCGGCCCTCGAACACCGCGAGCCCGACCGCGTGCCGATCGACCTGGGCGGCAACCAGACGGGCATCCACAAGTTCGCCTACCAGGCCCTGCTCGAGCATCTCGGCCTGCGCGAGGAGGTCGAGATCATGGATGCCGTCCAGCAGCTCGCAAGGCCCTCCGAGGCGGTGCTCGAGCGGTTCCACGTAGACACCCGCTATATCGCCGCCGGGGCCGCGGGCGGCTGGAAGGGCGGGATTGTGGCAGCGCGCCGCGACGGCCGGCTGTGGCACGACCTCGTCGACGAGTTCGGCGTGCGCTGGTCGATGCCCGACGACCAGCCGTACTACATGGACATTACCCACCATCCGCTGGCCAACGCGACGCTCGACGACGTTCGGGCCTATGCGTTTCCCAGGGGCGACGATCCCGGCCGGTTCGCCGGCCTGCGCCAGCGGGCATGGGAACTGCGCCACCAGACGCCGTACGCGGTGGTCAGCGGCATCTCGGGCGTGGTGTACGAGATCTGTTGGTACCTGCGGGGGCTCGAGCGGTGGTTTGTCGACATGCTCGAACAGCCCGAGTTTTGCGAGGCCCTGTTGGACCGCACGCTTCAGTTCTGGCTCGACTGGTTTCGTGCGTTCCTCGACGAGGTCGGCGACCTGGTCGACGTGATCATGATCGGCGACGACCTGGCCGGCCAGAAAGGCCCGCTCTTTCGCCCCGAGTTCTACCGCCGCGTGGTCAAGCCGCGGCAAAAGCGGCTGGTCGAGTCCATCCGCTCGCGGACCCGGGCGAAGATCTGGTATCACACCTGCGGGGCATGCGCGGGCTATATTCCCGACCTGTTGGATAACGGCATCGACATCCTCAACCCGGTGCAGATTAGTGCCGCGGGCATGGAACCGGCGCGACTCAAGGCCGAGTTCGGCGACCGGCTGGTCTTCTGGGGTGGGGCGATCGACGCCCAGCACGTGTTGCCCAGCGCCTCGCCCGAGGAAATCCGGCGGCACGTGCGGCAGAACCTGGCGGTGTGGAAGCCCGGCGGAGGATACGTGTTCAACAACGTGCACAACATCCAGGCAGCCGTTCCGCCGGAGAATGTCGTGGCCCTGTACGATGCCGCCTTCGAGTACGGGTTTTATCCCACCTGAGCGAGGCAGTTCTAGTCGTCGGACCCCCAACCTGGTATCATCAGGGCATGGCTGCCGCAGAATCGAAGACCGATCGTCGATCCGGCCCGCCGGCTCGGGTGTTGATTGTGGACAACGATCAGGCGCACGCCGAGGTGGTCGCCGAAAGTCTCGATCGGGTCGGGTTTTCGTGCGACGTGGCCACGTCGGGCACCGAGGGGGCCCAGAAGATCGAAACCGGCGAGTATGATGTCATCCTCACGGATCTAGTGATGAACGACATCGACGGCCTGGGGATTCTCGCCAAGGCGAAACAGGATCAGCCCGAGGCCGAGGTCATCCTGATCACGGGCCACGGGTCGATTCCTTCGGCAGTCCAGGCCATGCAGCAGGGCGCGTTCAACTACCTGCTCAAGCCGCTCGATCTGAGCCAGCTCCGCGCGGTGACCAGCCGCGCGGTCGAGGGCGTGCGGTTGCGGCGCACCAACGTCGAGCTTCAGCGCCGGCTCGACGAGCGGTTCGGCTTCGAGGGGGTCATCGGCGACAGTCCCCAGATGCGCGAGGTCCTCGACAAGCTCAAGCGCATCGCCCCAACGAACGCCACGGTGCTCATTCAGGGCGAGACGGGCACAGGCAAGGAATTGGTGGCCCAGGCCATCCACCAGAACAGCCCGCGCAAGGCCAAGCCCTTCGTGGCCCTGAACTGCGCGGCGTTGAGCGAGAACATTCTCGAGAGCGAGTTGTTCGGCCATGTGAAAGGGGCGTTTACCGATGCCTCGAGCGACCGCGTGGGCAAATTCGAGTACGCCCACGGCGGCACGCTGTTCCTCGACGAGGTGGGCGACATGCCGATGGCCACGCAGATCAAACTGCTGCGCGTGCTCGAAAACGGCGAGATCACCCGCGTGGGCTCGAACGACCCGATCAAGGTCAATGTGCGGATCCTTTCGGCCACGAACCGGAACCTGGAAGACGCCGTGGCCGCCGGCGCGTTCCGCAGCGACCTGTACCACCGGCTGAAGGT
>DYLT01000285.1 GCA_020721945.1 Blastopirellula marina
ACCGCCACAACCGCGGCGCTTCCGGATGGCCGGTCAAGGCCCAATCGATTGGGTCCCCAAGCGCCCGTTCTTCATTGAGAAAACGAAACCGGCCTGCCAGAACCCGCGCCGCAGCCTCAGCCGCCTTTGGCGAGTCGCGGTCGGCGATTTTCTGATATGCCCACGACTTGATCGCCGGATGATCGCGTACCGCGCTGGCGTGCCACGCCCTGAGGAACCAACTCGTGTGCCACGCCCTGAGAAACCAAGCTGGGTGGCACGCCCTGAGGGACGAACTCGGGTGGCACGCCCTGAGGAACGAAGGGCGTGGTTGTGCCTCCGCGCGGCCTGCCACGCCCGTCGCCGCCTTCCGGGCACGCCACCCAAGCTCCCGCAACCGCCGCCCCACCACCCTCGCCAGCCTGGCCACCAACTGCCCCTTGCGATAGTAGCGAACTACATACCACCACCGTAGGGCGGATGCTCCGCACGCACGCAGACGAGAAAGTAGGGTGCGTCCTCGCCACCCAGGCAAACCGCTATCCCCGTCACGCATGCGCCCGTAAACGCTCATCCGCCCTTACTGTAGGGTGGGTGCTTTGCACCCACGCGCACCGGAACGTGTGGCACGCCCCAAGCGACGAACCCGTGTGGCACGCCCTGAGGGACGAAGGGCGTAGTTGCAGCCCACGCGCGGCCTGCCACGCCCGTCGCTACGCTCCGGACGTGCCACCCATTCATTGTACGTGCCAGCCATTGTAGGCGCGTCCTTTGCACCCACGCAAGCCAATAGGTGCTATGCACCCACGCAAAGCGGTGGTTTTGCCAAGCTGGCCTCATGACCTCAGCCCAAATGGCTGCTCCCAGCCGGCTCTCGTCGCAAAGTCGCATCCATGTGCCCCTGCGCCGGTGCAGCAACCAGAGGGGCCCCGGCTTCCGCCCCACCGCCTCCGGCCTGCTCTTTCACGCCTGCCACCTCGTGCAGCAGCCGCAGGTATTGCTCGGCCAGGACATCGCGGTTAAAGTGTTTGGCCACATATTGCCGGGCCGACGCCCCCAGCCGAGCGGCCAGCCCCGGCTCGTCCGCCAGGCGCTCTACGGCCGCCACCAGCGACTCGGCCGAACCGGGCTGCATTTCTACCCCCGCCTCGGCCTCGCGCATAATCTGCCGCGCCTGGCCGTCCACGCCCAGGATGATCGGCCGGCCCATGGCCATCGTCTCGAAGATCTTCGATGGCAGCACCGTGCCGAACAACTCGCACTTTTTCAGGTGGATCAGACACGCCCCAGAACTGGCCAAAATCGGCGGGACCTCTTCCTTCGGCTGCCGGCCCGTGAAGATCACCAGGCGATCCAGGCCCTCGCGCCGTGCCTGGTCTTCCAGTCGCGCACGCATGGCCCCGTCGCCCACCAGACAAAAGCGGATGTCGTCGCGTCCCCTGGCCCGCAAGAGCCGCGCAGCTCCGAGCACCACCTCCAGCCCGTGGGCCATGCCGATCGTGCCCACGTACGAGCAGACGAACTTGTCCTCCAGGTCCCACAGGTGCAAGAACCGCGGGTCGGGTTCGCCCGGCACGAAGAACCGCAGATCCACCCCGTTGGTAATGACCGTCAGGCGGTGCAAGACATCGACCTTCTCGGCGATCTTCTGGCGGTAGCCCTCGCCCACCGTGACGATGTGGTCCGCCGCCAGGTACATGCGGCGTTCCAGCCACTGCAAAAACCGCAGCACCGGCCGAAAGCGGATCGCGCCGACCGTCTCGATCGACTCCGGCCAAATATCGCGAATCTCCAGCACCAACGGCACGCGCCGCAGCCAGTGCAAAACCACCCCCGCCCAGCCGCAAAAGAATTGGGGGCTGGTGGCCACCATCACATCCGGCCGGGGCAAACGCAACCCCACCCACACGGCGCTCAGCATATACGATAGATAATTGACGATCCGCCGCACCGTGCCGGCGTTCGGTGCCACATAGCTCCACACCCGCACCACGCGCACGCCGTCGATCATCTCCACCTGCCGCCGCAGCCGGTTGCGGTAGCCCTCGTACACGATGCCGTCCGGGCAGTTGGGCACGCAGGTGACCACCGTCACATCGTGCCCCGCCGCCGCCCAGCGCACGCAATGCTCGTAGGTGCGCGTGGCCGGCGCGTTCACCTCCGGCGGAAAGTAATGCGAAAAGAAGAGAATCTTCATCTCGGCCCCCGATTCCCCATCACGCGACTAGGCCAGTTACCTATTCTGGCCACGATCGTTATCCTCACGCAACCGCAATCCTTGCCGGGCGGTGCTCCCCATAGCCAGCCAGCGGCGCGCAACCCCTACCGTCGCCACAACCGGTAGCATCGGCATCGACTGAACCCGTGCCCGCCTCACGCCAGCCGGCCGCACCCGCTAACCTTTTGGCACGCGCGTTTTACCTTTTTCAACAAAAGACTGGCAGCCCCGAAAGGATTCGAGCACCCGCTAACCCTTTAGCACGCAAGGTTTGCCCCAGCCGCCGGAAGCGATGCACCGCCGGAACACTGCCGTGGCGCGACCACCGCCGATTGCCAGGCCATGGCCTGGCGCCATCGGCCCAAGCGATTCAAGCCATCCCGTGCCCGGCATCTTGGCGTCCCGGGATGAGCCGCTTTGGGTTGACCGGCCGCCCCTGGCGCAGGCTCTCGACAGCGGCAAGGGCCGTCGCCGTCGTAGCCACAAGCGATTGCGGTGAGATGGGCATACCCTGGCCGCCGCGCAGCGCCTCGACCACCGCCCGCAGTTCGGCGGCGTGGCCTTTATCGGCGCGGAACAGGCGGCGGCGCCGGGGCCGGCCCCCTTCCGCTTCCAGCCAAAGCGCCCGGAAATCGTCGATCACCCCCACCGCTCCGCCGGCAAAAACCTCTACCCGCTCCTTGCTGAACGACGCCGGCCCCTCAGCGGTATACACCAGGTGCCCCACCGAGCCGTCGCCATAGCGGACCGTGATCTGGGCCTCGTCCGCGCTGCCGCTTGTCCCAAGACCGGCCGCGTATACCTCCACCGGCTCGGCATCGGCAAGGAAGGCGGAAAAGTCGAAAAAG
Organism: Blastopirellula marina; assembly: GCA_020721945.1. Taxonomy (GTDB): domain Bacteria; phylum Planctomycetota; class Planctomycetia; order Pirellulales; family Thermoguttaceae; genus JANLFZ01. The sequence goes on from DYLT01000285.1 coordinate 3,046, forward strand.
TGGCACGCCTCGCCGATGATCCGCCCGCCTTCGGCCGCCCCCGAAAGCCAGTGGTCGCCCGGCAGCCGGCCCGCGTTGCAACGGTACACCATCGTTAGCGGGCCGCGCCCGGCAAAAAACGCTTTCAGTTCCCCGGCCAGCGGCGAAAACCGCCGGTTGAAACCGACCATCAGCCGGCCGTCGCTCTCCGCCAGCGCACGGCAAACGGCTGCCAATTGCTCGGCGTCGATGGCCAGCGGCTTTTCGCAAAACACCGCCTTGCCCGCCTCCAACGCCCGGCAGGCCGCCCCGGCGTGCTGCGAGTGCGGCGTGACGATGAACACGGCGTCGGTGCGGTCGTCGGCCAAAAGCTCCTCCTCGGCCGAGGCACAAAAGGCGAAACCGAACTTCTGGCCCGCCGACCTGGCCGACACCCCCGAGGCCGACGCAATGCCTCGCAACTCAACCCCGGGCAACTTGGCCAGGTTGGGCAACAGCACCGCTCGCGCAAAACTGCCCGCCCCAACGAACGACACCCCCACCGTGGCCTTGGCCCGGACCTTGGCGGGCCGGGCCAGCTCGATCCGCCCCGCCGGCGACGCCCCCTCCGCCCCCTGCGCATACGTTAGCACCACGCCCAAGTGCGGTTGGCGGTTGGCCAGCACCATCTCGAACGCGGCCAAGGCGTCGGCAATCGCGAAGCGATGGGTCGTCAGCGCCTCGGGCCGCACCCGCCCCGCCGCCACCAGGTCCAAAAACGCCTCCAAATTCCGATTCTCGGTCCAACGCACATACCCCGCCGGATAGTCGTGGCCGTACTCCTCGTACTGGCGATCGTACCGGCCCGGCCCATACGACCGCGAAACCATCAACGTCAGCTCCTTCTCGTAATACTCCTTGCGCGGCACCTCCATGCCCGTCACACCGACCAGCACCACGCGGGCCCGGTCCCGGGCCAGTTCCGCCGCCAGGACCAGCGGGGCATTGCTCCGCGTGGCCGCCGTGATGATCACCGCATCGGCCCCCCGCCCACGGCTGAAATCCAACACCCGGCCGCGCAATCCCTCCGACTGCACCCCCATCGCCAGATCGGCCCCCTGCGCCTCGGCCAACCCCCCCCGCCACGGCGACACATCCAGCCCCACCACCCGACAACCCGATGCCTTCAAAAGCTGCACCGCAAGCTGCCCGATCAGCCCCAGCCCCAGCACCACCACCGTCTCGCCCGCCTGCACCCCCGCATTGCGAATCCCCTGCAAGGCGATCGCCCCCACCGTGGCATACGCCGCCGCCTCGGCGCTCACCCCCGCCGGCACCGGCACCGCCAAAAGCCGCGGCACATAATTCACCTCCGCATGGTTGGCATACCCCGCCCCCGCACAGGCCACCCGCTGCCCCACGGAAAACTCGCCGGCCCGGCTGCCCACCGCGATCACCTCGCCCGAAAGGCTATAGCCCAAAGGAATCTCCCGCTCCAGCTTCTCCCGCACCGCGCCCAGCGTGGCCAAAAAACCGTCCCGCCGCAGCTTCGCAAACACCTTGCGGACCAGGTCCGGCCGCTCCCGCGCCTTGCCCAACAGGCCCTTCTTGGCCAGCTTCATCAGCATCCGCTCGGTGCCGGCCGACACCAGCGATACCGCCGAACGGACCAAAATCCCCTCGTCGCGCAAAGCCGGCGCCGGCACCTCCTCGATGCACACCGAACCCGTTTTGAGGTTTTGCAGGACTTGCTTCACCGAGTTCTCCTGCCAGCGGTGGGTCGCACGGTTCTCCTGCCAGAAGCGGGTGGCACGGCCAGAGCCCAGCGATGGCCGTCGATCACGCGCCCGGCAGACTCCAGGATTGCCTTTGCCGTTTACGAACTGCGCCGCTGACCGGCGTTTGGGACGCTCCAGCCCGCATCACGCCGCCATTGGCCGATTGCCGATTGTGCCAGCGACCGCCACGCCCTTCGCTGCGCTCAGGGGCGTGCCACCCACCAGCAGTAGCAGTAGGGTGGGTGCTTCGCACCCACGCGCATTGGCGATCGTGTACATGGAAAGCGCACGCCACGAGGCATCGCGTTCATGCCGGTTCCCGTGGGTGCAGAGTAGCCGTAGGGTGGGTGCTGTGCACCCACGCGCACTGGCGATCGTGTACATGGAAAGCGCACGCCACGAGGCGTCGCGTTCATGCCGGTTCCCGTGGGTGCACAGCACCCACCCTACTAGCGCATTGGCGATCGTGTACATGGAAAGCGCACGCCACGAGGCATCGCGTTCATGCCGGTTCCCGTGGGTGCAGAGCACCCACCCTACTCGCTCGGGGGCGTGCCAGCCGCCAGTCGTCAAGCGTAGCGCCATGGCCTGGCCCTACGGCCTGCTGGCCCGGGCGGCTGCGGCCGCGCCGCCCCGCTTGGCCGAATAATACTCGATCATGTCCCGGATAATCTCGTCCAGCGTGTAGCGCGGGGCGTACCCGATCGCCCGCTCGATCTTCGAGAGGTCCGGCACCCGCCGCTGCATGTCCTCGAAATCGGCCCCATACGCCTCCTCGAACGGCACCAGCTTGATCGTCGACCGGCTCCCGGCAAGCTGGATCACCCGCTCGGCCAATTCCCGGATCGACACCTCCTCCCGAGTGCCCACGTTGAATATCTGCCCCCGCGCCGAAGGCAACTCCATCAGCTTGATCAGCGCCCCCACCACGTCCTTGACGTGGCAAAAACACCGCGTCTGGCTGCCGTCGCCGTACACCGTCAACGGCTCGTCCTTCAACGCCTGCTGCACAAACCGCGGCAACACCATCCCGTACTGCCCCGTCTGCCGGGGGCCCACCGTATTGAACAGCCGCACAATGGTTACCGGCATCCGCGAATGGTGCCAGTACGCCATCGCCAAGAACTCGTCCAGCGCCTTGGAACAGGCGTACCCCCAGCGGCGCCGGTACGACGGCCCGATCACCAAATCGTCGTCCTCCGAAAACGGCACCTTCGCCGACTTGCCGTACACCTCCGACGTCGAGGTGACCAGCACCGGCTTCCGGTACCGCGCACAGGCCTTCATCACGACCGCCGTCCCGTGGACGATGGTCTCGATCGTCCGCACCGGCTGCTCGACGATCAGCCGCACCCCCACGGCCGAGGCCAGGTGAAACACCCGGTCCGCCCCGGCCACGCATTCCCGCACCATCCCCTCATCCCCGATGTCCGCCGACACCAGCGAGAATAACGGATGCCCCTCGAGCTGCGCGATGTTCTCGTGCCGGCCCGTGGAAAAATCGTCCAGCGCCAGCACACTGTGCCCGCTGGCCACCAGGGCATCGCACAGATGCGAGCCGATAAACCCGGCACCACCGGTTACCACAATTCGCATGACCTACTCCCGAGGCTGTAAACGGCCTGTCCAGGCCAGGATAGCACATAGGTCGCCCCGCAACGACGGATTTCTGCCAAAATCGTGCGACAAACGCCCGATCCCCGCCCGTCCCTTGCTCAAACCCGCCCCAACCGGCAAAACCCTTGCCACCGTCGCGTCACGCACCATGTCGCAAGTGCTCCGCGCCGCATAGTGCATTCCCCTTTCCGCCATTCACACGCAAAAGCGGCTCGTTACTTTGCCAAGTACGTCCCAAGGCAGCCGTCAGTTGC
>DYLT01000572.1 GCA_020721945.1 Blastopirellula marina
AGGAGAGGGGCCGGGGGAGAGGTTTTCATCGGCCGTGGCGTCGGGCGCGGCATGGACATCGGCCCTGAAAATCGCACCTAACCCCCCGACCCCCTTCCCTGCGAGGGAAGGGGGAGCCGCCTCTCCCCTCTCCTCGCAGGAGAGGGGCCGGGGGAGAGGTTTTCATCGGCCGTGGCGCCCCGCGCGGCATGAGCATCGGCCCTGAAAAATCAACGCCAAGACGCAAAGACGCCAAGAAAACCGGATGTCTTTGCGCCATTGATGTTATAATTGAGCGTGTGCGACGCCGGCACGCGGCTTGGGCGCCGTTCATGTCGGCGCGGCAGATCACACTTTGGCAATCAGGAGATGAACCAATGGATCTCAACGGGAAAGCGGCGCTGGTGACAGGCGGCGCAGTGCGGGTGGGCAAGGCGATCGCCCTGGCGTTGGCGCGGGCCGGCGCCGATGTGGCGATTAACTACCATTCTTCGGCCGATGCCGCGGTGATGACGGTCGCGGAGATCGAGGCGCTCGGCCGCCGCGCAGTGGCGATCCGGGCCGACGTGGCGCAGGGGGCGCAGGTGCAGGCGCTGGTGGACGAGGCGGTCGCCAGGCTGGGCCGGCTCGACGTGTTGGTCAACAGCGCGTCGCTCTGGCGCAAGACTCCCTGGGTCGAACTGGACGAGACGGCCTGGGATCAGCTCGTGGACATCGCGCTGAAGGGACCGTTCCTGTGCGCCAAAGCCGCCGCGCCGCATCTGACCGCACACGGCGACGGCGCGATCATCAACATCGTAGACCTGTCGGCGTTCGTGCCTTTCCCCAACTTCATGCCCCATTCCGCGGCGAAGGCCGGGCTGGTCAACCTGACCTACGCGTTGGCGATGGAACTGGCTCCGGCCGTGCGGGTCAACGCCATCGCGCCCGGCCCGGTGCTTCCGCCGCCCGATTACACGGAAGCGCAAAACCAGGCCGTTGCGAAGCGCACCCTTTTGGGCCGGTGGGGCACGGCCGAAGACGTGGCGCAAGCCGTCGTTTTTCTGGCGCAGGCCCCCTACATCACCGGCGTGATCCTGCCCGT
>DYLT01000286.1 GCA_020721945.1 Blastopirellula marina
ATCTGGGCGGCCAGCTCGTATTGTTCGGCGGCCACGGCATCGGCCAGGGCCTGGCGGCCCAGCGCGAGCACGAGCCGGCCGCCGAGGCGCACCCATTGGTCCAGCGCGGCGACCTGGGGACTGTCGCGAGGGACGGCCTCGAAGGCGTCGGGCCGGCTCGACGTCAGGACCACGACATCGACGCTTTCGAAGCCGTACCAGCGATCCGGCAGTTGGGCGAACCCGCTCATCGGCACGACGGCCGCGCGGTCTTCGGCGCGCTCTTGAAGGAACGAGGCCGCCTCGATGCCCGACGGATCGCCACCGACCACGACGATCAACTCGCGATGTGAGGCCAAAGCCGGTGGGAATGCCGGCGTCAGGCCCGCCCAGAACGTCCGACGCGCCGTGGTGCCGTCCGACGCCTCGAACTCCACGGTCAATTCGCTCTTCACACGGCCGAACCGCACATGCAGCACCGCGGCGGTCTCGCGCCCGGGGACAAGCCGCACGGGGCCATCGTCGGGCGTTGTCACCCGGACCGGCACGCCCTCGCTATCGCGGACCGACATCGCCACCCGCCCGGTACACGCCTCGCGGCCGCGCAGCGTCACTCGGACCGGTGTCCACAGACCGGGCTTGTAATGGCCCGCGATCCCCACCTCGACCCCGACGATCTCGACGGGCGGCGCGTCTTGTCCCCGTGCCCCCGTGCCGAGAGCCCCCAGGCCGATCGCGCAGGCCACCCCGAGCAACCGAAGCCAAGCAGCGGGCACCGGCAGGGTGCGAAAGGTTGCCGAGTCGAGTTGCGTATCGCGCCGGCTCATCAGGGTTTTCCGGCATCGGGACAGGTGCAAACGTACTCGCCGCACCCCGGACACCCTGCGCCGTATTTCGTCGCCACGGCCTCGGTCAGGTCGATGCCCGCCACGTTGGCGATCGTCGTCAGCCATGCCAGCACGTCGGCAAACTCGGCCGATTGCTCCTCCGGCGTGCCGTTCCGCAGCGCCGAGGCCAACTCGCCGATCTCCTCCATCAACCACATGAAGGTCCCCTCGATGCCCCGCGCCACGTCCTTGCGCAGGTACATGTCGCGGATCAGTTGCTGGAAACCCGCCAGGGTAATCGTCGGATGGCCGCCGCGCCGCGGTCCATCCGAAGGGGAAATCGGCTCATCGGTCACGTGCGTCGCTCTCGTTCAAGGTCTCCAACAACCGCTGCGCCTCGCGATGGTCACCATGGCGCCGGAGCAGCTCTTCGAGCGCTTTGCGCGCCTCGGCCCGCCTGCCCGCCCGCGCTAAGGCATGGGCCAGGGCGTAGTGCGACTCGGGATCCTCGGGGGCAAGCTCGATGGTCGCTTCGTACTCCTCGATCGCCCGGCCGTACTCGCGCGATTCCACCAAAGCGTCGGCCAGCGCGCGGTGTATCTCCGCATCTGTTACGTCAATCCCAAGGGCCTGGTTCGCCCAATGCCGGATCGCCTCATGGTCTCGTCGAGCCTGGGCCAGCTCGACGAGCTTCTTCCGGACCGAAAAGTCGTCGGGATCGGCTTCCGCGAGGGGGACAAGTACCTCCCAGAGGCGGGCATCGTCCTTGGCCAGAAGGTACACGCGCGCAAGCGACCGGGTCCATCGAAGATTCCGCGGCTCCCGCGAGGAACCCAGCCGGTATAGCTCGGCGGCTGCCGTGTACTCGTCGCTCTTTAACCTCAAACCAGCTAATAGGTTAAGTACCTTCAGGTCGGGCCGGGCACGGTCTAGAACCCCCTCCAACAGCCCGATCGCTTCTCGAGACCGGCTCTGGCGCACCAGGAGCCGAGCGGCCACACATGCCGCCGCCGCGTGCCGCGGTTGGGCTTTGAGCACACGCCGGGCCAGGTCGGCAGCTTGTTCGGTATCCCCTCGACGTAGGTATTCCTCGGCCAGCCTGGCCGCGAGGTCCAAATCGTCTGGCCGCTGCCGCTGGCGCGCCACCCACGCGGCGAACTGCGTGGGAGTCAGGGCCGCCGCCGCCGGCGAAACGGCCACCGCCACCTGGCGAAGGTGCTCGCGGTATCCCCGTTCGAATTCCTCGACGGGTACGCCCAGCGTGCGCCGAATCGCTTGCGCCGTGGAGAGGTTCTCGGCATAGCACGCCAGCAGCGTCGGCAAGACCTCGGGCCCGCGCCGCTGGAGCATGTATTCCACGTACAGCTCAGCCTGGCAATAGCCCAATTGCCAGTCGTCGCTCGACTGCGGACGAGTGAAGGCGAAATTGATCGTCTGGAGATCGAAGAGCTTGCCTTCCGGCACCCGCCTGGCCAGCAACTCGTTCCACGCTTGGGGGCGCGGATAGCCTTCGCACCAGACCGCCAGCCCTTCGGCCAGCCAGTGGGGCATGTTGAAATTGGTCTGTTGCAGCGTCACGACGTGGACCAACTCGTGCTTGACCACCCGGGCCCAATGGAACTCCGAGGGCTTGCCCGAGTCGTTCGGCGATGTCATCCCCACGATATGGCCCGTGCTGGCCGCGACCGGCCCGAGGTACGGCAGCCCGATCATCCGGGTGCTGAACCACTCGTGTCCGCTGGCGCCCTTCGCCTGGTTGAAGACCTCGACCAGCGGCCTCTGCGGAGGGCGGTAGCCGAACCGCTTGCAGAGTTCGGGGTACACGCGATCGACGTGCTGGGCAAGGTACCGCGCCAAGAGCTTGTCGTGTTTCGGATCGAAACGGATCACGGCTTGGGCCGACTCGTGGGTTTTGTAGCTCTCCAAGAGATCGAGGACCTCGAGACTGTTCTTTACCCGGACATGGAAGGGGTCGATGTCGAACGCTTGCCGGAGGAGCTTGCGCGCCTCGGCCTCGCGCCCGGCCCGCAGTGCGATCATACCCGACCTGGCCGTGGGGCCGACAAGCTGGGGCATGACCCGGGCCGCCTCCTGATAGAAGCGGTCGGCCTCGACCAGCCGGTGGCGGTCCTCCAGCCACGAGGCCAGTGCCATGTAGAACTCGCCGGGATGCGGATTCCGCGCGGTGACTTCGGCCACGAGCTTGGCCAGGCGCGAGGCGCTGCCCGGTGTTGCCACGCCATCGCGCAAGGCATGGTACGCCGCCAGGCGGCCGAGCGTCTCCTCGGCGACCGGATGAAGCGGCAAGGCCTTGGTGCGCAACAACTCGGCCGCGCCGTCGGGCTCGAAGTTCGCCCAGGCCAGATCGGCCTTCAAAAGCCATGCCTCGAGAAGCCGCGGGTTGATCTCCAAGGCCCGGCGAAGCGATGCCTCGGCCTGCTCCAGATCGCGGTACTCGAAGGCCAGTCGCGCCATGGCCGCGTGGACCTCGGCCGCATGGGGATTCAGCGCAAGCGCCGCCTGGTACTTTCGCGTCGCGTCGGCCCGATGGAACTTCTCGGCGAAGAGCCTGCCCGCCTCGTACAGCGCGGGCCAGTACGCCGGCTCGGCCTTCAAGGCGTCGGGCAAGACCTCGTGGACGATCCGCGAGAACTGGTCGCTCAGGCGGTTCCACCGCGCGTACTGTGCGGCGGCCAGGCCGATCCAGCGGAGCGACTCGGGGTCGGTCACGTCGTGGTCGTTGTAGTACTCGATGAGCCACCGATAGCCGCGCTCCGCCTCGGCCAACCGGCCCGCGGCGCGGTGCAGCTCGGCCACCATCCATCGCGCCAGCAACTGGTCGGGCTTGGCGCGGATCGCCGCATCGGCGTGCGCCTGCGCCATGCGGTAGTCGCCTCGCTCGAACGCCCATCGGGCCAACTCGGCCTGTACGTCGGAATGAGCGCCGGCCGCCCCGAGAACCCGGACCGCCTCGTCGTCCTTTCCGACGGCCGCAAGCGACCGGGCCAGCCCGACGGCCGCGGCCGGATCCTTGGCCGCGGTGCGCTCGTAGATCTCGCGGGCCTCGCCGTACTTGCCCGACAGGAAGAGCCGCCGGGCGGTGGCCAGGTCCTCCTCGGCACGGGCGGCGACGGCCCAGGCGAGACACACGCCGACCGCGCACGCAGCCGGGGCGATGCGCATGCTTCGACAACCCCTCATGCGAAGGCAAACATGGCCTGCCCCTCCACCCTCAGGCCGTCGACGCCGGCGAAAATCGCCTCGGCCGGAAGCCTACTCGACTCGGCGGGCTCGACCTTGTGCAGGCGGCAGTCGGGGTGGAAGCTTCCCCAATTCCAGACCTTTCTTGACGATGTTTGGGCTGCTGACCCGGGCCGGTCCGATCAGCCGATCTACAGCCCAAGGAGGACAAGCACGCCATCCTCAACGTGGACAGGATGCCCCGGTACTCCTCGAGCGCGACGAACGACACGTCGCGCAAAGCGTTCGTGGCCTTCCGCGCCCGTTGGACAAAGCCCGTGGTGGCCGCCCGCGTCTCGCGAAATGCTTGGGGCGCGGAATCCATGAACCCGCGATGGCAGGAATCGAGCGACGCGGCGGTGTCGGCGTTCCACAAGCGCGGTTTGTCGAGGTTGATCGGCATTACGGCCACCCGCACTCCCAGCGGTCCTTTGCCAAACACGCAATTCGCCCACCGGCTCCATCGGCACATGTATTCTAACGCCCGGCGGCCGATGGGAGGGAGGAGGACGCGCCGCTAGCCCAACAACCACCCGACGACCTCGACCAGGCCGTCGTCGTCGTGGGTGGGGGCGACGCGGTCGGCGGCGGCCTTGACCTGGGGCAGGGCATTGCCCATGGCCACCCCGAGGCCGGCCGCGCGGATCATCGCGATGTCGTTCACATCGTCGCCTACCGCGCAGATCTCCTCGACCCGAATGGCCCAGTCCTCGGCCAGGCGCCGAATGGCCGACCATTTCGTCACCCCGCCGGGCGCGATTTCGCAGAAGAAGCCGCCATATTTCGGACTGCGCAGCACGTGGGTCGAAATCCGATCGCCCAACTCGGCGTGCAAAACCCGCTCGAGGTCGAGCATCTGGTCGCGTGTGCCCATCGCAAAGCCCGCGAAGACCTCGGGAGGCGGGCAAGCGACCAGGTCGGCCCGTACCCGGCCGCACTCGGCGTTGTTGGTCAGGTACTCGCCCAGCTCGGGGTTTCGGGTATCGAGGGTGGTGAGGTAGAAGTCGAAGCCCTGGGTGTAGGTGTCGCCGTAGAGCACGGGCTCGAAGCCGCGGGCCACGACAAGATCGAGCATCCGTCGCAAGACGCGCGGATCGAACTCGGCCCGGTAGAGCGTGCGGTGGTCGCGCGGGTGTTTGACCAGCGCGCCGGTGGCGGTCACCAGCGGAACGTCGATGCCCAAGGGCTCGACCAGGTGCAGCGTGCGGCTGTAGCGGCGTCCCGTGGCCAAGACGACCTGGATGCCCGCCTTGCCCGCACGCACCAAGGCCTCGCGCGTCGCGGCCGTCAACTCGTCCTGGCTATTGACCAGCGTCCCGTCGATGTCGATGGCCAGAAGTCGGTAGCGAGGCATAAGAAACGGCGAAGGACGAATCACGAAGGACGGACCAGCAGGACCACTCGCGCAAGGGGCTACGCCTCCGGCGGACCTGCCCCCAGCCTCGCCGCCCGCTGGGCTGCCGAGCGGCTCTGTTCTTTCTCGAGGTAACCGCGGCCCTGGCGGATGCCGATATGGTCCCAAGGAAGCCGAGCGTCCAACGCGTAGGGCTGGTGGAGGAGGACCTCGACGTCGATGCCCGCCTCGGCCAGCGCGTTCCACCAGCGATCCGGCCTGGCGTGCTCGGTCCACGAGTCGAGCCGTGCGCCGGCCTCCCACGCCCGCTCGATCGCCTCGCCCACGCGGCGGTCGCCTCGGGCCAGCACGCCCTCGAGCAGGCTCATGTCGACGTCGTGGCACTTCACCTCGATGCTCCGCCACGTGCGCCGCCTGCGCAGGCGCTGGTGGGCCGCGCGCAGGTACGGGCGACTCTGCATCGCGTTCCATTGGTATGGCGTGTGCGGCTTGGGCACGAAGTTCGACACGTTCACGACCACCGTCACGGGCCGGCCCCGCACCTCCTTGCCGATCCGCGCGATGGTCTCGGCCATCTCGATCATGCCGTCGAGGTCTTCGGGGCGCTCGCCCGGCAAGCCGCACATGAAGTACAGCTTCACCCGGTGGAACCCGCTCTCGAACGCCTTCCGGCAGCCCGCGAACAAGTCGTCGTTCTTGATCGGCTTGCCGATCTGCTGGCGCATGTCGTCCAGGGCGACCTCCGGGGCGAGCGTCAGCCCCGAATGCCGGTCGGTATTCAACAGCTCGGCCAAAGTGCGCCACTGCTCGTTGACGCGCAAGCTGGGCACCGAGACCGCCACGTGGAGCGGCCGGAACGTCGCCTGCATGCGGCGCATCAGCTCGTCGAACCGCGGATAGTCGCTCGTCGACAGCGCCAACAGCGAGACCTCCTCATAGCCCGTGTTGCGGTACGAATCGACCGCCGCCTGGACGATCGTCTCCACCTCGCGAAACCGCAACGGACGCTTGATCGTCGTGCTCTGGCAGAAGCGGCACCGCCACGGGCAGCCCCGCATGATCTCGATGGCGATCCGGTCTTGCACGCACGCCACATTGGGAACGATCGGCGCGGTCGGCAACGGCACCGCGTCGAGATCGTCGACCACGGCCGGCCGGACGACCTCGGGCACACCGTCGAAAAGCGGCCGCACCCCCGCC
>DYLT01000573.1 GCA_020721945.1 Blastopirellula marina
CAGGCCCGTAGTTCGGTCGGTCTTCGGGCCGAACGACGTGCTTGTCGCCTTCACGCCCGCAGTGCCCAATGCACGGTTACGAAACCGTCTGCCCCCTCTGCCGAAAGGAGTGATTCGACGTTATGTCCGAGCCGAGATCTGTCAGTCGCCGTGATTTTCTCCACAAGTCGATTGCCGCCGGGGGAGCCGCGCTTGCGGGCGCGACCGGCCAGGCCGCCGCTGCCGAGGACGCCGGAGGACCTTCCCCGCGCAAGGCCGGCGCGGTTCCCTGCGGCACGATCGGCAAGGCGAACATCAGCCGGCTGCTCTTGGGGGGCAACTTGATCTCGGGTTGCATGCACGCACGCGACCTGAAGTATGTCAATGCCTTGTTCCGCGCGTACGCGACCGAAGAGAAGATCCTTCAGACGTTGAAGGTGGCGGAGGAATGCGGCGTCAACACCGTGTTCGAGACGGGCGGCAACTTGGTCGAGCGCTACAATCGCCAGTACGGCGGGCACATGCAGTTCATCCCCCACATCGAGGTCAAGGTGGACCAGAGCGCCACGTCGCTGGCTGACCACATCAAGGCGCAGGTGGATACCGGCGCGGTGGCCCTGTACGTGTGGGGCGTGGCGGCGGACACCCTGATCAAGGCCGGTGCCGTGGCCCAACTCGCCCGGGCCGTCGAACTGGCCAAGAAGCACGACCTGCCGGTCGGCGTGGGCGGCCACTCGTTACAGGTGCCCATCGCGTGCGAGCAACATGGCGTGCCGTGCGACTTCTACGTCAAGACGCTGCACCGCGACGACTACCCCTCGGCGACCCCGAAGGAACTGCGCAAGGAGTTCATCTGGCTCGATGGCGGCAAGGGCTGGTACGACAACATGTGGTGCATCAATCCCGAGGAGACCATCGAGTTCATGAAGACCGTGGCCAAGCCCTGGATCGCCTTCAAGGTGCTGGCGGCGGGGGCGTTCCTGCCGTATCAGGGCTTCCAGTACGCCTTCAAGAACGGCGCCGACTTCATCGCCGTGGGGATGCTCGATTTCCAGATCAAGGCCGATGCCGAACTGGTC
>DYLT01000287.1 GCA_020721945.1 Blastopirellula marina
GCGGCTCGTCGAGTCGGCGAGCAACGTGACGGGGCCGGCGCGCCGGCTGCTCGACGCCAAGCTCCAGGAGACCGGCGACAAGCTCGGCCGGCTCGAAGCGCGCCTCGTCGAGGTGCAGCGCCGCCTGGCGCTCCTCGACGACATCGAGCTCGAGACCAGGTGGGTCGAGCGCTGCCTGGCCGACTTCGACAAGATCTGGGACCGCCTCAGCCACGAGAACCGGGGCCGCCTGGTGCGTGCGGTCGTAGCGCGCGTCGAGGTCAACGAGCCGAGCGGCGACGTGCGCGCCTACCTGACGGACATCGCGCCGAGCGCCGAGGAGATCGCGCGGGCGATCGAGGTGAACCCATGACCGAAACCGACGCGCAGCCCGCTGCCGCCGCGGTCGCGAGCGCCGGCGCCGACACGGCCGCCGTCGGGGCGACCGGCACCGCCCAGGCGGCCGCCGAGTCGCCCAAGGGCTTCCGCCTCTTCGAGGGTAAGCTCCACCGCGTGCAGCGCGGCCACGGGAAGACCTTCGTCCAGGGCCCGCCCCAGCCGCCGCCCGAGCGTGTCCGCCGGCCCGCCCGCGTGGCGATCATGCTTGCGCTCGCCCACAAGATCCAGGAGGCCATCGACCGCGGCGTCGCTCGCGATCGCGCCGAGGTCGCCCGCCGCCTCGGCCTCACCCGCGCGCGCCTGACCCAGCTCATGGACCTCACCTTGCTCGCGCCCGACATCCAGGAGCAGATCCTGTTCCTCGAGTCGGTCGACGGAGTCGAGCAGATGAGCGAGAGGGAGCTGCGGCAGATCATCCGCCGCGAGCTGTGGGGCCAACAGCGGCCGGCGTGGAGCGGACTCCGCTTGCAGCGTTGATCACGGCCCTGGCGTGACCTGGATTCTGGCGGCATGCACGCGCACACGGACTTCATCGTAGATGTCGACGTCGATCTCCTCGTCGATTTCCAGAGTCGTCGCCAGCGCGTAGGGGACGGCATCCCCGAGTGCGCCTGCATCTGACCGGCAGCTTACCCGAATCTCAAGACTGTCGCCGTCGACGAACGCGGCGGCCTTGTCCCCCTCCAGCACCTCGTGCTGCACGGTGCCCCGCTGAACGGCGCGCCATTCTGCCTGCTGCCGCTTGATCTGAAGTGGGTCAGTCGGGGGAGTGAACCAGAGATCTGCACGCCTCCATGACTGGTGGACTGGGTTGATGGGCGTGAGCCAGGCCAGCGTGATTGTGAGCCGGCGCCAGCCTCGCTGTCCGCTCAGCCCGGGAGGCAACGGGAACCGGTGCACGTGTGCCTGCTCGGCTTGAAGCTGACCGCCACCGAGCGCGGTGACTCGATGCTGAGTGCACTCGCGGACGCGGTCCGGTTCGATGCCGCCGTAACCCAGAAGCCTGGTCAGGTACTCCTTGAACTGCCGGCTGTTCTGTCTCGTCCGCAGGATCTGATCCAGTACCTGGCCAACATCGCCCCACGAGGCCGAGTGGACGAGAAGCGCCTTCAACCACACGGCCCGAGGAAGCACATCGATCAACTCGCCTCCGGGCTCGTCACGCAGCGCATCCAACACGTCGTACAGCTCGCATGCAGCACGACTCGCAAGCGCAGTCGCGTTGCTTGTTCCACGGGTATGCCGCGTATACGCGAGGTCGCCCGGCGTCCGCCCCGGTGCGGCAACACGTTGACCAGGCGGACATGCATACTCGAGAACCTCCAGTGTAGCCGTTGGGGTCTTCGCAATCGCCTCGCGCAGAACCACGCGCCCCCCTGCCGCCAGAATGTCGGGTTTGATCGCGCGTCGATAGCCCATCCCCTGGGCGTTGATGACGCTGGGTAGGCCGTCATTGATGAACGGCGGGATCGCGTTGGGCGGTGGTGCTCCGGTTGACGCGTCACGATGCACGGCGCCGACCGTGATCACGTTGACGGCCTCAGCTGGCGAAAGCAAGCGCCGGTTCCGGGCGTCTTTGGCCACCGCCCGCACCACCTCGGTCTGGAGGTCGCGCGGCGTCATCGCGCGCAACTGCGGACCTGTCACCGAGAGCTGTATCACGTGCGCATGGTTGCCTGCGCTGACGACGAACAGGACACGGTACTTCCAGGCGAGCCAGTCGAGCAGTCTGGCCAACGGGCTCATGGTCCCGTCGAACAGGCGATCCCGAATGCCGATCGACAGGTTGATGACGCTGACTTGCGGGGCGGCGGGCGGCTCGCCTCCCTCGCTCTCGAACAGGCGGCGCACGGCTCGATGAAGAAGGTCCACGACGAGAACCTGCTCGGAGACCGTCTCCGGGCGCGGCGATATCCACGCTCGCGGGTCAGGCTGCAAGATCGGCCGCACGTAGATCTGTCGAGCAAGCGGCGCTTCGCCGGCGTCGATGTCGCCGTGCACGATGAGCGACGCCATCGCCGTCCCGTGGCGCCGCTCGCTCGCTGGATACTGTGTCTCGTACCCGTCTGGGTCATCGACGACCAGACGGCCGGCGAGGCGGCGATGGTTCTGAAGCGGCAGCCCGTCGAACAGCGCAACGACGGGATCGCCGAGGTCAGCCGGCTGTGCGGCGAGCGGGCCTAGATCCGGCTGCCGTCCGTCCTCCGCGACGATGCCCGCCATCTGCCCAGCCGCGCGGAAAAACTGGATCTGCTCGCACTGCACGAGTGCCGCGTCGCGCCCCGCTTCATCGAGAAGAGGTTGGATTGCTCCGATGGGGATCCGCGCGAGCACCGCGTGGTATCCGATCTCCTCGATCGTCGCTTCTTGCACGACCTCGCCGCCCAATTCCGCGAGGAGGCCGCCCACCCGATCACGAGCGTTCCGCCGCCGATGAGGATCGTTGCGGAACCACAGCTCGATCTCGCACGGCACGACCTCCTGGTTGTGCCGGGCCCGCTCGGTCCAGTCGTCGAGGACCCCCGTCTCTATCAGCCTGTCCCGGACCCCCCACGGGCGGACGTCGCGGAGCTGTGCGAAGACGTCGCCCCACTTCCCGAGTCCCCACGGGAGGGGCCGGTCCGACTTCCACGTATTCCACAGGGACAGGATCTGTTGGAGCGCCTGCTGGTTCGTGAAGACGAGGAACACACGACCGCGGATGGGCTTGTCCGTCCGCGCGCCCTCGCGATCCGCGACGAAGAAGTCGTCATCCGGCGGGATGTCTTCCTCCTCGACCTCGCCGAGCCATTCCAGACCTCCGACGTTGCGGACGGCGACGATGAAGTCCTCGACCGGCCCGACCGTCTCGAGCACGATCACCTCTTCGGGAGCAAGGCCCGCCGCCTCGGTGCGCAGACGAGCTCGCCGCGCGTCCAGCGCCTGCTGGAGGGCGGCGAATCTCGGCGCGAGCCGTTCCCCTTGCCGCGGCTTGGTCGGTAGTCGAGGTGGGCCTCCGCGGCCGGTCTTGGTGGCACGCCCTTCCGGCTCCCCCGGCGCCGGGAGGATCAACAGAGGACGTTCAGGCATCGGCTCCCTCGTTGCCGGCGGGCTTGGACAGGCTGAAGCGCTGCTCCCATTGCTTCAGTCGCTCCTCAACGATCTTCTTGATGTCGGCGTTGGGGAGGGTGAGCACGTACCGCCGCTGGACGTCGAGACCGAACTGCTCGATCTCGGCGAAGCTCAGGCCCCGGAGCCGCTTCCCCATGGCGCTCAAGGCCACGCCCAGCTTCACACCGAGACGCTCCTCGAAGCGGCGAAACCACTCCTGGACCTGCGCCGGGGTCGGGGGTGGAAGGCGCAGCCGAAGCTGGAATCGGCGCCACACCGCCCGATCGAGCAGCTCCGGGTGGTTCGTCGCGGTGACGACGACCACGTAACTGGGGAGCGCATCGACCTGCAGCAAGAGCGAGCTGACGACCCTCTTGATTTCTCCCGTCTCGTGGACGTCCCCCCGCTCCTTCCCGACGACGTCGAACTCGTCGAAGAACAAGACGCACCGCTGCGTTCGGACCTGCTCGAACAGCCGTGAGAGGCGAACCGCGGTTTCCCCGAGGTAGCTGGCGATCACGGACTCGTAACGGACTACCAGCAGGGAGACGGCCAGCTCGCTGGCGAGGGCTTCCGCCAAAGACGTCTTGCCGTTTCCCGGCGGGCCGGCGACGAGAACGCGGTGGCGTGGCTCGAGGTTGTAGGACCGGAGGAGGTCGGCGCGATGGTGCTCCTCCACGAGCTCCCTGCATGCGCCGACGACGACCTCCGGCAGGATCAGATCGTCAAGGCGCCTGTGCGGCTCGGCCTCGAAGAAAAGGTCGGGCGCCTGTCCGTTTCGTCGAGCCGGCACCGGTTGGGCGTACCCGCTGTTTCCGGTCTGCTGCAGGTGGCTGGCGAGCCGGTCGGCGAGCACGTGGTGCTGCTTGGCGCGCTCCTCGGCCACCAGCGCTTCGAGCGCCTTTCGGAACAGCATCTGGTCCCCGCGGGCTCCCGCGCGAACGATGTCCAGGAGAAGGTCAGCTCGCGCCATCACCGCACCTCCTGGCGCAGCGGCCCGTGGTCTGAACGGACGAGCATCCCGGCCGCGCCCGTCAGGCAAAGCGCGTCGGACGACGGATGGGGACAGGCGGATCTGTTCCAGAGCACAACAAGCGGCCGGCACGCGGGACGAACGGACGCGAGCGTGGCCTGGCGTCTCGCCGGTGCCCGGCGCCTCGTGCTCCCGTCCTCGTGTGCCGGCGTGCGCGTCATCTACTCCTCGATCAGCCCCAGCTCGCGCAGAGGCTCAAGAACCCCGTTGTCGAGCTTGCCTTGGTCGAACGGTTGCGAGCTGGTGGCCTTCACGGTCACGCTGACCTCTTCCGCCATGTCGGCGAGATTCGCGAGTGCGCTCCAGGCGTTGAAGAGCTTGTTCCGGTCGGCCTGGAACGAAAGCTCGACCGCGCTCGTTCCGGAGACCACTGTCCCGGTTCCCCCCGTGGAAGTGCCGCCGGTGGTCGTGCCGGTTCCGGTTGTGCCACCGCCGCCCGTGCCGGGACCTCCGGAGCCGCCGCCGTCCGTCGTGCCCTGCCCATCTGTCGCCTCGGCCGGCTTCGTCTCCGGCCTGGCGGGCACCGCGGAGGGCGCGATGAGGAAGCCGGTCTCGAGGTCGACCTCGTCGTCAGCGAGCCGACGGCCGAGCGCAACCCGGCCGTACTCGAGCTGGTAGCGGTTGTCCTCGCCCAGCTTCGGCATCCCGGTGGTGTAACCGAACACGCTCGTCTCGATGCCCTTCAGGATCGCCTGGCGGACCACGGCCTCGCTGGACAACCTCGGGAAGCCGAGGAACGTGAAAAACCCAGCCACGACCTCGGAAGTCCGCACGCCGGTCTTCGGAGCGTCCCCCGTGCTGAGCTGGAAGAGCTCGGCGATCTTGCTCGGCGTCACCGAGCCGAACACACGCGGCTGCACCGTCGTCAGCAGCTCGAGCACCCGCTGGTGGATCATGGCCTTCTTCTTCTCGTCGAGCGTCGTCTGCAGCGGGCGTCCGCCCACGGCGATCTTCTCGATCCCGATGGAGCCGTTCTCCGCGCGAGGCAGCCACACCTCCATGTACAGCTTCAGCAGCGCAGACTCCGCGGCAGCCTTCTCGGTCGCCTCGCGCTCCTTGAGCTGGTCCTTCTGTGCGTCGGTGAGGTTGAGCTGCTTCGCCTTCGAGCGTACCTGCTCGATGGCGAGGAGGTACCGCACCACCCGGCGCAGCGCTTCGACCTGATCCTCCGAGGGGATGGCCAAGCCCAGCCCGTTCCGGAAGTCGCGCTGCTTGCTCACCGCCTTCTCGAAGTACTCGACCGCCTCGGTGTCCCGGCCGGTCTTTGTGCCGAACTCGAACGGCATGTATGCGACCAGGAACGACGGATCGTGATCAGGGACGTCGCTCGGCCTGGGCGGCCACACGATCGCGGTGCGCTGGCCCGCCAGGCGCTCCTCGATCATCTCCTGGATGCGGGTGCGGACGCGCGCCTCGTCGCGCGCCACGAGGTCGGCTTCCTGTTCGACGAGCAACGTGACGTTCGGATCCTTCTTGAAGCAGTAGCGCACGCCATCGAAGTGCAGGTAGAGGCACTGCTCCTTCAGCTCCTTGAGGCAGGCCTGGGCGGTCGTGCTGTCGAGGTCGGGGCCCACGCACACGGCCATGAGTTCAGCCTCGGTGATTCCGGGCGGCAGTATCTCGCCCTCGGCGGCGCCATCGCGGCGCAACCCGCCGAACGAGTACATCAGGATGGCCGTCGCCAGGCGCGACGCCGGCCGCTTGCCCGCCTCGCCTGGAACCTCCTTCGCGCGCCGCTCGTCGATGCGACGGGCCCGTGCGTTCGATCCGATGAAGTCGTGCTCGAGGACCGCCTGGAAGTCGGACTGCTGGCCAACCTCCTTGAAGAACGCGAGCCGCACCTCCGAGTCGGCGATCGGAACATCCGCGGGGCCGAGGATTGCCCGCGACTTCCCGTCCCGATGCGCCGCGCGCAGACACGCGGCAAGGAACCGCAGCGCTCCCCGCGTCCGCTGGAAGTCCGGGATCGCCGCCCACCGCTCGCGCATCAGGTCGATGAGCGCAGGGTGGAAGGGATAGGCCGACCGGAGGCGATCACGAAGGGC
>DYLT01000574.1 GCA_020721945.1 Blastopirellula marina
GCCGCCACAGGTTGTGAAGTCGCCTTCGACAATCTGACGCGGCAGTTGTATGCCACAGATGCTTCGATCTACCAGGTCGAGCCGATCGCGGTGGCGTTTCCGCGCGGGGCGGCCCAGGCCAGCGCCGTCATTCGCGCGGCGGCGGAGGCGGGGGTGCCTGTCATTCCGCGCGGCGCGGGCACGGGATTGGTCGGTGGCGCCATCGGCCGCGGGCTGGTGGTCGATTTCTCGCGGTTCAATCGGCGCATCTCCGATCTGGATTTCGAGCGCCAGACGGTGCGCGTCGAGGCCGGTGTCGTGCTGGACCAGCTCAACCAGTTCCTCAAGCCCTCCGGCTTCTGGTTCGGCCCCGATGTCGCGACCAGTTCGCGCGCGACGCTGGGCGGGATGATCGCCAACAACTCTTCCGGTTCCTACACGCCAGCCTATGGCACGACGGCTGACCATGTCGTGTCCCTGGACCTCGTGCTGGCCGACGGTCGCCTGGCAACCGCCGGTGGGGAGAGCGACGACCTGGCAGCGCAGCGCGAGCGCGTCTATCGCCTGGTGCGGCGGCACGCGCGAGAAATCGCGGAGCGGATGCCGCTGGAATTGCGCAAGCGCTGGCCGGGTTACGGCCTCCAGCACTTCGTGTGTGACCCGCTGAACCCGGCTCATATCCTGGCCGGCAGCGAAGGCACGCTGGCGGCGATCGTTTCGGCGGAGCTGAAGATCGTTCCCCTCCCGCGCCAGAGAGGACTCGGCCTTGTCTTCTTTGCCTCAGTGGCCGAAGCCATGCAGGCAACGGTCGAGTTGCTGGAGCTGGTCCCCGCGGCCATCGAGCACATCGACCGCATCTTGTTGGACCAGACCCAGGGCCAGCTCGCCTTCAAGGCGGCCCGCGATCTGCTGGAGCTGGACGCCCAACCCTGCGAGTCCATTCTGCTCGTGGAGTTTTTCGACGACGCGGTCTCGGAGCGGCTGCAAGCGCTGGAGCACAAGCGGCTCGGCCTGCGGACATCACTGCTCCACGACACCGAGGAACAGAATCTCGTCTGGGCCCTGCGCAAG
>DYLT01000011.1:0-11828 GCA_020721945.1 Blastopirellula marina
ATCAACCATCAACCATCAACCATCAACCATCAACCATCAACCATCAACCATCAACTTCCCACCCTCCTCCTCCTATGTCTTCGCACCCTCCGCTTCGAGTGGCCGTCCTTGGCGCGGGCCGACTTGGCGGGTTTCACGCTCAGAAGCTCGCCCACAACCCAAGCGTCCAGCTCGTTGCCGTGGTCGATCCGGTGGAGGCCGCGCGAAATCGCTTGGCCACGGAGTGCGGGACCGACGCCCTGGCCGACCACCGCCCCCTTCTCGACCGCCTTGACGCCGCCGTGATCGCCGCGCCCACCCGACTCCACCACGAGCTGGGTCTGGAGCTGATCGACCGGGGGATCCATGTACTCGTCGAGAAACCGCTCTGCGCCACGGTCCGCCAGGCGGACCAGTTGGTTCTCGCGGCGCGACGGCGCCGTGTGGTGCTTCAGGTCGGGCATGTGGAACGGTTCAACCCGGCGTTGGCCGCCGCCGCGCCGGCGATCGAGAACCCCCGTTACCTCGAGGCGGTGCGCGCGGGCAGTTTTACTTTCCGCTCGATGGACATCGGCGTGGTGCTCGATCTGATGATCCACGACATCGACCTGGTGCTATCCCTGGTCCGCTCACCTCTGCGCAAGGTCGAGGCCATCGGCTTCTCCGTGCTCGGCGGGCACGAAGACGTGGCCCAGGCGCGACTCGAGTTTCGCTCGGGATGCGTCGCGAACCTCACGGCTTCCCGCGTGAGTTGCGAGGCGGTGCGGCGCATGCACGTCTGGTGCCCTACGGCTCATGTGTCGATGGACTTCGCCACACGCAAGACAACGCTCGTGCGGCCGAGCGAAACCCTGCGTTGCGGCGACCTCGACCTCGAGGCCTTGGCGGCCGAGCCGCCAGACCGGCGAGAATACGTGCTGGGCGAGCACCTGCGCCGCGAAGACGTCCAGCCCGGGCCGGTCGATGCCCTTGCTCTGGAGCACGACGATTTCCTCGAGAGCATCCGGTCAGCGCGTTCTCCCCGAGTGCCGGGCGACCAGGGCCGCGACGCGGTGGCCGTGGCCGAGACCATCCTTGCGAAAATCCGTGCACGCCCACGCGACGACGCACTCGACGGCCTGCCTCCGGCACACGTTCCCGTCGCCGGAGCGACCGGCCCGTGGCCCGCGCCGGCACCCTCGCGGGCTGCTTCGTAAACGGAAAATGCGCCCGAAGTGGCCCCTTCGGCCGTCTGAAAAAGCAAGCCCTGCGTACCGAGCCCCGAGCCCCTGCTTTCGGTGGTTCCGTGTCCGGATGGCGTCATTGGATTCGGGCACGAACCGGGCCTAGCGCCCGAGGCGCTCGTCCCCAATGGCCGCGACTCGATCGACGATGCTGGCGACCGCACGCCGCAAGCCGTCGCTGGCGCCCCCGGCGTGCGATGGCCAGGCCGCCATGTCGCCCGGCGTCTGCGGTCTTGGGGCTAACGTAGATAGCTCCCCGAGCCGGTCGAGTAGCCCGTGGTGGGCGTCACGCCGGTTTCCGAACGGCTGCTGGGCAGTCTGTTGAAGGGATTGGTGGTTCCGCTCGACGACCCAGCCACGTTGGTCGCTCGCTGCGGATACCCCGTCACGCTGCCAGGACGGTAAGGCACATCCTCGGGCATGACGTGGTTGGCGCTTTGGGCACTTGGGTTGAGCGAGCGAAACGGACTGCTTGCGGGCGACGGATAACTCGGCGGCTGATACCTCGTGGAATCCGGCCGATAGTCGCTCGCCGGCGGGTTGTAGCCCGTCGCACCAGGCCGGTACTCGCTCGTCGGGCTGGCATAGCCAGCGCCAACCGGTCCCGAGGCCCCTGGCGACCCCATTGGCGACCGCTCGGTGCGCGAAGGGTAGTCATAACCTGCGGGCGTGCTCGACCGCGGCGTCGTGGTTCCGGCGGGTTGGCTCGATCGGGATGCTGGTGGATATCCGGGATTCGCATCGTACGGCAGACCCGGGCTACGTCCACTGCTGGTCGAGCGATCGAATCCCCCCGACCGGTTCGTGTTCGACAGGAAGGGAGCCCTGGGACCGGTGTTCCCAAATCGGTCGGCGGGGGTGTCGTACCGCGGCGTGGAGCCCGAGGGACCGGATGGGGACGAGCGGAACGGGCTTTCGCCGTGCGAGGACGACGCGCTTGGCGAGACGTACGGATTGTTCGCCGTGCTGGGGGAAATAGTTGACCCCGCGCGCGTGCCCGAGCTGTACCCCGCGGGCAATTCGTAGAATCCGCGCTGGGGGCTCATCGGAGTATCCGAGGCCGTGGCCGACCCAGCACCGCCCGAAAATCCCGAGGTGCCGGCAGGCCCCGAGGGCGAGGATTGGGTAGCGCGGGCGCCTCCCCCGGGCGCCGTGTAACTGGCCGCGGTGGTCGGATAGCTCGGAGAGCCTGGCGCGGCCGCCGTTGACGGGTTGATGGTCGTGCCAGACGAGGCGACCGATCCGCCCGTGGTGCGACCGGCGGCCGAGGGGTACGAAGGCGCCATGCCCGTGCTGCCCGAGGTAATCCCGGACGACGGCGAACTGGTGGCCGAGCCGGCGTAGAGCTGCGACGGTTTGGGCGGGTATTGGTTATGTGGGGTACTGGCTGCCCCCTGGAATGGATTGGGGTTCCACCAAGTTCCACCGGTGTTGCTCTTGCAGCCGACCAGGGCAAACAACAGCGCTGCGACCAACGCGTGCCGCGCACGGAGTAACCGCATAGCGAGGGTCCTTCGAAAACGGACGAGAAGGGGGCCCACCGGGGCCAGCGACTTCCCTGTCGACAAAGGAAGAGGGTACGCGGGCCGTCCCCGTCCTTGAGGACGACGCTTTCCGCCCACCGAATCGTCGCGGATTATAGACGGCCTGCCAAACCGGTCAATGCCAGTTGTTGGGTTGCGCGCCTCTAAAACATCGCCCGGAGCGTCTCCGTCAGCGAGAACGGTTTTTCGGGTGGGGGCGGCTCGCCCCGCACATAATGGCGCCATCGCTCGACATCGTTGCCCAGGTCCACCGGCGCTACCTGGCGGAGCGACCCGACCGCCCGATATTGCATCGCGGGGTCGCGGTCCTCCAGCACGGCCCCGAGGGAAGCAACGGCTTGCGGGTCGCGGGTCTCGCCGAGAGCCCAAGCCGCGGCCAAGCGAACGTCGGGGTCGGTGTCGGAACCCAGCGTCTCGCGCAGTGCCAGCGAGGCCTCGGGCCCCCCCAACTTGCCCAGCGACCGGCAAGCCAGCACGCGCACGTCAGAATCCGAGTCCTTCAGCCCCTCACGGAGCAAGGCGATTGCCGCCGGGCCAGAAAGACTGCCCGCGGCCCGCACGATCTCGCCGCGAATCAACGGATCGCGCTGGTTGGGGTACATCTCGGCCAGTTCGGCAGCCACGCGCTGCCGTTCCGCCGGTCCCTGCCGGGCAGCCTGCGCGGCCATTTGGCGGATTTGCCTCATCCGTTCGGGCGGTGGGGTGATGCCGGGCACTGTATCGGACACTTTCCCGAACGGCCAAAGCGAGCAACACGGCTTCTTCCACCCAGCGCAACCCGGTGCCGCGACGGCCACGAGCACCAACCAAAGAAACGGCGTGTCGAGCGAGCGGATCATCGCGCAGACCGGTGTTGTGTGTGGCCCGAAGGCGATCGGCACCCCTGCCAGGGACAAGACGCGGGACTATACCAAACCCCACGCCGTGTCGCCAAGAGCACTGTACACCCCTCTAGAGTGGGAAGATGCGGCGGGTTGCGCCCTATTCACCAAGATGCGTGTGGGTGCGCCCCACCCACACGCAAAAACCGCATGACGCAGTAGAGTGGGGGCTCCGCACCCACGCCCAATTGCAGGAGCGTCCAAAGGAGACCCGACCCCTTCGTGCTTGCCCGGTGAGTGCCGGCTGGCTATGTTGTTGGCGAGGGTCCGACCTGCGCCGAGGGAATTCTTGTCGATCAGCGTCTTCGTCGTGTGGACGTCGTGATTCGAATGGAGGTAGCTTGCCCATGAGATCTGCCCCTGGTTCCCTTCGAACGCCCCGCCGCATCGCGTGTTGGCTCGTCCCATGGCTGTTCGTGTTGGTGGTCGCTCCGGTGATCCGGGCCGCAACGACTCCGGTGCTCGAGATACCGGCGGCCAAGGGGCCGCTTCAGATCGCCCCGGAGATTGGTCCCGGGGTGAACCTCGATCGCGCACCAGGGTGGCGACTGGTGGAAAAGGGGGCTACCGGATCGGCCGTGCGTGTCGCGGTGGTGCCGGGGTCGGGTTCGGACGGAACCGCGGGCCGGCCGCGACTGGTGGCGAACATCCCCGCGCGAGATGAGGCCGCGCCGCGGCGGTTCGAACTGGTGCCGGGCGACGCGGCAGCGGGGACGCCAAGCGGCGAGTTCCGATTCCGGGAGGTCGACGACAAGTCGTTGGCCCTGGACGACGGCGATCAACCCGTGTTGGTCTACAATCATGGCGTCATCACCAACGAAGCCATCCCAAAGAACGACGCGCGGCGTAGCCGGGCGTGCTTCGTCCATCCGATCTTCGGTTTACAGGGCGAGACGCTCACCGAGAGTTTTCCCAAGGATCATTACCATCACCACGGGTTGTTTTGGGCGTGGCCGCACGTGCGGATCGACGACAACGAGTACGACCTCTGGGTCTACGGCAATATCCAGCAGCGCTTTGTCGGCTGGCTCGCCCGCAAGGCCACTCCCGTGGCCGCCGTGCTGGGGGTCGAGAACGGCTGGTTTGTGGGGCAGCGCAAGGTGATGATCGAGCGGGTCTGGCTTCGGGTTTACAAACCGGCGGGCGGGGCCCGAGCGATCGATGTCGAACTGTGCCTGGTGCCGGTCGATCGGCCTGTGACGCTTTGGGGCGCGCCGGCCAAGAGTTACGGTGGATTGAACTTGCGATACGCGCCGCGTCGGGATACGGTGATTACGGTTCCCAGCGGCCGGACGAAAGAGGACCTGCCCGACACGCCTCTGGCCTGGGCCGACCTTTCCGCCCATTTTGGCGGGTCGTCGGAGGCCAGCGGAGCGGCCATCTTCGTCGATCCCAGCCACCCCGATTTCCCCCCGACGTGGTTGACGCGGCACTACGGGATCCTCTGCGTCGGCTGGCCGGGCGTCAAGCCGAAGACCTTCGCGCCGGGCGTTGCGATCCGGTTGAACTACCGGGTATGGATTCACCAAGACGCGGCCCGTCCCGAACGCCTTCGGCAAGCCTTCGACGACTACGCGGCCGCCTTGAAAGCCGCATGGAAATAGCCACCACGTTCTGCTGCCTGCGCAGGAGTACCCCATGACCAAGGATTACCACAGACGCGATTTGCTGCGGTGGTCCGTCGCGGCAGCGGTTCCCGCGATGGGACTCGGGATGATGTCGCGGGCCTCGGCCCAACCCAAACCCGAGCCCGGAGCCGACAAGCTGACGGCGTACCAGGACGGCCCGCAGATCTGGGTCCGTTGGGCCAACCACCTCGTGACCAGCTACCGTGCCCATCCCACGCAGAAGTACCCGTATTTCTATCCCTTGGCGGGTCCGGTGTCGGGCCTGTCGCTGACGACCGAGACCTCGGTGCCGTACCCGCACCACCGCTCGCTGCTGTTCGCGTGCGACCGCGTCAACGGGGCCAATTACTGGCAGGGTCCGGTGCCGCTTGGGCAAATCGTGTCCGAGGAGGCGAAGCTGGGGCAGGTCACGCCCGAGTCGGCTGAAATCCTCGACCGGTGTGCGTGGCGTCCGCCGGGAAAGCCCGTGGTCATGTCCGACGAGCGGAAATTCACGATCCGCGTCGTCAACCCCCGGTTGCGCTTCGTGGATGCCGAGATCCGGTGGACCGCGGTCCAAGACGTGACGGTGCAGAAGACCAACCATTCGCTGTTCGCGGTGCGCGCCGCGCCGGACATCATCCCTTGGGCAGGCGGCACGTTGGTGAACTCCGAAGGCCAACGCGGCGAGAAGGCGACCTTCGGCCAGAAGGCGGCGTGGTGCTGCTACTGGGGGAAGCGCCAGGGTGCCGCGGGCGACGTGGTCGAGGGGATCGCACTCTGGGACCATCCCGCCAACCCCTGGGCCCCCTCGCCGTGGTTCACCCGCGATTACGGCTTCATTTCGCCCACGCCGTTCAACTTCCAGGACAAGTCCTGGCAGTTGCCGGCGGGCCAGTCGGTCTCGCTCAGGTATCGCGTGGTGCTTTTCGCGGGCGACCCGAAGGAGGCCGAAATCGGGCGGCATTACCGAGAATGGGCCGTGTAGCGCCCGACCCGGCACGCGCCGCATCCTATCGGCCGTAGCGGCTATGCCGTCTGCAACGGCGCTACCGCGTGCTCCGGCCTTGCCGCGCGAAGCGCTGCGCGCCGGGTGAGGCGATCCCTCCGCACGGAGCGTGGCCAGAAGCTATGCTTCGACGAGCGGGCCACGACAACCCGACGCGATTGGATGTTTGGAGTATGCAATCAAACAGTGGCGATGTGGCCGCCGGACCTCTGACGGTTCTGGTGGCCGATGACGACTTATCGATGCGGCGCATCGTCGCCCACTGGCTTTCCAAGGCCGGTTACGCTGTGGAACAAGCGGCCGACGGCGAGCAGGCCCTGGAACGCATCCGGAGTCGCTGTCCCGACTTCTTGTTGACCGACTGGGAGATGCCGCGACTCGACGGTCTGGAACTGTGCCACCGGGTGCGCCAGCTCGAGTTGCCCCACTACGTCTATGTGGTTTTCTTGTCGGTCAAGTCGAGACTCGACGAGACCGTGGCCGGATTGGAAGGCGGCGCCGACGACTTCCTCCGCAAACCGGTCGATCGCTCCGAACTGCTGGCGCGCATGAGGGCGGGTGCGCGGGTCTTGTCGCTGGAACGCCGCCTAAGCCGCATGGCCCAGACCGATCCCTTGACCGGCCTGATCACGCGCCGCGCCTTCTACGAGGCACTGGCCAAGGAGTGGGAGCGTGCCAGGCGGCTTGGATTGCCGCTGTCCTGCGTGATGATGGATATCGACTTTTTCAAGCGGATCAACGATGTCCACGGCCATCAGGCCGGCGACACGGTGCTCAAGGCCGTGGCCAGGCGGCTCGTCGAGATCTCCCGAGCCTGCGACCTGGTTTGCCGGCACGGCGGCGAGGAGTTCTGCATCATGCTTCCCGAGACCGGGGAGCAGGGGGCGGAACAGTGGGCCGAGCGTGCCCGACAGCAGATCGCCGAACTCGCCGTGCCGATCGGCGACATGGCGTTGCGGATCACGGGCAGCTTCGGCACGGCGCAGCGCCATGAGGACACGCAAACCCCCGAGCAACTGGTCGACCAGGCCGACCAGGCCCTTCTTTGCGCCAAGCGCTCGGGACGCGACCGCGTGGTGCGGTTCGAGTCCCTGGCCGAATCGAGCGACTTGGAACTGGCCGACGGCGAGCAGCCGGGCAGCCTGTTCCAAGGGGTTCTCGCGCGCCATGTGATGACCCCCGCGGTCGCGTGCCTGCGCGACGACGACACCGTGGGCCAGGCGGCCGAGTTCTTCCTCCGCTCGCGCATCAACTCGACGCCGGTGGTCGATGCCCAGGGACACCTGTCGGGGATCGTTTCCGAGAAGGACCTCATGGCCGCCCTCGTGTCGTTAAAGTATTGGAGCCGCCCGATCCGCGAGGTGATGAAGCCCCACGTGATCTGCTACGAGGGCGATACGCCGATCCGCACGATTTACGAGTTTCTTTGCCGCGTTTCCATCCGCCGCGTGATCATCGTCGACCAAGGGCAACCCATCGGCACGATCGCCCGAAGCACGCTTTTGCGGTGGTTCCGCAACACGGTGATCGCCAACGGACTTCTGGATTCGGCCCCCCAGATTTCCGGCGACCTGGAGACCGATCCGCACCGGTCGAAGGAACGCCTCGCCGAGACCGCCCGCGCCATGGCCGAGCAGATCGCGGAGTTGGAAGGCCGGCTCCGCGAGGACGCCGAGGACCTGGTGCCGCACGTGGTCGGCGGCGCCACGCGGATGCAGGAATTGCTCGACGACCTGTTGGCCTACTCGCGTTACGCCAATACGACGGGCGGGGCGGAGGCCGTGCTCCGCTCGCTTCTGCTGAACACTAGCCCTTCCGATTAGGGCCTCCGCCGCGCCCTTGGCCGGATCGCACACGGCGAGGCGATGCGGCACGGGATCATCCCAAGCCCGTCTCGCGCCGCAGAATCGCGTCGCGAAGCGAGGTCGGCAGGAGGTGCCACAGGAGGTAAGCGAGCCGGGTCTGAAGCCCCACGGGGTAGCGCGGTTTGGGCTTGGGGGCCGTCAGGGCGTGGACGACGGCGCGCACCACCCGCTCGACCGGCAGGCCGCGGGTCTCGAACCTCTCCACGGCCCGTCCCACCAAGCGCATCTCTTTGCCGTAGAGCTCCTCGGCCTGCGGCGTCAGGCCGCGCACCAGGGCATCGGCCGAGGTCCTCGCCTTCGTCCAGATCGGCGTTTGGATGCTCTGCGGCTCGACGATCGACACCCCGATCCCGAAGCGGGCCAGCTCGACGCGGAGCGAATCGGTCAGCGCCTCCAGGGCGTGCTTTGAGGCGGCATATGGGCCCAAGTGAGGCGCGGAGACGAACCCGCTGACCGATCCCATGTTGACGATCCGTCCCCGCGCGCGCCGCACGAGCCGCAGCATCTTCTGCGTCACCGCCACTTGCCCGATCACATTGACCTCGAACTGCCGACGCAGCTCGTCCAAGGACACGATCTCGACCGGCCCATGGACCACGATCCCGGCGTTGTTCACCAGCCCCCAGAGCCCTGCGGCGCCCACGGCGGCGTCGATCGCGTCGGCCGCCTCGGCGATGGACGCCGGCTCGGTCACGTCGAGATAGAGGCAAACCAGGTTCGACGAAGCCTTGCGCCGCAAGGCCTCGCCAGCCTCGGCCGATCGCACGCCGGCAAAGACGCGAAACCCACGACGATCGAACTGGAGGGCACACGCCTCGCCGATGCCGGTCGAGGCCCCGGTAATGAGGATGGCACGTGCGTCGGGCATGGGACGAAAGCCGGAAGAGCGACAGGGACGTCCGCCAGAAGGACACAACATGAGGCGGACGGGCCCCCTTGTCAATCCCCCACGGCCTTCTCGCTCCCCGCGCGCAACCGGGGATAGGTCGTCACCAGGAAGTACAACAGCGGCAACGCGCCGAGCACGATGATGGTCGTGTCGGGCACGATTCGCCAGTTCCCCAGGGTCTGCACGAGCGGTAGGTTGTAGAACTCGGCGCTCCTTCCCCACCAGAACCCCTGGTCGTACGCGTACCACACCTGCAACACGCCGATGGGCAACAAGCCGGTCAGGAACATCAAGAAGAGTCCGCCGTTGAGACCCCAGAAGCTGACCCGAAGCAGCCGATCGTTCCAGTACTTGTTGTCTACAAGACCGCGCCACGAGAAGAGGATAAGCGCGATGGCCAACATGCCGTACACCCCGAACAAGGCGGTGTGGCCGTGATTGCTGGTCAAATACGTGGCGTGCTCGTAGTAGTTGATGATCGGCAAGTTGATGATGAACCCGAACAACGCGGCGCCTACGAAGTTCCACACGCTCGAGGCCGTGAGGAAGTACAACGGCCAGCGGTAGGGGAACTCGCGGCCCGCTTCCCGGATCGACTTGTACTCCATCCACGCGCGGACGACCAGCAGGATGAGCGGGATCGGCTCCAATGAGCTGAACACGCCTCCGATGGCGAGCCAGAAACTCGGCCCACCGAACCAGAAGTAGTGGTGGGCCGTTCCGGGGATTCCGCTGAGGAACACCAGAATCGCTGTCAGATACGCGACCCGCAACGCCGATTTGACCGAGACCAGCCCGAGCGTCACGAGGAACAGCGAGATTACGGCGACCCCGAAGAACTCGAAGATGCTCTCGACCCAGATATGGACGACGAACCACCGCCAGTAGTCGGCGACGGTGATGTGCGTGCCGCGGCCGTAGAACAGGCCGAAACCGAAGAACCCGACGACGAAAATGGCGCTGAGCACGTAGAACAGCAAGAGCGATCGCCGGTCCGAGGCATCCTCGGCCTCGGCAGGCTGGCGGCGAAGCACCGGCGCCATCGCCCGATACACCACGACCAGCCAATAGATCAGCCCGCCAAAAAGCAGAATCTGCCACAGCCGGCCCAGCTCCAGGTACTCCCAACCTTGGTGACCGAGCCAGAACCAGGTGCTCTCGCCCAGGTTCGACAGCAGGCCCTGGATGCCCAGCACTTCGCCGGCCAGGCTGCCGACGGCGACCGCCACGGCGGCCACGAAGAGGATGTTCACCAAGAGGCGTTGCCTGGGCGGTTCGCGCCCGGCGACCAGCGGAGCCAGATACACGGCCGTGCCGATCCACGATACGGCGATCCAGAGGATCGCCAGTTGCAGGTGCCAGCTCTTCGCCCAACTGTACGGGTACATCTCGCCGATGAACTGGACGTAGAACGTCCCCGGGTGGACCGTGTAATGCGCCAAGAGGCCCCCGTTGAAGATCTGCACGATGAAGAGCAAGCCGGCCACGAGGAAGAACTTGGCGCTGGCCCGCTGGCTCGGCGTCACGGGCGCGCTGAGCAGGGCATAGCCGGCCTCGACCGCCTTCGACTCGCCGTAGAAGAACCCATAGCGATGCACCACGTAGACAACGATCCCCAGCACCGCGAACAACGCGATGATCGAGGCAATGCTCCATACCAGCGCCTCGGTCGAGGCGAAGTTCCCCACGCTACGGTCCGAGGGCCAATTGTTCGTGTAGCTGTAGTCCAAGCCGGGCCGGTTGGTCCCCGCCGCCCACGCGGTCCAGAAAAAGAAATCGGCGAGGTCCTGCCGCTCCTTGGCCGTCGGGATGGTGTTCGGAAGAAAACCGTAGTGCACATCGCCCTCGGCAAACTCGTGGTCCCAGAACTGGCGCATCTGCGCGAAGGCCGAGGCCAGCGGGGCCGTCAGCTCGAGCACCCCGGTGTTCCCGTCGTAGCGATTGACCCGCAACTCTCTGGCGACCCGGGTATCCAACTCATCGAGTTCCCGGCGGGGCTTGGGGGGAAGGCTCTTATAGGCATCCGGCGGCAACTGCCCGCCGGAGGCATGGAATTGCCGGACGAGATGGCCCACGCAATGGAGCGTGTAGGCCGAGAAGTCCATCCCGCGCAACGAGCCGTGTCCCCAAACGCTGCCGTGGTCCATCAGGCCATAGCGTTGAAACACGTCCTGGCCTCGCAAGATCGATGGCCGGTCGGTCAACACGCGGTCGCCGGTAACCACCTTGTCGGGAATGGGCGGCACCTTCTCCTTGGCGAAATGGCCGCCCACCAGCAGGATGGCGATGCTTACAAAAAAACTGAGCACCGCCGCGTTTCGAAGCCCTGTAGTCCCCATGGCATGGCTCCTCGTGCAGGGAAGTCGAACAACGACATCGTCCCCAGGGGCTAATGTCCGCAACAACGGCCGCCCGAAGTCGACGATTGCCGCGTTGGTATCTGGAGTCGCGTGGTCAGTTCGTCGGCAAGCCGCAGATAACGTTCGTGGACGCCGTCCCCGATGTGCTCGGACTCGACCCGCGAGAACGCATCGAGCAACCGGTTCTGGTCGGCCTCGTCCAGCGCCTGGTCGGCCATGGTGAACAGGCAGTGATCTTCCTTCTCGATATGGTTGCGCAACAGCGCGATGTACGCCCGGGCGTGCTCGGCGAATCGTCGAACCGCTGCCGCGTCCCCTGCCTGAGCCCCCGCGACGGCCTCGCGCATGGCCGACACCCGGGCGCGACCGAGTTCGTGCTCATAACGCATGACCCCCGTCGGACCACCCTCCCGAGGGAATCCCTTGGCCTCCATGGCCGGGAATAAGTGCGACTCTTCCTTGCCATGGTGG
>DYLT01000011.1:11928-35204 GCA_020721945.1 Blastopirellula marina
GAATCCCTTGGCCTCCATGGCCGGGAATAAGTGCGACTCTTCCTTGCCATGGTGGCAGCGATCGGCGAAGTTGCGGAAGAAGTCAAGCGCCTTCTCGGCCGACTCGACGTCCACCCGGCCGACGCGCTCGGAGTCTTCGGCCAGTCGTTCGAGGCAGTCCAGCACTTGCTCGATCACACGATGCTCGGCGCTGAGGATTTCAGTTGCTTTCATGGAATGGCTCCACCGAGGGGACGGGTTGCGGTTGCGTGTCCAGGGGTCTACCCGATCCGTCGCCATCGGCCGGGCTCGACGCGCTCCGCGCCACGAGATC
The DNA here is from genome assembly GCA_020721945.1 of Blastopirellula marina. Classification (GTDB taxonomy): domain Bacteria; phylum Planctomycetota; class Planctomycetia; order Pirellulales; family Thermoguttaceae; genus JANLFZ01. Next base: position 12,242 of record DYLT01000011.1, read on the forward strand.
CGAGACCCTGGTGTCGCGCAGGAAATCCAAATAGGTATCGCGGATAGGTCCCCAACGGCGGTGGACCGCGCACGGCGACTCCTCGGAACACCGGGGCCGCCCCAAGAAACACCCGTTCCACCGGCTTAGGTGCTCGATCGTCTCGATGACCTCGTAAAGCGAGATGGCCTCGGGCGCTCGCGCCAGACGAAAGCCACCCCCTTTGCCCTTCTGCGATTCGAGGATCCCCTCTTGAGACAGGGACTTCAATAGCTTTCCGAGGTAGTTCCTGGGGGCATCGATGCGTTCGGCCAGTTCCGCCGCACCCACGTAGCCCCCATGCGGAAGCTTGGCCAGTTCGGCCAGGGCCGCAAGTGCGTGCACGCCGGTCCTTGTGATCATCGGGGCTACCCTGCATTCACCGTACAACAGCATGTGATTATACGATTTGTCCAGGCCGAGTCAAGGAGGAGGCCGACCGGTTTCATGGCTCGCGGGCGGACACGATAATGAGCGCAAGCGCCACGGGCTTGCCATCCGCGCGCCCGCGAATCATCCGAAGCATCGGACCTCGTGCCATGACCGGCCGACTCGACAAGACCCTGGCCGATTATCTGGTCATCGCCGTCAGCCCGATCCTGATCATGGTGATGGTCGGGAGCCTCGTGTTCTTTCTGGTCGAGATCTTCTACCAGGGCCAGTACGAGGGGCGGTTGACGTTCGTGCTGGCGCTGTTTGTCATGGCCGCGGTGTTGATCGGGCGGATCTCGATCGAACTGGGCACCGAGCGGGCGTCCATGTACGCCATGCCGCTGGCGCTCTTGACCGCCCTGGCCATCCACAAGTTCGTCGTGGCCGAGGGTGGACGCCTGGGGTCCGTGGGCTTGGTGGTCAACCTGGGTCTCTTGGGGCTGATCTGGTGGGCAGCCCACCAACTGGTTTGGGACTGCACCTTGATCGACGAGACCCAGGACTCGTCGGGTCAGGGATTGCTTCAGGTCGCCGGACTGAATCGCGCGGAGACGAGTCACGAACCCGACGGCACCACGACGGACACCGTGGACGAGCCCACTGATCGCCACGCGGCCAAGCCCGAGCGAGATGCCTCGCGCGACGGCATGTCGAGGCCGTGGTGGGTGCGATCTCGCGACGGGCAGGCCAAACCCCATGCGCCGGGCGTCTGGATCGTGTACTTCTCGCTGGCGGCCCTGCCGGTCTTCGGTCTGGGGCAGACCCTGGTGCCCGCCGGAGCGATGGACCAGCGGCGATACGTCTTCAAGCTGCTGGTGGCCTACGTGGCCAGCGGCTTAGGTCTGCTCTTGACGACCACGTTTCTCGGCCTGCGACGCTACCTTCGTCAACGCAGGCTACCGATGCCCGTAGCAATGGCCGCCATGTGGATCGCCGTGGGGGCGGGGCTGATCGGCGCGATCCTGTGGTTCGCCTTGCTCTTGCCGCGCCCCAACCCCGAGTATTCCTGGGACGACCTCGTCACGCGATACACCTCGCCCGAACGCAAAGCCTCGCGGTATGCGATGGGAAACGAAGGGGCCTTCGACCCGCGTAGGGATAGGGCAAGAGTCGCCCAGGACGACAGAGTTACCCCGGACGATCGGGACAGAGAGAAGACCGGGCCGGCGGAGCCGTCGAAAGGCCCGACGGCCGAGAAAGGCCCGGGAGTTCAAGACAGCCAGGGCGAGGAGGGCAGACGGGCCAACCAGGGGAAGCCGAAGCAAGGCGAATCGCAGAAACCGTCCAGCCGTTTCGACGCCAGGGGCGAGAACGCGTCCGCGTCGTCGGGCCCCGCGCCGAAGGATGGCCACGCGAAAGCGACCTCGTCGAACTCCGAAGCCAAGAAGGCAAACCGCGACGACGCGAAATCGAAGACCGCGGCACGGGGTTCCCTCCCGCCTCCCGCACCGCCGGAGCCGCCTGCGAGCCAGCGGTCGTTCTTGGCCGAGGCGTGGCCGTGGATTGCCGGCGCCCTCCGATGGGCCTTTTACGGGGTGATCGCGGTGGCGGTCCTCGTGTGGCTGTTTCGTCATGGGCGACAACTGGCGGAGGAGGTACGCCGGGTTCTTGAGGAACTGCGACGTTTCTGGGAGCATCTTTTCGGCGGCAAGCCGCGACCAGTCGGTGCCGCTACCGAGCAACCGGCTGCGGCGCCGGTCCCTCGGGCCAAGGCTTTCGCCGATTATTCGGACCCCTTTGCCACCGGGGCGGCGGAACGGCTTTCGCCCGACGAGCTTGTACGGTACAGTTTCGAGGCGTTGGAGGCCTGGGCACGCGAGCAGGGTTGCGCCAGGTCGCCCGACCAAACGCCCCACGAGTTTGCTCACCAGGTGGGCGAACGCGAGGCGGGCTTGGCGCACGGTGCCCGAATGCTGGCCAGCCTGTATTGCCGTGCGGCGTATGCCCCAGGCACGCTGCCACCGGCCGACTTGCGGCCGCTGGGCCAGTTCTGGCGGCAGCTTGCGGGCACGGCATCGGTGTCGTATGGTGGAGAACTCCACGAGGGCATGGATTGAGCATCGAAGACTTTGATCGGGAGGAAATGGTCATGTCGCCAAATCGCGCGGGCGAGATCGTGTCGCTGGTCGCGGCGCTGGCGGCGATCGTCTGGCCTTGCTTCGCGCAGGACCTTGACCTTGCCGGCCGGCGGCCGAATATCGTCTTGGTGATGACCGACGACCAGGGTTACGGCGACCTGTCGTGCCACGGCAACCCGGTGCTCCGTACTCCGCACCTCGACCGGATGCACGACGAGAGCGTGCGTTTCGTCGATTTTCACGTCAGCCCCACGTGTGCTCCGACACGGTGTTCCCTCATGACCGGCCGGCATGAGTTCACGTCGGGGGTGACGCACACGATCATGGAGCGCGAACGCATGAGCCCCAAGGCCACCACCCTGGCCCAAGTGCTGAAATCGGCGGGGTACACCACGGGCATTTTCGGCAAGTGGCATCTGGGCGATGAACCCGATCGATGGCCCGACAAACGGGGATTCGACGAGATGTTCATTCACGGGGCGGGTGGGATCGGGCAGACCTACCCGGGCAGTTGCGGCGACGCCCCGGGCAATGGATACTTCAACCCGGCGATTCTCCACAACGGGCGATTTGTGAAAACCCAGGGCTACTGCACCGACGTGTTCTTCACGCAGGCCCTGCGATGGATCGACCAGAAGCGCCGCGGTCCGTCGCGATTCTTCGCCTACATCACGCCCAATGCGCCCCATGCCCCGCTCATCTGCCCCGACGAGTACCGCAAACCCTACGAGGGCAAGGTCAGCCGGGACGCCGCGACGTTTTTCGGCATGATCGCCAATATCGACGACAACATGGGCAGGCTCTTGGCCAGGCTCCAAGAATGGGGCATCGAACGCCAGACCCTGGTCATCTTCATGACCGACAACGGCGGAACGGCTGGGGTGAAGGTCTTCAACGCGGGAATGCGGGGCCAGAAAGGCACCCCGTATGAAGGAGGCGTGCGCGTCCCCGCGTTCTGGCGTTGGCCGGGTGTGCTGCGCCCCGGCGACGTCAAGCGGCTGACCGCCCACGTCGATCTGTTCCCCACCTTGGCCGAATTGGCCGGGGTCACGATCGCGCCCGGCGTGGCGGCCCGACTCGACGGCCGCAGCCTGGTGCCCTTGCTCAAGGATTCGAACGCCAACTGGCCCGACCGCGTTTTGTTCACCCACCTGGGCCGCTGGCCCAAGGGCAAGGCGGCTGACTCGAAGTATGCCCAGTGCAGCGTGCGCAACGCCCGATACCGGCTCGTGTCGGCGCAACGCAATGGCCAGAAGCGGTGGCAACTGCACGACATCCAGACGGACCCGGGCGAGAAGGTCGACCTCGCGGCACAAAAGCCCGAGGTGGTCAAGACGCTCGAAGCCGCCTACGACCGATGGTGGGAAGAAATCCTCCCGTGCCTGGAAAACGAAGACGCCGTGGGGCCCCCGGTGAACCCGTTCAAGGAACTCTACTGGAAGCAGTTCCCCAACGAGCGCCCAACCGGTGTCCCTTAGGCGACCCGTCGCCGTGCGCGTCGAGGCGATGGGCGGTTTCTGGCCTCGGGTGAAGGGTGGCGGAGTGCCCTACCTCTCGGATCTGGTGTTGCCCTACCTTCTCAACCTGGCGTACCTTGTGCTGTTGGTCGCGGCCTTGCCTTGGCTCGTGTGGCAAGCCCTTCGCAAAGGCAAGTATCGCGAGGGCTTTAGCGCGAAACTGCTGGGCCGGGTGCCTCGGCGCCAGTCGGTCAGGCCGTGTGTATGGTTCCACGCGGTCAGCGTCGGCGAGGTGAACCTGCTTGCCACGTTGGTCGACGAGATCGCGCGGCGGTGCCCCGAGTGGGAATGCGTCGTCTCGACCACGACCATGACCGGCATGGCCCTGGCAACGAAGAAGTACCGGGGCCTCGAGGTATTCTACTGCCCCCTGGACTTCTCGTGGGCGGTGCGAGCGGCCATGCGGCGCGTGCGGCCCGACGTGCTCGTGCTGGCCGAGCTGGAACTCTGGCCCAATTTGGTGCGTGCGGCCAAGGAGTCGGGGGCCCGGGCGGCGGTCGTCAATGGGCGCTTGAGCGAGCGCAGTTTTCGCGGCTATCGACGTATTCGGCCTCTGGCGGCCTGGGTGCTGCGGCGCCTCGACCTGGTCGCCGTGCAAGACGAAACCTACGCTCAGCGGTTCCGGCAACTGGGGGCCAGGCCCGAGGCCGTCCACGTCACGGGCTCGATGAAGTACGACGGGGCCGAAACGGATCGCGACAATCCGGCCACGCGGCGGCTCCGCGGGTTGGCGGGCATCGAGCCGGACGACCTCGTGTTTCTGGCCGGCAGCACCCAAGAACCCGAGGAGGCAGCCGCCCTCGACGCGTTCCGGCTGCTCTGGCCCGCGTGGCCACGCCTGCGCCTGATCCTCGTTCCCCGGCACCCCGACCGATTCGCGGCCGTCGGCAGGCTGCTCGACCAGTCGGGCCTGGCGTGGCAACGCCGCAGCCGGCTCGAAACCGAAGGGCCCGACCCGCGCGCCCGGGTGCTTCTGGTCGATACGGTCGGCGAGTTGGGGGCCTGGTGGGGAACGGCCCACATCGCGTTTGTGGGCGGAAGCCTCGGACCGCGAGGCGGCCAAAACATGATCGAACCGGCCGCCTACGGCGCGGCGGTTTCCTTCGGACCGAACACCCGGAACTTCCGCGATATCGTTGCCACCATGCTCGATCGCAGCGCGGCGGTCGTGGTTGGCGACGCGGCCGCCCTGACCGCCTTCGTGCGCCGGTGCCTCGAGGACCCGAGTTTCGCCACCGCGTTGGGCCAGCGGGCCAAGGCCCTCGTGGCCAGCCAGCTTGGCGCGACCACGCGGACCTTCGAGTTGCTCCGTCCGCTGGTCGAGTCTCGGGTTGCGGATCGACGGTAAAGTCGCTTACCGGCCGAAGACCGCGGCCTTGCCCAGTTCGGCTTCGATCTCCAGCAACCGGTTGTACTTGGCGATGCGTTCGCTGCGGCACGCCGAACCGGTCTTGATCTGGCCCCCGCCCATGGCCACGGCGAAGTCGGCCAGGAAGTCGTCTTCCGTCTCGCCCGACCGGTGCGACACCACATAGCCCCAACCGGCCTTGCGGCACATCTGGATCGCCTCGATCGTCTCGGTGACCGAGCCGATCTGGTTGAGCTTGATCAGCACGGCGTTCGTCGATTTCTCTTGGATCCCTCGGGCGATGAACTTCGTGTTGGTCACGTAGAGGTCGTCGCCGACGATCTGGATTCGGGAGCCCAGGACCTCGGTGTGCTGCCGGAAGCCTTCCCAGTCGTTCTCGGCCAGGCCGTCCTCGATCGAAACCACATGGTACTTGCTGACCCACGAATCGTAGAGTTTGGTCATCTCGGCGCTGGTCTTCTTGCCCTGGCCCGACTTGGCCAGATGGTAGACGCCGTTCTCGTAGAACGAGCTGGCGGCGGGATCCAGGGCGATGGCGATGTCCTTGCCGGGCCTGTAGCCGGCGGCCTCGATCGCCTGGAGGATGACCTCGCAGGCCTCGTCGTTGCTCTTCAGGTTGGGGGCAAAACCGCCTTCGTCGCCCACGCTGGTGGCGTATTTGCGGTCGTGCAGGATCTTCTTGAGGGCGTGGAACGTCTCCGCCCCGTAGCGCAGCGCCTCGGCGAAGTTCGGGGCGCCGAGGGGCATGACCATGAACTCCTGGAAGTCCACGCTGTTGTCGGCGTGCTTGCCGCCATTGAGGATGTTCATCATGGGCACGGGCAGGCGTACCGCTCCGGTGCCGCCCAGGTAGGCATACAGGGGCAGCCCGGCGGCCATGGCGGCAGCGCGGGCAACGGCCATCGAGACGCCCAGAATCGCGTTGGCCCCCAGCTTGCTCTTCGTCGTCGTGTGGTCCAGGTCGATCATCAGCCGGTCGATCTCGGCCTGGCGCGAGGGATCCATGCCCAGCAGTCTGGGAGCAATCGTGTCGTTGACGTTGGCGACCGCTTTAAGCACCCCCTTGCCGCCATAGCGCTTCTTGTCCTGATCCCGGAGTTCCAACGCCTCGTTCTCGCCGGTCGACGCACCCGACGGCACAGACGCCGACGCCGTGATCCCGTTGTCGAGGGTCACCCGAACCCTCACCGTGGGATTGCCCCGGGAATCGAGAACCTCCAACGCGCGAATCGCTTCGATCTTCCGCATTATCCGCTACTCCTCAGTGGGGACCCCCCGTCGGTTTCGTCCGACCACGGCAGGGTCTGACAGTCAGCGCCCGTTGCCTCGAGGTCTATTATGTACCAGTCGCGGCGTTGACTTTCAAGCGGTGGGGTGCCCCCAGGGGTCTTGCCTGCTTGGCGGACCCCGCGTACGATGCGGTTCTAGAAAGCGGTGTCGCCGGGCGTCACTTTTCGAGCGATGGCTCTCGCTCCCATCGCAGTGGCCCGTGTCGCAATCGGTTGGACAATCCTATGGAATATCCCTGGTGGTATGTCCCGCACCTGACCGCCCCGATGCTCATTGCTGTCATTTCGGTGGTTCATGTGCTTGTGTCGCACTACGCCGTGGGTGGGGGTCTCTTCCTTGCCGTCGAAACGCGGTTTGCTTATCAGTCGAACGATACGGCCTATCTCGATTACCTCCGCAGGCACGCGCGGTTCTTCATCTTGCTGACGGTCGTTTGGGGCGCGATCACGGGCGTGGGCATCTGGTGGACCATCGGCCTGGCGTCGCCGACGTCGACCGAGGTACTCATCCGGACGTTCGTGTTCGGTTGGGCCACCGAGTACGTGTTCTTCGTGCTCGAGATCCTCGCCGCATTCGCCTTCTACTACTATTGGGGAAGGCTTTCGGAGAAGGTCCACGTGACCATCGGTTGGATTTATGCCGCCGCCGCGTGGATCAGTCTGGTGTTGATCACGGGCATCACGGCATTCATGCTCAACCCGGGCGGTTGGCCAGACCATCGTTCGTTCTGGGTCGGCTTTTTGAACCCGCAGTTCGTTCCGCAAACCATCGCCCGCACCGGCGGGGCGCTCTTGCTCAGTTCGCTGTACGTGTACTTGCACGCCTCGCTGGTGATCAAGGATCGACGGCTGTACCACTTGTTGGTGATGCGATCGGCCAGGCCGGCGCTCTGGGGGGCCGTGCTGATCACTTTGGGCGGGATCGGGTGGTTCGTCTACCTGCCTGAGTCGGCCCGGGCAGCGCTGGAATCGGCGGCCGTGCTCACCGTGCTGGTGGTGCTCATCTTCGCTTTGACGGCGGTCGTCTTTTTGCTGTTGTACGTCGGCCCGTACCGCAACCCAGGGTGGATGTCGCCAGGCTTCGCCCTGACCCTGTGCTTGTTCGGCGTGGCCGCGTTCAGCACGGGCGAGTTCGTGCGCGAGGCGGTGCGCAAACCCTATGTCATCTACAATGTGGTCTTGGGCAACCAGGTCGCGCCGGAGCACGTGCAGAAACTTCGCCGTCATGGATTCCTCGAGGCGAATCCTTGGACCCGGGAGGTGGTCGCGGAACTCGCCGCGCGCCACAGCGCGCCGTTGCTCGATGGCGCCCGGATCGACGAACGAGCCCTCTTGGAACTGACCGAAAAGGACCGAGACGCCCTGATGGTGGTGGGCCGGGCCCTCTTCCAGTATCATTGCAACGATTGCCACGCGCTGGAGCGTGGGTATTCGGCCGTGGGACCCATGATCCGCGGCCGTGATCTGGACATGAACTTCGCTCTGGTCAAGCACCTCGAGAAGGCGCATTTCTTCATGCCTCCCTGGGCCGGCACCGAAAACGAAGCCCTGATCTTGGCGCGGTACTTGACCGAGATCGCGCCGCCACGGCCCCGGGGCATGGATCCCGTCTACCTCGAAAAGCAATAGTTCGCCGGGGGAACCCTCCATGCAACCGATCGACGCCGGCACTTTGCCGGAGTTGCCCGCCCCGTTCTGGTTCATCCAGCTCTTCAAGGTCCTCGGATTCACCCTCCACATGGTGCCGATGCACCTGTGGTACGCCGGCATGTTGGTCGCCCTGTGGCTGTACGGCCGCGGCACCCATCCAGGACGCCGGTTCGCCACGCGGCTCTTGGCCCAGATGCCCGTGCTGGTGGCCTTCGGAATCAATCTTGGCATCGTGCCCTTGTTGTTTCTCCAAGTGGCCTATTGCCGGGCCTTCTACCCGGCCACGATCCTGATGGCCTGGTTCTGGCTCGCGCTGATCGTCCTCCTCATTCCGGCCTACTACGGCGTGTACTACCGCAGTGCCGCTCTGGCAAGCGATGGCGCGCCCGAGGCGCGCTTGCGGCGGGCGTCGGGTTGGACCGCGGCCGTGCTTTTCGTCGTGATCGGTTTCCTCTTTGCCAACGGATTGAGCCTGACCACGCGCGACGAAGCGTGGTACGCACTCTGGGCCGCCCACCACGTAGGCGGGGCGGCGACCGGCACGGCGCTGAACCTCTCGGATGCCACGCTCTGGCCGCGCTGGCTGTTGATGTTCGGGCTAGCGCTGGTCACCACCGCCGCATGGTGCGTTCTCGATGCCCTCTGGCTTTCCGCGGACCGTAGCGACGACCAACGTCGCTTCGCACGCGACTTCGCCCGGAAGCTATCCCTGGCCGGCGCGGTCTGGTCGACGGTGGCTGGCGCCTGGTACGTGTTCCTCGCCTGGCCTGCCGAGGTCTATGGCGAGATGTTCTCCTTTCCCGCCGTCCTGCTGACGCTGCTTACCGCGGCCTCGCCGTGGTTTCCTTTTGCCTTGTTGTTCGCCTGGCGGCATGGCGATCTCAACAGGTCTCGGGCGGCGGCCATTGCAGGGACTCACCTCGGCGTGCTGGCTCTGAACGCCGTCAGCCGCCAGATCGTGCAGAATATCGAACTACGAAGCCTCTTCCGCCCGGGCGTTTCGCACCAACCCGTCGCGATCCAGTGGGACTCCCTGGTCCTGTTTCTGGCGACGTTTGCCGTGGGCGTCGTGGTGATTGCGTGGATTCTCGCCCAGCTCGTCCAAGTGCCTGCCAAATCGTGACCGTGGGCGTGGCCACCCTGGGAATCCGTTTCCTGCGCACGGACCAAGCGCCAGCGATCACGCAGAGCCCGCCGGGGCCCGAAACGGTCATCGATGCGCGGCGATACCTGTACTCAGGCGGCGCCAGTGCTCCGCCCTTGGCCGTCGCGGGCGCCACGGCCAAGGCCCTCGAGATCGTTTTGGCCCAGCCGCAACTCCGCCGGCGACTCTCCGAAAACGTGCGGCGGCTCCGCCACGGGCTGCGGCAACGGGGATTCCGGGCCGATGATTCGCCGTCGCCGGTCGTGGGGCTGACCCTCGGCAGCGCCGAGAAATCGATCGCCGGACGGACGAACTCGGACGCCTGGCGTGACGGCCTCTGGAGGCTCTACCCCCGTCGATCGACTCGTGCGTGTTGCACGGCTGGGACCGTTCAAGCCGCCCGCTGCATGGGCGCGGCATCGAAGTGGATTTCGCGCGTGCTGATCCGGCCTTGCCGTTCGATCTGTATCGGCAGGGGGCCGGGCAGCGTGCGGAGCCACTGGCCCAACTCGGCGTCGGTGGCGAACGGCTTGCCGCCGACCCGGTAGATGCGGTCACCGACCTGGATCCCGGCGCGCTCGGCCGGCGAGCCCGGCGCGACGTACGTCACCACGGCGACGCCGGGATCGGCATCGTCGTTGCGCCACACGATGCCCACGCGGAGCGGTTTGTCGGGCGGCGTCGGCTTCTGCTCCGCGAGGCTCCGCCGCGTGGCCTCGGACTCGTGGCGCGATGCCTCGCGAAACCGCGGCACTTGGTCCGCATTGGCCAGATCGTGGACGACCAAGAAGGCCAGACGCACCACGCGGCGCATTCCCTCCGCGTCGATCAGTTGGGGGCGGTCGGTCGGCCGGTGGTATTGCTCGTGCAAGCCGGTGTGCAGGGCCAGCACGGGAATGCCGCGGCTACAGAAGGGGAAATGGTCGGCCTCGGGGGCCATTTTCCACGAGAAGTCGAGCCGAAGGCCGGTCTCCTCGTTGTGCAGGCTCACCAGGCGCCGCAGTCCGGGCGCGCTGCGCGTGCCGAGCACCACGAGCCGATCCGAGCGCAAGCGGCCGATCATGTCCATGTTCAGGTGAAAGACCGCCTGCCGCTTGCCCAGGGTGGGGTGCTCGAGCCAGTGCTTGGCGCCCAACATGCCTTTCTCCTCGGCGTCCCAGAAGGCGAAGACGATCGTTCGCCGCGGCGGTTGGGGCAAACGCGTGACCGCCTCGGCCAGTTCCAAGAGGCCGGCGACGCCGCTGGCATTGTCGTCGGCCCCGGGGTGGACGACCCCGACCGGCCCCTGGCTGCCTCCCGACGTCCCGTAACCCACGTGATCGTAGTGGGCCCCGACGAGGATCGCCTCGCGGTCGAGTTTCGGATCGGTGCCCTCGACCGCCGCGAGGAGATTGCGGAAGTTGGGTGGAAACGCCTGGGCAAAGGCCCCCTCGCTGCCCGCTGGATGAAGTCGAAGCCGGCTCATTTGCGCGATTAGATAGTCTCCCGCGGCCTTTCCGCCGCGCGTGCCGGCCTCGCGCCCTTCGCGCTGGTCGTCGGCCAGGTAGTCGACGTATTGCTTCAATTCGTCGGTGCGGATCGAGTCGAGGGCGGCCTGTAGGGAGGCGATCTTCTCGTCGGCGAAGACCAGGCCGACGGCTCCCCAGACCACCACCGCGCCGACGAACCGAAAGCCCATCTGGAGTCTCGAACGACGCATAAGACGATTACTCTCCATGCTGTTGGCGCCACAGGGCCAGGCGCGGCGGCAGTTCGTCGGGCCGCGCGGTGCCCGTCGTCGCGAGCTGCTGGACCGTGATCGACGCCACGAGGTTGCCCACCAGCGCGGCCTCGGGCAAGGTGGCCCCGGCGCATAGCGCCAGCACCGTGCCTGCCGTCGCGCTGTCGCCGGCGCCGGTGGGGTCGGTCGGCCCCTCGACACGTACCCCCGGCACGAGGGTCATCTCGGGATCGCTGACGAGCATTCCGTCGGCCCCGCGGGTCGCGACCACCGGGCATTCGGTTCGCCGACGCAGCCGGGCCACGGCCTCGACCAGGTGGTCCCATTCGACGCGCGCACCCGGCGGAGGGCCGTCCCAGCCGACCGCCTCGAACTGGTTCGGCTTGATGATCACGCGGTGGAACTCGCGGATTCGCCGCCGACTGTCGGCCCAGAAGATGATCCTCGGCCACCGTTTGGCGCGGTCACCGAGAAACTCGATCATGCGCGTGGTGACCACGCCGCAATCGGGCTCTTCGACCTGGTCGGCCGCGATGACCGCGTCGACTTCGGGCAACAGGGCATCCAGCGCCTCCGCCAGGCGCTCTTGCACGGCGACGGGGGTGGGGGTGCGGTTCTTCGTGTCGTACCGGTTGTGCTCGCCCGCCAAGCTGGGATCGGTCTGGTCGCGGGGCTTCAGATACGTGGGCGTTCTCCGCTCGGGAACCAGAAGAAGACGGTCGGTGGTGCATCGCAGTGCCGCGAGATCCTTGCGAAGTTCGTACGACTCGCCGTCATCGCCGGTGATCCCGACTGCGTGCAAGGCGCCCGCCCCCAACGCCGAAAGGTTGCACGCCACCGTTCCGGCAGCGCCCGGGCTGTGCCGGATACCCGCCACCTGGTGTGCGATCTTGCCCGTCTCGAGGCTCACCTCGGCCAGGGCGGGATCGACATCGAGGTACTTGTCGAGAAAGAAATCGCCGAAGACCGCGATCCGCGCGCGACCGAACCCGGCGACAATCTTCTCGAGCCGGTCGGTCGTCATGCCGCCAAACGTCTGCATGGTTCGTCTCTCCTGCCTGGGTATCTGGAGTTCGGTGCGGCCAAGGCGGCCGGCTTACACCCCCGAGAACCGCTTCAGGTCGCGTTCCATGGCGGCCAACCGCGCGGCCAAGGCCGCGCGCGTGAGGTCGAGGTCCGCGCGCTGCGCCGGCGGCTCGTACGCAAACAGGTAGAACTTGATCTGGGGTTCCGTTCCCGAGGGGCGCACCGCCACGTAGTTGCCTTCCGCCGCCAGGTCGAGCATCACCAGGTCGCCGGTCGGGCCGGGCAGTGGCCGCGAGGTTCCGACGGCCTCCGTGAGCGTGTTGGCCAGGTAGTCGCGCCGGCGAGCCACGGCAATGCCCGCCAGCGTCTCCGGCGGCGCCTTGCGGAACGCGGTCATGACCTCCTTCATGCGGGCCATGCCCTCGGAGCCGGGCATGGTCACCGAGATCGTCTTCTCGGCATGGACACCGTAGCGGCGAAACAGGGCATCGAGCTTCTCGTGGAGCGAGAGCCCCTCAGCCTTGGCTCCGGCGGCCAACTCGGCCAGCAGCATCGAGGCCACCGCGGCGTCCTTGTCGCGCGCATGGTCGCCGACGAGGAAGCCGTAAGACTCCTCCGCGCCGAGGATGAACTTTTTCGGGTCGCGCTCTTCGATCACGCCGCCGATGTACTTGAAGCCCACCAACAAGTCGCCGACCGTCTCGACGCCGTGGGCGTCGCCGATGCGACGGATCAGCTCCGTGGTCACCAGGGTCTTGACGAGGTAGTGCTCGGGCGTGAGCGTCCCCGCCGCGCGGCCGGCTTCCAAGAGATAATCGGCCAACAGCGCGCCGATCTGGTTGCCCGTCAGCGTGCGCCAGGGGACCCCCGGTCGCGTGCTGGTCGGGGCGGCGCAGCCCACGCGGTCGCAATCGGGATCGGTCGCTAGGATCAGTTCGGCACCGGTCTGGCTAGCCCGCTCGATGATCGCGTCGAACACGACCGGGCGTTCGGGGTTGGAAACGTGGTCCGGAACGTTGGGGAAGTCGGGATGGGGCTCGGCATGGGGGCCGAAAAGCTCGACGTCTTTGAAGCCTGCCGCATCGAGGGCCGGTAATACCGCCGACGCCCCGACCCCGTGAAGCGGCGAGTAGATGATCTTGAGGTCTCGCGGCCCAGGCCGGCTCTGGGAGACGACCGCCTTGAGGAATGCCGCGTCGACTTCCTCCTGGCAATAGACGATCCGGCCCGCGGCCATCCCTTCGGCAAAGGGCATCCGGCGGATCTCGGTGACCGACATCACGCGGTCGATCACGCCTCGGTCATGCGGCGGCAGAAGCTGCCCGCCCGTCGACCAGTACACCTTCACGGCGTTGTCGGAGGGTGGGTTGTGGCTCGCGGTGATCATGATGCCGCACGAGCAGCGCTGGTAGCGCACCGCGAACGACAACTCGGGCGTGCTACGGTAGCCGTCGAGAAAGTACACTTGGTACCCGTTTGCAGCCATGATCTCGGCCGACAACTCGGCGAAACGCCGCGACTGGTGCCGTGTGTCGTAGGCGATCGCGCAGGCCAGCGGTCCCCGGGCGTGGTCCCTGACGTAGTCGGCCAGGCCCTGGGCGCTCTCGCCAATCGTGCGGTCGTTGATCGCGTTGCTGCCGATGGGATAGACCTTTCCGCGGCGGCCGCCGGTGCCGAAGGGGATGACGGTCCAGAACACATCGTCAAGCTGCTTCCATTTGCCGTCGCGCAGATGTTGGGCGACTTGGGGGGCGTATTCGGCGTACCGCGGTTCGGTGAGCCACACGCGAAGGTTCTTGACAGCCCCCGGCGAAAGCTTGCCTTCGGCAGCGGCCCGATCGAGCAGGGCGAGGTAGTCTTCCATGGGAACAACGATCCTCGGCTTGTGAATGACTCGGAATCCGGTCGATGGGGCGAATTCTGCCCGATTCTACCCGGCAATGGAAGGGGACCGCCCTATTCGACGGGGCGGTTTTCATCGATGGCGGGCATCCAGTTTTCACCGACGAAGGACCGCAGGAACTCGATTGCCGAATGGCGGTCGCCGAATTCGCCGTCGACACGGTCGCTGTTGTCGTACCTGATCTGTATCTCGTACCTCAAAAGGGGTCCGCCCGCCTCGCCCTCGGCATAGCGGGCGATGAAGTCGATCGCTTGATCGAGCGATTGCAACTCCACTGCCCTGCCGTGCAGGGGAATGACGCGGACGACCGAGATCCGCCGTTGCACGCTTCGTTCCAGAGCGGCCATGAAGTCTTCCACTGCCCCGCGATTCAGTTCCAGCAGCCTCGTCCACACGCGCGTTTTCTGCTCGCGGGGAAGGAGACTCCACTTCTTCAGCTTCGCCCGGAATACGCGCTCCGACGTGGTCTCCTCAAACCCGGCGTCGATCCCTACAGAGCCGAACGCATCGAGCACGGATGAGTACGGGAAATAGAGGACTTTGAAACCTGAGCTGCGCAACTGCTCAATGGCCCCGGTCGTGTATACGCCGACGAGGAAACACCCTAGAAAGGGCGCGGAGTTCTTGTGCTTTTGCGCCGTCGGCAGTACCGCCCCTTGGATTTCCTGGGCCTTGTTGCGGGAGTGCTTTGTATAGCGGCGCCACGCGCTCTCGATGAAGGCGACCGGAGCGCCGATCCGCTCGCGAGTGCCGCCGCGCTCGAGGACGTAGTCCAAGTCGTGCGCGTTGCCGTACACGTCGAACCAGCGGACCTTCCTGCCCGATCGCGCCGGCCGCAACCCCTTCTTGTCCAGGTACAACCCATGCTCATCCGCAAATCGCTGAAGGAGGGGTTCAATAGCCGCCTCGCAGTACTCGCCAATCAATTGGCCGAATTTGTGTCCTGCGGCTTCGCCCACGGCAATTGGTTCCCTTCATCGTCAGTCCGCGCGGCAACCCGACATCAGCCCTCGATCCAGAGACGTCCCTCACATAACGGGACACGGTGCTTCCGGTTCTTCCACTTGGTGTTCCTCTCGCGTACCCGTTCGAACGCCGCGCCTCGGAAGCCGGCGGCCAACGCAAGTCTCTCCAGCCACTCGTGTACTGGCACGTAGACACCGTAGGGGGCGGAATCGCCCACCACGAAGCACACCCGGCACGGCGAACCACAAACCCGTCGCAGCGCCCTCCAAACCTGCGCCAAATCGTAGAAGTACGTGGCCACCATCAAGTGATACGTTTTTTTGCCCCCCTTCTCAAGCCGAACCTCGGCCAGCCGGCCGCAGACCCTGCCGATGTCCGCTCGGATTGGCTCCAACTCCGAAGATCGCAAGACGTCTTCCAGGTCAACCGATTTCGGCGGGACGTGCTGAGAGCACGAGCGGACCAGGTACTGCCTGACGGCGTTCTGCAAGTCTCCCCAGCCGCCGATCTCCTTCATGAAGCACATCTCAAGACGCGTCGCGTCGGCATAGTCGTAGTTGTTCGGATACGGGGGGGAGGTGATGACCAGCGTCGCGAATCCTGGTGCGACGCCGTCGCACGTGCGTGCGTCTCCGCGGATGAACACCGCCGGCGTGCTTGTCTTCGGCGAATTCGTCATGTCGCGATAGATGGTCCGCGACAACTCGTCAAACGCCGCAAACGGCTCGACGAAATGCTTCTTCGATTTCCTCGGCAGCACATATTGCCAGTTTGCCGTGCCGACGTGCGACGTGCGACGAAGGATCCCGACCAGCGTCAGCCAACAGAGTTCAAAGGTCCTCGAATTGTCCGCGTGGGCCTCAAGGGCCTGGCGCAGCCGATCCAGGTCGGCAAGCACAGGTTCGTGGTAACATTTCCTCACCAGCGGGGGATAATGGTGAATCGCCGGATCGCGCCGCCGCGCGTCCTGAACGATGTCGCGGGAGAGTTGCCGGTATGCGTCGGGGCTCGTGCTCCTGGCGAGTTTCGCTCTCGCGATGCGACACACGAACGGATGAGACTCGATTCCGTAGGAGGGGACATTCCGGTCCTCGGCCGCCAGCAGGGTCGTCGCGGAACCGGCAAATGGATCAAGAACACGCGTCTCCCCCCGCGCCGCATGCTCGCGAATCACCTCTTCAGCCCACTTGGCGGAAAACCCGGCGCTGTACCGGAACCATCGATGGACCGGGAGGGACATGTTATCGACGAAAGTGCTCGTGTTGCCTCCCGGTGAAGGCTTGGAGACCTCGAACAGCGTGAGTTGCTTGTGTCTTCCCATTCCAGTTACCCCGACAATCCGTGCCCCTAAGTCAATTCTACCCGTTCGTGGGCCCAGGCTGATAGCCCCGCTCAGAGTGGCTGCACCGCACGCCGCGCTACGTGGGATATCGCCCCGCCTGGCGGGCCGTGTCGAACAGCGCGATCACGTTCTCCGGCGGCACGCCGGCCTGGATGTTGTGTACCGAGGCCAGCACGTATCCGCCCCCCGGTGCGAAGACGCGGATCGACTGCTCCACCTCGCGAGCCACCTCGTCGGGCGTGCCGAAGGCCAACGTGTGCTGGCAATCGCACGAGCCGCCCCAGAACACCAGCCGGTCGCCGAACTCGCGCTTGAGCTTCACGGGGTCCATGCCCGCGGCCGTCGTCTGCACCGGGTTCAAGATATCGACGCCCATCTCGATGAGCGTGGGCAGGAAGCTTGCGATCGCCCCATCGTTGTGCATGAAGACCTTCATTCGCGTGTTCCGATGCACCCAGTCGAGGCCCCGTTGGTAGTGCGGCATGATGCGCTCGCGGAACATGCGCACGGAAAGAAACGGGGCGTCCTGCGTGCCCAGGTCGTCGTTGAACTGGAGGATATGGCAGCGGTCGCCCACCGCGGCGCAGAACCGCCGCAGGTTCTCCAGCCAGGCATCCACAAGCCGGCCGTAGAGGGCCTCGACGTACTCGGGCTCGGTGGCCAAGGTGATCATCCACGCCTGAAAGTCGCCCGTGCCCAACCCGAAGAACAGCTCGTACGGCGGGCCCATCGCCGCGATGATCGCCAACTCGGTGTTCTGGTAATACGCCTCGGCCTGGGCGTGCAGGTGGTCGCACTCTTCTTGCGTCAGGAGTGGCGGCTGGAAGGTCTCGGGATCGACATGCGCGGCCCCGGGGTACTTGTCGAGCCGGTCGAAGTAGAACCCGCCCTGAGGCATCCGCGCCACGAGCCGGCCTGCCTCGCCGAGAAGCACCAGGTCGCCCTGCTCATCGGTGACGGGATGGAACCCGCCGGGCACCTCGACGGGCGTGCCGTCGAACAGGCGCCACGGCTTCCAGCCCTCGTTGCGGATGCCGAACGCCACCGCGGGCCGGTTCAACCCGATCACGTCGGCCCCAAACCGTTCGAGCACCGGGCGCTCGACTTCGGCGAGCATCTGGTAAACGTCATAGACCCGGGTGGGCGTCGCGAGCCCCAGGCGTTCTTTGAGCCGGTGGTAAGTCGACGCCGCAATGCCCGATTGCCTCGTGCCCCCCAAGTCGATCGGCACGCGGTCTGGCTCGCGGTGGTCCAGGGCGCAGAGCACGCGCTGGCGGGAGTTCATGCGACGGACCCTCGAAACCGAATGAAATACGACTTGCGCGAATCGCCGACGCGGGTCGAACCTAGGACTGGATCTGGCGCAGCATGTCGCCGCTGTCGTAGATCTCCCAGGCTTCGGCCAGCCTCCCGCCAGCGATCCGGAAGGTGCTGATCGCGGGAACCCGAAGCCGCTTCCCCGTCGGCCCGATGCCGGCGAACTCGCCGGAATGGGTAAACCGCGCGACGAAGTGGCAGTCCACCAGATCGTCCTCGGCCAGAAGGAAGTCGATGTCGATCTTCAGATCGCTGAAGAAGGTCGGGATGAACTGGGCAAAGAACTGCCGTACGCCTTTCGGGCCTGGCGGAGTGCCCGGCGGGAAGTGATGGTCGACAAAATCGTCGGTCACGAGGTCCTCGATGCCGGCCAAATCGCCGGAGACGATCTCGTAGTACCGTCGCACCAGTTCTTTGGGTTGTTCGAGCATGGAACCGGTCCTTGGTGGGGCCTTGCAGTACCGGGCTCCGTGTCAACGCCGTTTGGCATGCCCGGGAGCATTGTGACGAACAAGGCGGTCTGTGACAAGCGCCTTGGCAAGTGTGAACCGGCGTCACCGTTCACAGACTGGCGGTTGGTTTGTGGTTCGGCTCCTTGCGGGCCGAGAAACGTGCCTCTCCCCCCTGACGCCAGAATTTACCTATTCGGCAAATTCATTGCCAATCGCCTTTCCTGAACGGCACCTTCGGGTGTCCCCCCGCGATTGGTTGCCGCAAGCTAGACTTGACTTGGCTTGGCTCGCGGCGGGCCAAGGACAACTCGAGCGCAATGGGATCGACATGCCTGCTGCCGACCACGAGGTCTGCGCCGTGGGCGACGCCTCGAAAAGCGTCGCGGCACCCGACGATGCCCGGGCCGGCGCGCGCAATGCGCTCTCGCGGCACCACGAGGCCCTTCTGGCCTTCGGGCGCCGCACCACGGCCCAGCCCGCGCTAAAGGTGCTTATCCAGGATGCCGCGATGCTCGTGGGCGAGACCTTGGACGCCGACCTGTTGGGCGTCGCCGAGGTTGGTGTCGATGCGCGGATCGCGCTTCGGGTGGCGACGACCCGCGATGTCCGCTCGGCAACGGCCTCGGACGTTTACGAATCGTCGTTGGATGGATTCGATTCGATGGCGGCCTATGCGCTCGCTTCGGCGCGCCCCGTGGTCTCGACCGACCTCGCCGCCGAGACGCGGTTCGACGACCTGTTCCTCCGGAACCTGGGTGTCGTGTCGGGCGTGGCCATCCCCTTGCACCTCAATGGCCGCCCGTTCGGGGCACTGGGCGTGTACACACGGCGCCCTCGCGAGTTCACTGCCGACGAAATCGGCTTTGCCGAGACCGTCGGCCACCTGCTCAGCGCGTCCAGCGCGCGGGTGAGACTCGAAGAAGACCTTCGCCGAGAGCGGGCCGTCCATTCGACCGTCCTCGAGATGGTCAACGCGATGGTGCTCACGTTGAACGCCGACGGCCATGTGGTCTTCATGAACCGCGAGTGCGAACGGGTGACCGGCTACACGCTCGACGAGGCCCGGGATCGATCGTTCTGGAGTCTTTTCGTCGCTCCCGAGGAAGCCGACCTGATGCGCGGCGTCTTCCGCGAGTCGGTCGGGAACAGCGTCCCGAGCGAAATCGCCGGCTTCCTCTTGAACAAGCAGGGAGGGCGCAAGCGCGTCTCGTGGTCGATGAAGGCCATGGCCAATGGCCAGGTCCAGACGGTGCTCATGACGGGCGTCGATCAGACCCAGACGCTCGAGATGAAGGCCGAACTCGAGAAGATCCGCGAGCTGGCCCGCCGCGCGGCAAAAATCGTGTAAGAACACGCGGAGCGCGAGGCCGCCGGGCGCAGCGCCCCGTCCCAAGGCGTGGCGCCGCACCGCGGCCCCGCCGGGCGCGAACTCCGCTCGAGCCCCCGGCGCGATTACCGGTATCGCCAGAAAATCGCCCCCTTGGTCGACGGCCTCCGACCGTCGAAGCGGTCGTTTTTCGAAGTCGTGTGCAGGGACATCTCGGCAGGGGGGATCTCGTTCTACATGAACCGGTTGCCCGATTTCGACACCCTCGTTCTTGCCCTGGGAAACGAACCCGCGGTCAGCCACTTTACCGCGAGGGTCATGCGCGTGGCCCGCGTCGAAGAGGAGGGCCGTATCCGCTATCTGGTGGGGTGTCGCTTTCTTGGTCGAATCAACCTGTGAGGCCAGCGGCCCGACCCCCGCACGCCGTGGGCGATTGTTCGGCGCGACCCCAGCGCGGCGCGTATAATTCCCATGATCCGCGCGGGAGCCGGTCGGTACCGAAGCACCGCCGCTTTGACAAACCGGCCCGCACCCCCATCGAACCCTGCATCCGGAAGGAGTTGAGCGATGTACCTGGATCCCTGGTATTTCATCGTAGTCGGGCCGGCGTTCCTGCTGGCCATGTGGGCCCAATGGCGGGTCCGCTCGACCTACGCCCAGGCGCAGCAGGTTGCCGCACCCCTCAGTGGAGCGGCCGCTGCAAGACATATCCTCGATTCCGCCGGTCTACGCGATGTTGGCATCGAAGTGGTCCCCGGTGATCTGACCGATCACTACGACCCTGGCGATCGGGTCCTGCGCCTCAGCGAAGCCGTCTACCACAACCGGACCATGGCCGCGGTAGGAATCGCGGCCCACGAGGCAGGCCATGCGATTCAGCACGCCCGAGCGTATGCGCCGCTGGTCGTGCGCAACGCGGCCGTGCCCGTCGCGGGTTTCGGCAGCAACATCAGCATCTTGTTGCTGATTATCGGCGCGGTCCTATCGTCTGCCGCGCTCATCTGGGCGGGGATCATCGCGTTCAGCGCGGTGGTCGTTTTCCAACTGGTCAATCTCCCCGTGGAATTCAACGCCAGCGCTCGAGCCAAGGCCCAGTTGGTCGAGCTTGGGATCGTCGACCGCGACGAAATGCTCTACGTCGACCGCGTGTTGGGTGCCGCGGCCATGACCTACGTGGCAGCCACGCTCCAGGCCATCTTGACGCTATTGTATTTCATCCTCCGCTTTACGGGCGGAGATCGCGAATAGGGGGTCGGCGGTAGCCAGCCCCCGTAGCCGACTGCGCCTTGAGCGATCGCGAGCGTTGTCTGACCGGCCCTAGCGGACCTCGTCGATCTTCACGGGCCGACGCTCCCGCGCCGACAGCAGGGCCGCCTCGAGCACGCGCTGGGTCTGGTAGGCGTCGGCAAAGTCGGGAATCGGCACCGTGGGCTCTTCGCCCGCCAACACCTTGAGGATGTCGTACGCCTGGTTCGTGAAACCGTGCTCGTAGCCGATGATGTGCGCGTCGGGCCACCAGTTGGCCACGTAGGGGTGGTCGCCACCGTGGGTGACCATGATGTTCGTCCATCCCTGGACCGCGCGGGGCAAGGTGGCGTCGTAGAAGTTCAGCTCGTTCATGCGCTCGAAGTCGAACTTCAGGGCCCCCTTCGTGCCGTTGATCTCGAACCCGTTACGGTTCTGGTTGCCGGTGGCCTGCCGAGCGGCCTCGAAGCTGGCCACCGCCCCGCCTGAGAATCGGGCGAGGAAGAGCACCGTGTCGTCGACCGTCACGTCGCCCCACGGTTCAGCCCCCGTGGTTCCGGCGGCAATCCCCCCGGCGGCAGCGGTCGAGGCGGCGATCTTGCGTTTCTTGATGAACGTCTCGGCAATGGCGCCTACCACTTCGGTGATCTCCCGGCCGGTGACGAACCGGGTCATGTCGACGATGTGCGCGTTCAAGTCGCCGTGCGCCCCCGAACCGGCAAGTTTCTTATCGAACCGCCACAAGAGCGGCACCTGCGGGCCGGCCCAATCTTGAAGGTACGTGGCCCTCACATGGAGAATGTCCCCCAGTTTTCCCTGCTTGACTAGTTGATGAGCCAGAGCCACGGCGGGTACCCGGCGGTAATTGAACCACACGAAGGTGGGTATGTTGGCCTTCTTGGCCGCCTCGGCCATCTCCCGCGCATCGGCCAGAGTGCCCGCGATCGGCTTCTCGCACGCCACCGGTTTGCCGGCCGCCAGCGCGGCCCGCGCCACCGGAGCGTGGGCGTAGTTCGGGGTGACGACGTCGACCAGACCGATCTCGGGCGACTTGACCAGTTCCTCCCAGTTGGTCGAAGCGTTCTTCCACCCCCAGTTCTCGGCGAAGGCGTGCGGGTTTTCCTCAGGCAGGCCGTAGACCGTGTGCATCACGGGCCGGATCGGCGGCTTGAAGAACTTCGGCACCTGCCCCCAGGCGTTCGAATGCGAACGCCCCATGAACCCCTGCCCGATCAACGCCACATTGACCGTTTTCATCGTGAACTCCCTCCAGACGTGCATGACCCAGGTGAGACGGATTGCAGGGCGGTTATAGACGGAAAGACCGCGGTTTTCAAGAGGCCGACCTGGAAACGCCCCCAGAAAACGGCTAACATACACCAAGGTTCCCATCGACACCTAGGGGGAGCGGGGAAGGAGAATGTCGCATGCGCCGAATTGGCAGACAGAGACTCTGGATGGGGTTGGCAGTTGGACTGCTTGGCGGGTTGGTCCTCGGCGGCGTGTTGCCTCACACGCCGCTTCACGCGGTGGCGACCGACCGCGCGGAGAATCTCGTGATCACCACGGTGCCCATCGACGACGGGATCGAGGCCATCTTTGTTCTCGACTCGATGACGGGCACGCTGCGCGGCGCCGTGCCCTCGTACCAGGCCAAGGGCGTCTTCCAGGCCACGTGGGAGCGCAACGCCAACACCGATCTGTTGGCCTACATCAAGGAGTTCAACGCCGGTCTCCAAAAGACGGCCGGACGCCGCGGCGGCGCTGCCGCGCGGCCTGAAATCCAGGTACCCCAAAGCCCCAAATACATGATGACCAGCGGGCTGATCGACCTGCGCCAGGGCAGTGCCCGCGCCCGGCCCGGCCTGGCCATGCTCTACGTGGTCGAGGCGACCAGCGGCGTGGTGATGGCCTACGTCGTCCCCTGGTCCGCCGCGATGCACTCGTCAGGCCAGGCCTTTTCTGCGCCGCTGGACTTGTGGGCCGCTGCCCCGTTCACCAGCGCGATCATCCGCGCCGAGGAGTAGGTTCCCCGTGCACATCGTGGTCAATGGCCAGCCGCGGGAGGTTCCCGAGGGAACGACCGTCGCCGATCTGCTCGCCGACCTCGGGCTGGGGGCACCCATCGTGGCCGTCGAACGGAACCTCCAGGTCGTACCTCGCGCCCG
>DYLT01000012.1 GCA_020721945.1 Blastopirellula marina
GGGCGCGCCGTTAATGTTCAAAACATAATATGGCATATTGCCTCCGTTGGAACGCTCCACCCCGAACGACTCGAGATCCACCAGCAGGCTGAACGCCAGGCTGCCCTGGCCCGTCCACCAGCGTTTGGTCCCGCGCCCACGCCCCGCGGTCTGCCGGTCGGCCACGATCAGCCGGGGCCAGCGGTCGGCGGATTCGGCGGCCATCGCGCGGGCCCGGTCGTTCGTCGAGCCGATCACGGCGTGGTGCTCGACGTGCCGGACGAAGGTCTCGCGGATCAGGCGGCCGGGATCCGGGGGAGCAGACGTCATGGGGAATAAGGGGCAGGTCGAACGAGACGGCGGTTCCTGGCCTCGTGCGCGTCAGGGCCGCTGGCGCTCCATGCGGCGCAGCTCGGCGGTGGTCTTCATGGAACAGAACTTCGGGCCGCACATGCTGCAGAAGCGGCCATCGCCGGCGTCGGCGGCCGCCAGCGATTCCTCGCGCAGGCGCCGCGCGGTCTGGGGATCGAGCGACAGGCGGAACTGCTCTTCCCAGTCGAAGGCGAAGCGGGCACGGGACAGGGCGTCGTCGCGATCGCGCGCGCCCGGACGCCTGCGCGCCACATCGGCCGCGTGCGCCGCAATCTTGTACGCCACCACGCCTTGGCGCACGTCGTCGAGGTTGGGCAGACCGAGGTGTTCCTTGGGCGTCACATAGCAGAGCATGGCCGCCCCGTACCACGCGGCCATCGCGGCCCCGATCGCGCTGGTGATGTGGTCGTAGCCCGGCGCGATGTCCGTCACCACGGGGCCGAGCACGTAGAACGGGGCCTCGTGGCACCACTCCCGTTGGAGCCGCACGTTCATCTCGATCTGGTCCATGGGCACGTGCCCGGGCCCTTCGATCATCACCTGGCAGTTGTGCTGCCAGGCCCGCCGCGCCAGTGCGCCCATGACGCGGAGTTCGGCGAACTGGGCTTCGTCGCTGGCATCGGCCAGCGAGCCGGGCCGCAGCCCGTCGCCCAGGCTCCACGTGACGTCGTGGGCGTGAAGGATCTCGCAAAGGTCGTCGAAGTGGGTGTAGAAGGGGTTCTCTTGGCCGTGGGCCGTCATCCATTTGGCGACCAGCGAACCGCCGCGGCTGACAATTCCGGTGACCCGCTTCTCGGTCAGCGGCAAGTGCTCACGGAGCAGCGCGGCGTGGATGGTCATGTAATCGACGCCTTGCCGGGCCTGGCGCTCGACCGCCTCGAGAAAGTCCTGCGGGCGCATGTCGCAGATGTCGTCCAACCGCTCGGCGACCTCGTAGATCGGCACCGTGCCGACGGGCACCGTCGTGGTGTCGATGATCCGCCGGCGGATCACGTCGATGTCCGGGCCGGTCGAGAGGTCCATGACCGTGTCGGCTCCATACGCCACGGCCGCGCGAACCTTCTTCAGCTCGCACTCGGTGTCGCTGGTGACCGCCGAGTTGCCCAGGTTCGCGTTGATCTTGGTTCGCGCGGCGATCCCGATGCCGATGGGGTGGAGCCCCTTGGTCAGGTGGGCCTTATTGGCCGGGATGACCATCCTACCCCGGGCGACCTCGCCCCGCACGAGTTCGGGATCGAGCCCCTCGTCATGCGCCACGGTTTCCATCTCGGGGCTGATTTCGCCCGCCCGGGCCAGTTCGATCTCGGTCATCCACCAATACTCCACGCGGCCCATGGGATTTGCCGGCGATCCCGGCGCGACGCCTTGCGGCGGCGCGACGGCCCGCAACAGGTCATCCTATCACCGGCCCAGGGCTTGTCAACGAGCGTCGAGGTTGCACGGGCGCGTAGACCACATCCACCAAGACGTCCCGACCAGCGCCCAGGCGAGTGTTCGGCCTGCCAGGAAGAACCCGTCGTTGGTCTGGGCCTGCCGGGCGCGCAGGGCCAGCCACAGGCCGACCGCCAGGCTACCGAACCGCACGACGCCGCACGCGGCAGCGTCCCCGGGGAGTCCGTGGAAGGCTCAATCCGGCAGGCAGGCTCGGAATCCTCAAGAGACCATGTCCGGCAGTCTGCCGCCACCGCGGGCCGCGGCGCTTGCGAGCAGACCATACGGCTTGGGCCGTCGAGAGTCAACCAGCCCGCGCGGGTTGCGGCGCGCGGGCGGGTGTGCTATGACGTCGATGCCGCGGGGCGGATTCGAGCCCGTGGAACCTCGACTCGGGCGACGCCGGGCCCGCGTCGGGTTGCACAGGCCCTCACGGTTTCTGGAGGATTTCCCATGGCACCACCTGTTCGCGTCGGGCTTGTCGGGTCGCAGTTCATCTCCCGCATCCATGCCGAGGCGTTCCAGTCGGTACCGCAGGGCGAATTGTTCGCGGTGTCCTCGCCCACCCCGGGCCATGCCCAGGCGTTGGCCGCACGGTTCGGTATCCCGCACCACTGGACCGACTACCAGAAACTTTTGGAGATGGACGAGATCGATCTGGTGGTCTTGGGCGTGCCGAACCACCTGCACTGCGCGTTTACGGTACAGGCGGCCGCAGCGGGAAAGCACGTGGTCTGCGAGAAGCCGCTGTGCCTGAACCTGCGCGAGGCCGACGAGATGATCGAGGCATGCCGCCGGGCGGGCGTGAAACTGATGTACGCCGAGGAACTCTGCTTCGCGCCCAAGTACGTGCGATTGAAGAAGCTCTTGGACGACGGGGCCTTGGGCAAGCCGACCCTCCTGAAGCAGTTGGAGAAACACGACGGCCCTCACGCCCCGCACTTCTGGGACATCGACCGCTCGGGCGGCGGCGTCGCGTTGGACATGGGCTGCCACGCCATCGAGTTCTTCCGATGGATGCTCGGCAAGCCGCCCATCCGCTCGGTCTATGCCCACATGGCCACCCAGGTCCACACCGGCAAGACCCAAGGCGACGACAACGCCCTCATCCTCCTCGAGTTCGAGGGAGGCTGCATGGCGCTGGCCGAAGAGAGCTGGACCAAGCTCGGCGGCATGGACGACCGGGCCGAGGTCTACGGCTCCGAGGGCGTGGCCTTCGCCGACCTGCTTCGCGGCAACTCGATCGTCACGTATTCGCTCGGCGGGTACGACTACGCGGTCGAGAAGGCCGGCTCGACCAAGGGCTGGAGCTTCACGATCTACGAAGAAAGCTGGAACTACGGCTTCCCTCAGGAAATGGCCCACTTCGTCGACTGCGTGCAGAACGACAAGCAGCCCTTGGAGACCGGCGAGGACGGCCGCGCGGTGCTCGAAGCCCTCTTCGCCGCATACCAGTCGGCCGGCACCGGGTGCAAGGTGACGCTGCCGTTGACGACCGATGCCGCCAGGCCGATCGACCTGTGGAAGAAGTCTTGACCCGCCGCCGCGCTCGCGGCGACAACATCGTGGCGATCGGGCGATGTAGCCCCGGCTACCCCGATGGAGGATGGTGTTTGCCATGACCATGCGAACCACGAACCGATGGGCTCTTGCGATCCTCGTGCTGGCGGCCGCGCGGGCGGGCGCCCAAACCGTCGGCGACGCGCCGAAAGCGATTCCCACCTTCCATTGTCTGGGCCTTTACTGGTCGCCGCCCGGCGGGGCCGCTGACAAGGAAGTGCTCGTTCGCTATCGTCCCCAGGGCGATCGCACGTGGAACGAAGCCCTGCCCATGCGATACAACCCCATTCCGGGCACCGACGAAGACCTGGCCGACTACCGCGGGAGCATCGTCCGTCTCGCCCCCGGCACGACCTACGAAGTCGAGTTGTCGCTGGCCGGCACGTCGACCAAGGCGCGCTGGACCGCGTCGACCTGGAGCGAGCGTTTTCCCATCGGCCAGACGGTTCGCGTGGCCGACCGCGACACGCCGCTGGTGCTCCGCGAGTCGGGCACGCCCGGCGCGTACCGCCTCTACGACGGCCGCGGGGCAACGATCGACGTCGGGCACCGCCACGACCAGTGCGTTACGATCGACGCCTCGTACGTGATCCTGCGAGGATTGACGCTCAAGGGGGCCGGGGTGGGCGAACCGAGTCGCGGCAGGCCCTTGGGCGCTGTCCAGATCGACGGCGGACACGACATCGTGATCGAAGATTGCGACATCTCCGACTGGGGCCGGCGCCATCCCGAAACCGGCTTCGGCCGCGATTACGACTCGGCCATCTTCTCGCGCAGCCGGACCCTCGAACGCCTGATCGTCCAGCGCTGCAAGCTGCACCATCCCCGCTGGACCACGAACCCTTGGGACGAACGGTTTGACCGCCACACGACCGGCCCCCAGTGCATTTCCCTATTCGATACGGCCGGCAACCATGTGATCCGCTATAACGAGTGCTGGTCGGACCTGGATCACATGTACAACGACGGCATCGGCGGCGGCAGCAACGGCAGTTTCCGCGGCGCGCCCGGGCCCGATTCCGACATCTACGGAAACCTGGTCAGCCACTGCTGGGACGACGGCCTGGAGGTCGAAGGCGGCAGCCGCAATGTGCGCGTCTGGGGAAACTACATCACGCAGACCCTCATGGCCATCGGCAACGCCGCGGGCTCGATCGGGCCGTTGTACATCTGGGAGAACGTGGCCGGCCGCAGCCAGCGCGATCGCGACGCGGTGGGCTTGAATTTCCTGAAGATGGGCTATGCCGGCGGCGAGCAGTGGATGACGGGACACATGTACATTTTCCACAACACCATCTTCCGTGAGGACGATTGGCTGCCCCAAGGCGGCCTCGGCGGCGATCGCATCGTCAAGCACGTGGTCTCGCGCAACAACATCCTCCACGTGCGATCCCCAACGGGCCCCAGTGCCAGCAGCCACCGCCAGAACATCGACAACGACTTCGACTACGATCTCTACCGCGGCAGGGTGCCCGAGGGCCACGAGGCGCACGGCGTGCGCGGCGAACCGGTCTACGCGGCCGGGTCGGGATTCGATCCGGCAACCAGGACTGGTCACTTCCAACTGGCGCCCTCGAGTCCCGGCGCCGGCGCGGGCGTGGCGATTCCCAATTTCACCAGCGACTTTTCGGGCCCCGCGCCCGACATCGGCGCCCACCAGCGCGGCGCGCCGCCGTTGCGATTCGGCGTAGCGGCCGGGCCGTAGGCGCGACGGACTGCCCATCCATCCTGGCTCGCCTCAGGGAGAGAACCATGTTACGGATCGTGATGTTTGCCGCCTGCCTTCTGGCGGCCCACGCGCTTGCGGCCCAACCCAAGTCGACCGATTTCCATCCGGTGCGAAAGCCCCTGGCGATCGGAAAGGTCGACCTACGACGAGGAGATCGCCGTCGAGGTTCCCGCGGGCCGCCACCGCATCCGCGTCGACAACTTCGGCAACGACTGGGTCGCCGTCGCCAAGTACACGTTCGCCGGGTGCAAGGTGCTCGATCGTCCCAACGTTCTGGTATGCGGCATGAAGACCCAAGGGCTGGCCATGCTGTGGATCCAGAACCGCGAGAGTTGCTGGTACCACCACGGGCAGGGCAAGGTCGGCGACGTGGGGGCGTTTGCGCTGGATGTCGTGGGCCTGCCCCACGGGCCCCATCGCGTGGAGTGGTGGGAAACGTGGAAAGGCGCGGTGGCGCGGACCGAGCCCGCGGAAGTCCGCGGTGGCAAGTTGACCCTTCGCGTCCCTCCGCTGGCAAGCGATGTGGCGGTCAAGATCCGACCTGCGCCGTGAACGCCCCGGGGAAGCCGCGGCGCCGCCTGGTCGAAGTGCTTTCGAGAACCCGGCACTCGCATGGCGCCTGCCGACGCGGCACGCGCGTCACTCCTCGTGCTGGAGCAATTCGGTGTCGTAGGCCTCCTCCAACTGCCGTACCGTGTTGGCCAGTTCCTGGTTCTCCTCGATGATCGCCGAGATCTGGAGCTCCCATTCGGTGCTGGCCGCGCGGAGCGACGCCAGGTCGAGCGGCAGCTTGAGCATTTTGGCCAGGCGCCGGGTGACGGCCTCGATGCACCGCGGGTTGGTGCCCTGGAGATAGCTGGGGATCTCCGCGGCCAACGAGACCATTTCGAACCCTAAGGCGCCGGCCTGCGACATCAGGTAGCTCGTGAACGAGCCCGGCCCGCGGTACCCGCTGCGGCGCAAGCCGTACTGGTCCATCTCGGGCAGCAGGCGGACGTCGGAACACGTCATGTACAGTCGCGGTTCGCGGGTGTGCGGCACGGCCCCGCCGAACGATCCGACGAAGACGATCCGCCGCACGCCCACCTCGCGGGCCAGGCGAAACACGCAGCTTCCGAAGGTCCGCCACTGCAAATTGGGCTCCTTCCCGATGAAGAACGCGAGGTTTGCCGGCTCGTGGACCGAAAACACGTTCGTCGGCATCTCGCAGGACGCGACGAGTCCGTCCTCGATCACCACGTGGGGACGGAACAGGGCGGCGATCTCCATCGACCCCGGAAAGTTGAACAAATAGAACGGTTCCGGGTCGATCTCGGCGAACGGCTGCGCATCGAGCAAATGCACCAGCCGCGTCACGGTGCCCGTCGAGACGTCGCCACCATCCATCCACCCGCTCAGCGCGAGCACCAACGTGCCCTGGGAGAGCGCAGGGTGGCGCTGAAAGATCAGCGGGTCGGTCGGGGTTGAAGTCATGCCGGTATTCTATGACGCCGCTGGCGACCGCGGCAACCATCCCAAGCCTCCCCTTGCCCACGCGCGGCAGCTTGATTCGATGGCCCCGCGCGGGTACACTCGGCCGAAGCGCGGCGCCGCGATGCAGCTCGCCGGCGCGCCGGCGCGGTGGTCCCGGAACACGGCTTTGGCAGGCTCCGAGCGGTGGGATGATGGCAGGCCGCACGACAATTCGCCCGGCCTGGGCCCTTTGGGGCATCGTGGCTTGCTGCCTTGCCGTCCGCGGGGGACGCCTCGTGATGTGCGAAGATCGGGGCGTCGAAGCGAGGCGTCCCTCGGGTGGGAAGATCCTCTTCCCGCCCGATCGTGCCATCCTCATGGTGGGAACCTTCCACGTGATCGTCAAGGGAGGACAGGGCGGTCTCTACGTGGACGGGCAGCCGCAGCCCTGGGAACCGTTCGAGCCGCCGCTCCGCGTGGCCAAGGTCGGCTTGTGTCCAGGGGCGCACGAGATCCGCGTCGGCCACCGGTCCGTCCGATTCGTCGTGGCCCTGAGCGAGGAGGAACACGACGGGCCGAAGGACTGGCCGCTCCACCACCTGCACTCAATCAACGCCCAGCGCCGTTGTTCGGGCTGCCACGCCACGCACGAAACGAACGGCCGCCTGCACGTCGGGGCGCTCAAGCCGTCGGACGCCTGCTTCGCCTGTCACCGCCGCGACTGGTTCCAGGACACGCACGCGCATCTGACCGGGCCGCTGGACCACTGCCGCGACTGCCACGCGCCGCACGACGCCGTGCGCAAGCCTCTGATGAAGGCGCCGTAGGGGCCCCCGGGCGGCGCCGGGGACTCCCCGGATCACGCCACGCCACTCAGCGCAGCTCGACCCGATCTTCCCCCCGCGAGACCACGTCGACAAGGCGTCCGTCCACGAGAATCTGGTACTTCCGTCCGGCCTGACCGCGGATCACCGCGTGGCCGTCGCGGATCGTCACGGGGAAGGGCGCCGCCACGCGGTGTTTCCCCTCGGTGGCGACCGCGAGGTAGTCGACCTGGCCGTCGAGCACCAGGCGCAGGCTGACCAGCGCGCACGGGTTGATTCGCCACGGGTTGCGCGTCTGGGTGGCCAGCGTCACCGAGTCGGGGAGCAACCCGGCCCAAGGACCGTCGGGAAACTGCTGCTGTTCGGCGGAGAGGAGGATACCGCGCGCCAGGTGGTTCCAATCGAGCGACTTGTCGTGCGGGGCGAGCATGGTCAGGGCGTAGGCATAGACCCCGCCGACCCATTGCACGGGCAGCCCGATCCACACCGGAGCCTCCCAGTTCGTCGCACCGAAGACCGGGGGCGTGGCGTAGCGCATGATCGGGTAGCGTCCCCACAGGTACACGAACGGAATGCCCGAAAGGGCCCAACGCCGCGCCTCGGCCAGGTACTCCTTCTTGCCCGACAGCTCGAAGCCGCGCACGTAGGCCCAGACGGCGTAGGCCGAGGCCAACTGGTCGGGCGTGTGGAGCGGGATCTCCCAGACCTGGGCGCCGCGGGGCACGTCGAACCGCTTCATGTAGTCGAGCGTGCGCAGGCCGGCCTCGAGGGCCTTGGGGTCGCCCGTCAACCGCGCGTGCTCCAACAGGAGGGCCGCCGGCCTGGCGCACACGCCGTTGGCCGTGTCCTCGAAGTGTCCCTTGGCGAATGGGCCGTGGTAGCGGTACGACCCGTCGGGCCGCTGCTGCGCGATGAGGCCCTTCGCCTGCTCGTCGTGCCGGGCCTTCCACTCGGCCGCGCGGCCGGTCACGAAGTAGATCGACTCGTTCGTCACGTGCGATCCGCCGGGTACCAGCCGCGGCATCTCGGGGATCTTGCCCGTCAGTCGCCAGACCGTCGAACCCATGTCGGCAAAGGGATGGCGCGGCCAGTGGTCCTCGGCGCAGTGGCCCCAGCCCGCCTCGGTCTTCAGCGGTGGGCCGCTGAGGGCCTTCAAACACAGGGCCCATTGCGCTTCGACCGTGCGCGGCGGCTTGGGCAGCGGCGGCAAACCGTGCTTCGCCACGGCCCAGGCGATCGTCTCTTCGACCGGCAACCGATCGACCAACAGGGTCGTTTCGATCTTCGTGCCGCGCAAGGCCATGCGGTGGTCGCTCGTGCCGTCGAAGAAGTTCGGCGTGGCGAAGAGGGGCTCAAGCGCCATGTCGGTCCACGTCATCGCCACGGCGGCCCGGTCCGAGACGAGCGACGCCAAGGGCAGCGTGATGTGCAGCGGGTCGGGGGCATAGCGCAGGTGCTTGGGTGGATTGGCGTCCAGAGGCGACGAGCTGGCGTCGCCTTTACCCAGGTACTCGACGCCCGCCAGCACGCCCCCCTGGAAGGCGCCCAGCACGCGCACGACCGGTCCTTCGCACGGTTTGGCCGCAACGATCGAAATCGAAACCTCCTTGCCGGCGGTCGAAATCGAAAGCCTTACGCCGTCGCCTTCGAAGCCAAGCGAGGGCGTCTCTTGCGCGAGGCGCAGTGCCGGCACCTTGCCCTCGCAATGCACTGTCGGGGCCAGCGCCGCGGCCACCACCTCCCCGCGGCGAACGCGGGCCGTCGAGCCGTCGCGGGCAACCTCCAGGGTGAACTCGCCCAGCGGCCGGGAAAGCCAATCGGCCTTGGCTTCGGGATGGACGACGAAAATCGTCCGGCGGACCGGCGGAAGGTCACGCCCCAGGGCCACGACCTCGATCGTGATCGCCTCCATCGGCTTGGTGGCGTCGGTCGCCTGCTCGACCGTCACGCTGGCCTGGGCCGGCGCCTGGTACGATCTGCCGAACGCCGAGAATTCGATCGGCTCGTCGGCGTGGTTGCGCACGACGAAGCGCGCTTGCGGGCCGTCGGCACCGACGGCTTCGATCTCCAGAGGATGCAACGGCCGGCGCACCAGCCGAATCCAGTCGATTTCGACCACGCCGGGGCCCGTCCCCGGATCCAGACGCACGTCGCGGAGCCTGCCCTGGGCCGAGAAAACAACCTCGCACTCGTGCCAGGCTCCATCGTGCCAGAGGGAAAAGCCCTGCGATTGCGCTCGGCTGCGCCCGGGAGCGCAATCGGTTGTCCAGAACACCTGGCCCCGGCCCCCGGCCCGGCAACGAACCCGCATCTGCAAGACCAACTCGCCGCCTGGCAGATCGACGGCGCGGTGGAAGTGGGGATCGTTCCCCTCGGTCTTGATCCTCAAGAGTCCCCCCTCGGCCGCCAACGCGCATTGGTGTTCGGCCGTCCAACCTTCGGTCGTCTTGTCGAAAGACCAGCGGGCGATCTCGACCTCGGCGAGCGTGGCCCGGGGAACGGGGTTGATCTGGGGCGCCGAAAGGCTGGCCGCGCCCACAAGAACCAGCGGCAGGGCGAAGAGGCTGGACATCGGTATCTTCCAACAAACCGGTCAGGAAAACAGGCAGGACCGTCGATTGTCGGGCAAGGCCGGTTCGGTGTCAACGCGGCGCTGGGCGACCGGTGGCCGCGCGGTTTCGATCTGCGGGTCGAGCGATTCGCCCCCGCCGCCGGCGCGCTTGACGATCCCCCACGCGCCCTGTTAGACTCATTTGCTTGGGAAGTGGTCGCCCGATTCGGCTGGGCGGCCGGGACCGGTGTGGAGGGTTCGTGTCGTGCCAGGAACCAGCGTCATCGGCCTCCAGTGGGGCGACGAGGCCAAGGGTAAGATTGTGGACCTGCTTACGGAGGAGCACGACATCGTCGTTCGCTATCAGGGGGGGGCGAACGCCGGGCACACCGTGGTCACGGGGGGACAGACCTTCAAGTTGTCGCTCATCCCCAGCGGGATCTTCCGGCCGCAGGTGCAGTGCGTGGTGGCGGCCGGCGTGGTGCTCAATCCCGCGAGTCTGTTGGACGAGATCGGCCAGCTCGAGTCTCGCGGCGTCCGCGTGGGAAAGAACCTCTTGATCAGCGACCGCGCCCACGTGATCTTCCCCTGGCACTTCGAGGAGGACCGGCTTCTGAACGAGCGATGCCCCGGCGGCGAGGCCATCGGCACCACGCTGCGCGGCATCGGCCCGTGCTACCGCGACAAGGTGGGGCGGTCGTGGGCGGTGCGGTTGGGCGACCTGTACCGCGACGACTTCCCGCAGCGAGTGGAGCAGATCGCTCGGGCGAAAAACGCCATGCTGGCCGGCTTTCAGGAGGTCCAAGCCCCCGCGACCCTCGATGCCGAGGCGATCTGCACCCAGTACCGCGCCCATGCCGAACGTCTGCGCCCCCACGTGGCCGACACCACGGCCTTCTTGCTCGACGCGGCCGAGGCCGGCCGGCGCATCCTGTTCGAGGGAGCCCAAGGGGCCTTGCTCGACGTGGATCATGGCACCTTCCCCTTCGTCACCAGTAGCAACAGCTCGGGGGTGGGTGTATCGAGCGGCTCGGGGGTACCGGGTCGGTACATCAATCGGGTGGTCGGCGTTGTCAAGGCGTACACCACGCGGGTAGGCGGAGGGCCGTTTCCGACCGAGCAGGACAACGAGACGGGCGATCATATCCGCCGGCGCGGCAACGAATACGGCACCGTGACGCGGCGCCCCCGGCGGTGCGGGTGGTTCGACGCGGTGGCGGCCCGATACACCGCCCGGCTCAGCGGCGCCGACGTGCTGGCCGTCATGCTCCTCGACGTGCTCTGCGAACTGCCCGAACTGAAAATCTGCGTGGCCTACGAACTCGATGGCCGGCGCACCACCGACTTCCCCAGCCATGCCGACGACTTGCGGCGCGTCACGCCGGTCTACGAGACGCTGCCTGGCTGGCAGCAGGAGATCAGCGACGTGCGTCGCTACCACGACCTGCCCACGAAATGCCGCGCCTATCTCGAGCGGCTCAGCGGCCTGGTGGGCCGGCCCATCGACATCGTCTCCGTGGGACCGGATCGGCAGCAAACGATCTTCGTCCGGAGTTGACCGGCGTCCGGCCATGGCTGAACCGCCCCTTGCACTTCCCGATGACCTGAGCGATGTTCCCAAACCCCGGCGGCCGCGGCACATCGCGGTGATCATGGACGGCAACGGACGTTGGGCCCAGCGCCGCGGCCTGCCGCGCATCGAGGGCCATCGACGCGGCGTGGCCAGCGTCCGGCGCGTCACGGCGGAGTGCTCCCGGCTGGGCATCGAACAACTGACGCTCTACTGCCTCTCGAGCGAGAATTGGAAGCGTCCGCAAGAGGAATTGGACTTCCTGATGCGCCTGCTCGAGCAGTACATGGTCGAAGAACGCGGGACGATCCGCGACCGGAACATCCGCCTGGCCGTGATCGGTCAGCGCGAGGGCATCCCCGCCGACGCCCTGCGCGAGATGGACAAGACGATCGCCATGAGCCGCGACAACACCGGCCTGACGCTCTGCCTGGCGATCAACTACGGCGGCCGCGCGGAACTGGTCGACGCGGTGCGGGCCATTACGCGGCGCGTCCAGGCTGGCGAACTCCAGCCCGATCAGGTGACCGAAGCGGTCGTGTCCGCCCACCTCTACACCTCGGGTATGCCCGACCCCGACCTGCTCATCCGCACCGCCAGCGAAATGCGCGTGAGCAATTTCCTCTTGTGGCAGATCAGCTACGCCGAACTCTGGGTCACCGACCTGTGTTGGCCCGACTTCGATGAACGGCAGCTCCATGCGGCGATCCGTTCGTTTGCCTCGCGCGACCGTCGCTTCGGCGGATTGGCACGCCCGGCCTTCCCCAAATAGCCCTCGTGCGACACCCTTGCTACACTCGGAATTCGAAACGCGAGCGTCTGGCGCATCGTCGCCTGGGCGGGCGAGACGCCAGCGCGTGACGCCATCGGTAGTTCCTTCCCGCCTGATGCCTTCGAGAAAGGGGGTTCCATGGCGCTCGACCGGCCAGGACGGTTCCTCGCGCGGCGATGGGGCATGGCGGCGGCACTGGTCGTCTCGGGACTCGTGTGCGTGGCCGGACGACCGCTCTGGGCCGCGTCGTCCTCCGGTGCGCCCACGAGGATCTCGCTGGTCGGCAAGGCTCTGCGTCTGGACTTCGATGGCCGCGACGGCAGCTTGCTTCAAGTCCACGATCCTGTCGCGAACCGCGACCACCTCGACTTGGCCTCTGCGCCCGTTGGGCTGTGGCGATTTCGGGCCGGCGCGTCGGGAAGCACCGTCGACCTCGTGCCGCGTCACGCCAAGGCGTTTCGCGCCGACCTTGCGGATGCGCAAGCGAAGCGAGTCCTTCGGCTGGTCTGGAGCGGATTTGGCCTCGCGCTGGCGCCCGAGCTGGCGATCGAGGTGGTGGTCGGGCTTGACGGGCGAGGTTCGACGAGCGATTGGGACTTTGCGGTCCGTAACCCGGCCGGGCTGGTGCCCCAGGAAATCCACTTTCCCGTGTTGCCGGCCATAGCCCGACAGGAGAACGAGCGCCTGGCCGTTCCCCACTGGATGGGCGAGGTGGCCGCCGATCCGCGCAATCGCCTGGCCGCCCGCCCAGGGCGGCGCTTCGCGTGGCATTATCCCGGCGAGCTGTCGATGCAGTGGATGGCCTGGTATGGCCAGGAGGGCCCCGGGCTGGATGTGGCCTGCGACGACACGAAAGCGCGCCGCAAGGGCGTGGCCGTCTGGAGCGGCGCCGACAACCAGGTGCATCTCGAGGTGTTGCACTGGCCCGAGCAAAAACCCGCAACCGGCGACCCTTGGACCTTCGGCTACCAGGTGCGCCTCGGCGTGTTTTCTGGCGACTGGTTTGCCGCGGCCCAGCGGTATCGGGCGTGGGCCATCGAGCAACCCTGGACCCGCCAAAGCCGGCTTGCCCGGGGACTCGTGCCCCCTTGGGTTCAGGACACCGCCCTGTGGGTATGGAACCGCGGGCGTTCGCCGCAGGTGCTTGGCCCGGCTGGCGCGCTGCGCCGGGAACTCGGTTTGCCGGTGAGCGTGTTCTGGCACTGGTGGCACGGGTGCGCGTACGACACGGGCTTTCCCGAGTACCTTCCGCCGCGCGAAGGGACCGAGGCCTTTCGCCGCGCTGTGGCCGAGGCGCAT
Source organism: Blastopirellula marina (assembly GCA_020721945.1). Taxonomy (GTDB): domain Bacteria; phylum Planctomycetota; class Planctomycetia; order Pirellulales; family Thermoguttaceae; genus JANLFZ01. The sequence goes on from DYLT01000012.1 coordinate 13,540, forward strand.
CGCGGGGGGTTGCACGCGATGGTGTATATGAACCAGCGTCTGTGGGGCATGACCACGCGGAGTTGGTCCGACGAGAACGCGGCCCGCTTCGCCGTCAAAGGCCCCGATGGAACGATCCGGCCCGAGGTCTACAACACGTTCACCCGCCAGGCCTGTGCCTCGATGTGCATGGGCACCTCGTTCTGGCGGGAGAAGTACGCGGGGCTGGCCGAGCAGGCGTGGCGCGACTTGGGCATCGACGCGATCTACATGGACCAGGCGTGCAGCAGCCTAGCCTGCCACGACCCCAGCCACGGGCATCCGCTCGGGGGCGGAACCTACTGGATCGAGGGCTTCCAGGCCCTGGCCGCCGATCTGCGCCGGCGCTGCGGGGCCCCGCGGCCGATCGCCCTGGCGGGTGAAGGATGCGGCGAGGCCTGGCTGCCGCACCTGGACCTCATGCTCACGCTTCAGGTCAGCCGCGAGCGCTACGCGGCCATCGGCGACGGCTGGGAACCGGCCCCGCTGTTCCACGCGGTCTACCATCCTTACGCGGTGCTGTATGGGAACTACTCGTCGCTCACCGTGCCGCCGTACGACGACCTCTGGCCTGGGGAACACGCCCCCAAAGAGCCCTTGGCGCTTTTGGATCGCAAGTTCTCGCGACAGTTCGCCCTGGAACAGGCCCGCGCGTTCGTCTGGGGCCAGCAGCCGACGATCGCCAACTTCGTGCCCTCGCATCGGGTGGACCGGGCCGAGGACATGGATTACGTCGTCCGGCTTGCGCGCACGCGCCGCCACGCCTTGAAATACCTGGCCCAGGGCACCATGCTCCGAGCCCCGGCGCTCGACGTGCCCTTGATCGACATCGACTTCTCGCGACTGTCGATCTACGCGGGCCAGGGCGATCGGGTGCGCGCGTTCCGCAAGGCCGTGCCGGCCGCGGTGTGCGCCGCCTGGCGCGCTCCGGATGGCGACGTGGCGATCGCCCTGGCAAGCATCGCGGACGAACCGGTCGAGGTGACCGTGCGCCTCGGCGGCGACGATGCGCGTGGCCTGCCGCCAGCGCCGGCGTACCGGATCGACGCGACGGGCCGCCGCCGGCTCGATGCGCCGAGCGCGGCCGGGACGCCCTGGAGGTTCGCGCTGCCGCCCCGCGCATGCTGGGTCTTGGAGCTGCCCGCGGCACGCCCGGCGAGGTCTTGACAGCCGCCTTCGCCGGAAGTACGACAGCAAGTGGGCGGTCGTTGCCTCGCGGTTGGGGACGTCGCGCCCGATGCCAGGCGGCCGAGGATGTCCAAGGAGATCCCGATGACCGATCCTGAACACCGCAGGACGTTTGGCCCGGCGCCGGCCATGGCGCGCCGCCGTTTTCTCCAAGGGCTGCCGGCGGTCGCCGCGGCAGCGTGGATCGGGTGGGACACGCCGGCGCCGGCCGCCACGCCATCGGACAGTGGCCCCTTGCCGGCCATTTCGCTAGGCCCCCACCGCATCAGCCGGCTCGTCGTGGGCTCGAATCCCATTTTGGGCTACTCGTACCTCGGCCCCCACACCGATCGGCACATGAAGGAGTACTTCACGACCGAGCGAACCGTCGAGTTCCTCCAGCAGTGCGAACGCGAAGGGATCACCGCGCACCAGTTCTCGACGGTCGAGCAGCGGGTCGACAGCCTTCGCTTGCTGCGCGAGCGCGGGTCGAAGATGCACTTCATCTGCCTGCATGCCGATCGCAGCAAGATCAAGACGGCCATCGAGCGGACCGGGCCGATCGCCATGGTCCATCATGGCGGGGTGACCGACCGCTTTTTCGCCGAAGGGCAGTTCGGCAAGGTGCACGACTATGTCAAGGCGGTCCACGACCACGGTGTGCTGGCGGGCGTGTCGGCGCACAATCCCGACTGCATCAAGCGGATCGCCGACGAGGGCTGGGAGGTTGACTTGTTCATGACGTGCTTCTACTTCGTCACGCGCAAGATCGCCCCCGGCAAGGACGAACTCCCCACGCTCGAAATCTCCTACCCCTTCTTCAAGGACGACCCATTGCGCATGACCGAGGTCGTGCGCCAGGTCAAGCCGCCGTGTCTGGGGTTCAAGATTCTCGCGGCCGGCCGGCGGTGCGCGAACCAACAGATGGTCCGCGAGGCGTTCCAGTTCGCCTTCGCGCACATCAAGCCGACCGACGGCGTGATTGTGGGCATGTACCCGCGGTTCTTCGACGAGGTCCATGCCAACGCCGGCTACACGCGCGCGTTGGGCCGGGTCCCGACGTAGGCCGCCGTGGAACCGCGGGTCGCACGCGCCTGACCATCGCGACGAAGCCGCGCGTCGCGTGGCGAGCTGTGCGCGCATCGGTCACTGGCCGATCACCTTGACCAGCACCCGCTTCGGCCGGCGCCCGTCGAACTCGCCGTAGAAGATCTGTTCCCACGGCCCGAAGTCGAGCTTGCCGCCGGTGATCGCCACGACGACCTCGCGGCCCATCACCTGGCGCTTGTGATGGGCGTCGCCGTTGTCCTCGCCCGTGCGGTTGTGGCGATAGCGTTCGGGCGAGGGATCATAGGGGGCCAGTTGTTCGAGCCACCGCTGGTAGTCCTCGTGCAGGCCCGGCTCGTCATCATTGATGAACACGCTGGCCGTGATGTGCATCGCATTGACCAGCACCAGGCCTTCGCGCACCCCGCTTTTGCGCACGGCTTCTTCGACCCGCGCCGTGATGTTCACGAAGTCCATGCGCTTCGGAACGTGGAAGACGAGATACTCGGTGTACGATTTCATGGCGTAGGTTTCCGGGGGCGCCCGAGCAAGTAGGCGGTTGTGTTATACGGGCGACACCGGGGCGTGTCTACCCGGGGGCCCCCGGAAAGACGCCTCGACGGGGTTCCGAGGACGGCCTACAATGCCCATTTGGCTCGAGCCCGGCCTCGACGCTTCCCCTTGCACCCCACCCCTGTTTTGGCCTCCGCACCTTTATGCCGCACCGCTGGCTTGCCGATCGAACGTACAGTTTCGACGCTTCGGGAATTCGGAAGGTCTTCGACCTTGGCGCCCAACTGGCCGACCCGATCAACCTGTCGATTGGGCAGCCCGATTTCGACGTGCCCGATCCGGTGCGCCGCGTGGCGCGGGAGGCGATCGAGGGCGGCAAGAACGGCTATGCCCTGACGCAAGGAATGCCGGTCTTGCGCGACAAGCTTCAGGCCGAAGTCGATCAGCGGTTCGGCCATGCCGACCGGCGCGTGTTCGTCACCTCGGGATCGAGCGGCGCGCTGGTGTTGGCCGTGCTCGTCGTGGTGAACCCCGGCGACGAGGTGATCGTCTTCGACCCCTATTTCGTGATGTACGAGGCGCTGGTCAAGATGGTCGGCGGCGTACCGGTGTTCGTCGATACGTATCCCGACTTTTGCATCGACGCCGGCCGGGTGGCGGCCGCGATCACCCCGCGGACCAAGGCGATCGTGGTCAACAGTCCGGCCAATCCCACGGGAGCGGTGGCCGGCGATGCGGAGGTCCGCGCCCTGGCGGAACTGGCGGCCGAGCGGAACGTGCTGTTGATCAGCGACGAGATCTACCGGCATTTCTGCTACGACGGCGAGTTCGTGTCGCCCGCCCGCCACAACCCCCAAACCCTGGTGATCGACGGGTTCAGCAAGACCTACGGGATGCCGGGGTGGCGCGTGGGGTTCGCCCACGGGCCTTCCGAAATCATCGAGCAGATGATCAAGTTCCAGCAGTACAGCTTTGTGTGCGCCCCGCATCCGTTCCAGTGGGCCGCCGCCGCGGCCATGGACGTCGACGTGGGCCCCCAGATCCGCGCCTATCGGCGCAAGCGAGACCTGATCGTCGAAGGGCTTTCCGACTGCTACGAGCTGGTCGCGCCGCGTGGGGCGTTCTACGCGTTTCCCCGGGTTCCCTGGGGCACGGGCACGGAGTTTGTCGCCAAGGCCATCGCCGAGCACAAGCTGTTGATCATTCCCGGCAACGTCTTCAGCCGCCGCGACACGCACTTTCGCCTCTCCTATGCGGCCCCCGACACCACGATCGAACGCGGGATCGAGACGCTGCGCAAGCTGGCTCGACACGCCGGATGAGGGCGATGGCGTCGGCGTGCCGTGGGACCGACGGGCTGGTCTCAGGCCGCGTCGCGCGCCGGCGCGCCGAGCGGGGTTTGCAGGGTTCGACCGTCCGCGGTGCGGAACCAGACCTCGCCTCGGTCGGCCAGCCACAGGGCCGAGGCCCCATGGAGGGAATATCGCCGTCCGGCATAGTAGCCCCGGCGCACGAGAATGCTCTCTTCGATCGAGGTTTCGTCCACATCGGTCAATCCGAGTTGGCGCAGGCCATCGAACACGACCTTGCGGACCTGCTCGATGGTTGGCATGTCGTTTGGCACCGCAGACTCCCTGGACTTCCAATGCCACGTGGCCCCTCCTTGGCAGCCAAGGCGGGACCGCGGCAAGATCTCCTGACGCATGTCGGTGGAAGATCATCGGCCAAGCAAGCGCTGGCGGTTCGGAATGGTGTGCCAAGCACGCAGAGTTCGCCCAATCCTCCGGAATTTCTACCAAGACCATGCATTGTAGGGATAGCATACTGCCTATATCGAGGGGGTCTCACGCATCGTCCGCGTTGGGCGACATGCGATGGCGTGTTCGTGCGGCAGGGTCTACCCCTAGGGTGTGGGGTTCGTCTCGCGCGCGGCCCTCGAGTCGCTTGACAACGCGGCCTGGGGTGTCCGAAAATCGTGGTTTCCGAACTGGACTTTCTCAAGGAGCACCTCGATGAGTGAAGCGAAACGTTGTCGGCGCGAATTCCTCAAGGCGACCACGGCCAGCGCGGCGGGATTGGCGCTGGTGGGCGGCCTGAATCTGGCCAGGTCGGTGCATGCGGCGGGTTCGGACCGGATCAAGATCGCGCTGGTGGGCTGCGGAGGGCGCGGGACGGGCGCGGCGGCGAACTGCCTCAACGCCCAGCACGTGCTCAAGCAGCCAATCCAACTGGTGGCCGTGGCCGACGCCTTCGAGAATCGCGCCAAGGGCGCGCTCGGCCAGTTGAAGAAACAGTTCCCCGAGCAGGTCGATGTGCCCGCGGATCGCGTGTTCGTCGGTCTCGACGCCTACCAGAAGGCGATCGACTGCGGCATCGATCTGGTGGTGATGGCGACGCCTCCCGGCTTCCGCCCGAGCCATTACGCCTACGCGATCGAGAAGGGCAAGCATGTGTTCATGGAGAAGCCCTGCTGCACCGACGCACCGGGCTACCGCACGCTCGTCGCCGCGAACAAGATGGCCGATCAGAAGGGGCTGAAGGTCGGCGTGGGACTTCAGCGCCATCATCAGGCCGGATACATCCGCGGGGTTCAGGAAATTCACGACGGCAAGCTGGGCGACGTGATGTTCTTGCGCGTCTATTGGAATGGCGGCGCGATCTGGATCCGCGGCCGCGAGCCCGGCATGACCGAGATGCAGTACCAGGTGCACAACTGGTATCACTTCTGCTGGCTTTCGGGCGACAACATCACCGAGCAGCACGTTCACAACATCGACATCGCCAACTGGGTGATGTGCAAGGACGGCGACTGGCAGAAGGCCCATCCGGTCGAGGCCAACGGCATGGGCGGATGCCAGGTCCGCAACAACCGGGGCATCGGCCAGATCTTCGACCACCACTACGTCGAGTTCACCTATGCCGACGGCACGAAGTGCTTCAGCCAGTGCCGCCAGCAGCCCAACACCTGGAGCAGCGTCTCGGAGTTCGTCCACGGCACCAAGGGAAGCCGGGGTGTCGAGGTGCGCGGCGGCCCCAAGCTCGAGAGCAACAATCCCTACGATCAGGAGCACATCGACCTGATCAAGGCGATTCGCGACGGCAAGCCGGTCAACGAGGGCTGGTTCGGGGCCGTGTCGAGCATGACGGCCACGTTGGGCCGCATGGCCACGTACTCGGGCCAGGTGGTCAAGTGGGATGAGGCGGTCGAGAAGGGTCCCAATGAATTCCCCGAGCGCCTCGCCTGGGACGCCAACCCCCGCGCCATGCCCGACGCGCAGGGCAATTACCCCATGCCGGTCCCCGGGGTCTACAAGGCCTACTGACGCACGGCGACACCACGCGCTGCCCCGCGGCCCCGATCGAGCCGCGGGGCAGTTTCGTCTCGTGACCAGACCGCTCCGCTACGTGCCGTTCGGCAAGGCGACGACCGCTTCGGCCCAAAACGAAAGACTTCCTTCACTACAGCAAACGCACCGGGCGACCACGCTGACTCTGTCCCAGCCCCGCTCGCTCACATTGCGTATCTCAGGCCCAGCCAACGAGGGGAGACATCCCTGCATCCGAATGCCTGACGGGTTCTTGAACCGCAGCCGCTTACACTGTCCGGCTGGGTTAATCATCGTCAGATCGAGGTATGCTCCGTCGATCGTATCGCGGTGGTATCTCAAGTCGGTAATGCGGTACTGGGTGAGATCTCCCACCATCGGGTGCAAAGGCTCCCGGCAGAAGTCCTCCTCGTAGGGGCTGTGATACGGCCGACTTCGCTCAAGGACCATAGGCCGACTCGCAAGGTACGGCTACCAACGGAATGCCTGGACTGCTGGACATCTTTTGTACGACGGAGACCGGGTGAACTTTACGCGCGGTCTTCGAATTCCCCTCGGAAAAGGTGTTGTCGCCGAGGGCTGCGGCATGGCGCTTGGTCCTTGCGGTTGCACGCCACGACGGCATCGCCTTGGTCGATGGCAAGCTGCTCTGGCAGGTCGCCGCGGCCGTCGAACGCAGGGCGCAGAACGCGGTCACGCCGATCGTCGACGGGCAGACCGTCCGCTAGACCGGCCAAGGACGCAGTGACCCTGTTCGTCTTCCCCTGAGACCCCGTGGCACAACCCGCCGCGCCCTCGGGCGGCATGTCGGGAGGTCTCGCACCGTGACCGCCGGGGGTCAGTTGCGGTCGCTGCGGTTCGAGCAACAGCAGATGCCCTCAATCAGCCGCACGATGGCGTCTTTGAGCACGCGCTCGGTGTCGGGAGCCACGTGTGACGCGCTCGGTTCGTAGCCGCCCTCGCGGAACGCCTGCTCGGTACAGATATAGCCGGGGCCCAGGTCGCCGTACGCCGCCACGGCAAGGAACTCGCCCGGCTTGATCTCCTGGGCGAACCGCTGGAACTCGACCATGCACTCGCCGGGCAGATGGAGCAGGTGGACCGGGCCGATGCGCAGCCCACTGAAGTCGAGCGGTTCCTTGGCGCGCGCCACGAAGGCCAGGCGGCAGGCGGCCCGCGTCCGGGCGATCGGGTCGGCCTTGGCATCGGCCAGCAGGGCGCGGTCCTTGGCCGCTCGCGCTTCCACATCCGGGGCCAGCGGCAACACAACGGGCATGGCCCGCCACTGGAGCCGGCCGATCGGGGCGTATCGCGTGGCCGCGGCCGCCGCTACCATGCCCGCGTAAAGCCGGCCGGCCAGTTCCTCGCGGGCCTTCGGCGTGCCATCGTTGTACTTGCCCATCGCCACATCGCCCGAACAGCCCGTAAAGTAGATCTGAAAAACCCCTTCCTTCTGTTCCATGCGTTGGCGGGCGATGCCGGGGACATCGGCCGACGCCCGCGCGTCCTGGTAAAAGCTCTGGGGGTGTGTGGCGTAGTAGTGCAGGCGGACCACGGGTTGGTCGCCCCGCGCGAGCGTCACGGTGCGGAGGACGGGGTCGATCAACCCCTCAGGCAGGGCGCGCAGGGCCGCGTCTTTGGTCGCGCTCATGCGGCCGTGCAGCTTGCCGTCGGCCGTGATGATGCGCCGGCTCGAGGCGACACGCTCCACCCTGGCCTCGCCATGCCCCACCGCATCGACCGTCTGGAAATGCGCCAGCGACTGCTTGACCGCGGCGGCCAGACGGTCGGTGACCTCGTCGAGGAACTTGAAGTCCACGTAGCGCAATGGCGCGCCGGTCTGATCGAGCAGGCGTTGGGCATCGCCGTCGGTGTAGGGGGCCGTGTGCTGATGGACGGTCTGCACCGCGACCCGGGAAACAGCGACGCCCGCTGCCGCCGCGATCTTCTCGCGGAAAAGGCGGTGGCTCGAGTTGCACAGCCCACACCAGTCCACCGCACAGATCACGTACCGCTGGTCGCCCTGCTCGAGCACGATGCCCTTGGCCCAGAGCGGGTCTTCCACCGTCGCAAGCGGCTTGAGCCAAATGATCGGGTGGCCACCCAAGGGCGGGGTGACGTCGCAACAAAACGTGGCCACGCGCACCGGCGCGGCATCTTGGGCCGGCAGCCAAGCCGACGCGGTCCATACGAGAAGCCATCCCATCGCGAATTGCCTCATCATCGCCACACTCCCGCATCTCGAAACAAGTCGGGCCCACCGCAAATCCCAGACGCCGCGGCACCTGAACCCCGCTACACCACCGCGCCGTCGAAACACTTGGCACCGCCGTTCCCCGAACCCCTTCAACGTAACCGACCCAGGCGCAAACGACAACCTCAGCGCTTCGAATCGAACAACCCCTTTCCAGAGAGGGTCTGACGGGGCCATCGTCACAGCCTGTCCATCCGGCACGGCCATTTGGCAGCGTGCCGCCAGGCGTGCGGGCCAGCGCAACGGCGTCCGAACTATGTTTGAAAAGGCGCCCCCAAGGAGAGCGGCATGAGCTTGTGCAAGAAGTTCCTGATGCTCGTGGGGCTGTTTGCCCTGCTCATCGCGGGCGTGGGGCTTGCGCGCACCTGGTTGGGAGTGCACGCCCAGGCCCGTGTGCTGGCCGCGGCCCAGGCCGATCTGGCGCTTCAGTTCGATCTGGCGATCCGCCAGTACGTGGGCGAGACCTTGCGCCCGCGACTGGCCGGGCGGTTCGACGACGACGAGTTCATTCCCGAGTTGATGTCGAGGTCCTTCATTGCGCGTGGGATTTTCGAAAAGGTCCGCAAGGAGTTCCCCGACTACCTCTTGAAGTTCTCTTCGGACCATCCGCGCAACCCGGCCAATGCGGCAGGGCCCGAAGAACAACAGATCCTCGCGTACTTCCGCGCCCACCCGGAGGCGAAAGTCTGGACCGGGCGTGCCGAAATCGGCGGGCGCGCCTATGTCGTCCACTGCTTGCCGCGCCGCGTGGAAGCAAGCTGCCTGCGGTGCCACGGCCGTGCGCAAGACGCCCCCGCCTCGCTCTTGGCGCGATACGGGGCAGAGGCCGGCTTCGGATGGCCCGTCGGCGAGGTGGTGGCGTTGGACATGGTGGGCATTCCGGTCGGTGCCATAGACGCGATCGCCGCCTCGGAGGTTGCGAAGTCGCTTTGGCTGATGGTCCCCACGGGACTGGCGCTGGCCGGGGCGTTCGTGTTCGCCTACCGCTGGCTGATCGGCAGCCGGCTGTCGGCCATTGCCGCGCACTTGCAGTCGGCCGTGACACGGACCGACGAAGGCGCCCTCGTGCCGATCGCCGAGTGCGGCCACGATGAGATCGGCACTGTGGCCCGCAGCTACAATGCCCTGGCGGCTCGGCTCCGGCAACTGCACGATTCGCTCGAACAGCGGGTCAAGGAACGCACGGCCAGCCTCGAAGCCGAGATCGCCGAACGGATTCGGGTCGAAAAGGCCCTTCGCGAAAGCGAGCGCAGACTGGCCGCGGCGCGCGACGCGGCCGAGGCGGCCAACCGGGCCAAGAGCGAGTTTCTGGCCAACATGAGCCACGAAATCCGCACGCCCATGACGGCCATTCTCGGCTATGTCGACCTGCTCGCCGAGTCCATGCCCGCCGAACGTCTCGACGATTCCATCCCCGAGAACCCCATCGAGGTGATCCGCGAGAACGCCGACCACTTGCTCCGGCTCATCGACAACGTGCTGGACCTCTCGAAGATCGAGGCCGGCAAGCTGGCGATCGAGCACAACGCCTTCTCGCCCGAGGCAGTCCTCGCCGAGGTCGTGTCCCTCATGCGGCCCAGGGCCGACGCGAAACGACTGGACCTTGCGGTCCAATGGCGCGGCCTCGTGCCCGAAACCATCCGTACCGACGCCGTGCGGCTTCGCCAGATCCTGATCAACCTGGTCGGCAACGCGGTGAAGTTCACCGAGTCGGGCTATGTGCAACTGATTGCCCAGATCGAGGGCCCGACCGAATGCCCCCAGCTTCGCGTGGAGGTCGCCGACACGGGCATCGGCATGACGCGCGACGTGGTCGATCGCCTGTTTCGGCCCTTCACGCAGGCCGACGCCTCCACAAGCCGGCGCTTTGGCGGCACTGGACTTGGCCTGAGTATCAGCAAGCGGCTCGCCCAACGGCTCGGCGGAGACTTGGTGGTCGCCAGTGCACCCGGCCAAGGAAGCATCTTCACCGTGACCGTGCCGATCGGTCCCCTCGAGGGCGTGCGGATGCTCTCGGCCGACGAAGCAGCCTCGCTTCAGCGGTCGCGTCGCCAAAGCCAGGCGGCCGCGGTCGTCGCGAAACTCCCGCCCGGTTGTCGCGTGCTGCTGGCCGAGGATGGCCAGGACAACCAACGATTGGTCTCCCACGTGCTGCGCAAAGCCGGCGCCGAAGTCATCGTGGCCGACAATGGCCAGGCGGCCGTCGATCTTGCGACGGCCGCGGTCGAGCAAGGCCAGCCGTTCGACGTCGTCCTCATGGACATGCAGATGCCCGTCCTGGATGGCTACGAAGCGACGCGCCGGCTTCGCGCGGCGGGGTTCCAGATCCCGATCGTCGCATGTACCGCGCACGCCATGCCTGAGGACCGCCAGAAGTGCCTCGATTGCGGGTGCGACGACTACCTGGTCAAACCCATCGACCGCCCGAGACTCCTGGCGACCGTTGCCGCACAGATCGCCCGGGCTGCCAAAGCGGACCAAACCACTTTGGTCCGAAGCCAGGGGTGACCCTCCTTCGGAACCCGATCGGCAAAGGACGTTTTTAACCAGGCGGGTCCCTGGTTGGTAGCGGCCCCTTACCGCCAGAGATTGGGCCGCGGGTCCAGGAGCGGGACCTCGTCGGCATGCTCGGATGGCGGCAAGACCGGCGGCAGTGGCCGGAACGCGCCGGGTGCCGGGGCCTCGTTCGGCTTGGCCTCGCCCGCGCTGGGAGAGCCGTCGGAGCGGACGCGACCTGGTGGGGACTCGGCCTGGGGCGCGGTGGGGGAACGGCCGAGCCCCTCGGCCTTGGGAATGTCGGGCGCCGTGTGGGCCGTCTGAATCACGCCGGCCGAATTGGTCGAGGCCGCGGGTGCCGCCTCGGCCTTCTGATGGCTGGCGGGTTGGGGCGACGCCGTCTGCTTGTCCGGCGTCTTGTCTTCCGTCGCCTTGTCACGACGCGCGAGGTTCTCGTTCTCCTTCGGCTCGACGAAGAACGCCTCCTCGGCCACCGAGACGGGATTGTGCTTCCCGTCCTGGGCAAAACTCAAATCGATCAACGGAATATGGAACCGGTCGCCCGCGAACTTGGTCCCCTGATAGATCGATCCCCGCTGGAACGGGCCAGCGCCGAAGAACCACACGGCCTTCGCTTTGCTTTCCTGGGGGATGACCCCCGATTGCCACACGATCCGGCCGGTATTCCGGTTGTAGACGAACAGCGCGATCTTGGCCACCCCACGCTGATCAGTCTTCTTCATCAACGGGATTTCGGGGATCTGCGAAGGGACGCCGGCCAAGGGAGCGACGGGAAGGCTCAAGGCGGGCACGCCAAACAGGACATCGTGCCGATCGGTTCCCACGGCACCGGCGCGCAGCTCGACGATGTAGTCCGCCTCCTCGCGTTTCTCTTTGAGAATGCCGCCGCTGGCGAGGAGGTGCTGGCGGATCAAGCTGGTCAGGTACGGTCCGTCGGTGATGCCAGCAATCGGCGTCGAATCCAGGTATACCTTCTTGCCGGCCACCGCGCGGAAATCGATCCGGCTGACCGCCCGATCCATCGAGTCGCTCAGCAACAGTTGCTCCGTGGCGGTTCGGTTCGTGTCGGTCCACTTCGTGGTTCCGCATCCGACGCACACAGCGCAGCACATCAGAATTGCCCAAAATCGCAACCGCACGGCGGTTCCTCGGGTCGAGCCCCCCTGGAACTCGACGGGCCTCGCTCGCATCCCTTGGGTGCCTTGCCCACGGAACGAAGCGGGGCGGGATTATAGCCAGACCCGCGCCCTGCGAAAACACCCGTTTTGTCGGGCATCAGAAATCGGGGAACACGGCAGGGGACTCGCCTGGGGCCGAGGGACTCCACGCGGCAGATTCTCCCCAATTCGGCGATTCGCTTCCCCACAAACTAGGTGAAGCCGAGGTGTGTGGGAGCAAGGACATCTCGGAAGGGGGTTCTTCCTGGTCTTCGCAAGTTACCCGATTTCTTCCGTAGCGCTTGGATTTGAGCAAGGCCTGATCGGCCCGCTGGATGATCTGGTCCACGGTATCCCCGACCCGACTGCCCGCAACCCCCACACTCAGGGAAAGCGAGACCTGCTCGCCGCGGAAGGTCACGCCCGAGGCTCGCTCGGCGGTCTGGGCGCGGAGCTTCTCGGCCAGGGCCACGGCGGTTTCGAGTTGGGTGCGAGGGAGCAGGATCGCGAACTCGTCGCCCCCGTAGCGACCCACGAAGTCGTCGTCGCGGACCCACTGCCGGAGCCAGCTTCCGACGATTTTCAGCACGTGGTCGCCGGCCGGATGGCCATGCGAATCGTTAATTCGTTTGAGGTGGTCGAGGTCCGCGAGGATCAGCACGAAGGGGGACTGATCGCGTTCCCATTCTGCCAAGAGCACTCGGAGCTTCTCGTCGAACGCCTTGCGGTTGGCGACGGAGGTCAAGGCATCGGTTCGGGCCTCGCGGCGGGCGTGGTCGATCTCTTGTGCCTGCTCTTCCATGCGGTAGCGAGTGCACATCAAATCGTTCTGGAGGCGCTGATTCGATTTCAGCAACGAAACCATGTGCGCCAGCAGGGCTTGCTGCACATCCTCCATGTCGCCGGTTACGCGCAAACTGCCCACCTGGTCGGCTTGCTGGCGGATCTCGGTGTTGTGGCACTCGACATCGCCGTTCATCTGCTCGACGGCCTTGAGCAGTTCGACGAGGGCCTTGAGGGTGGCTTGGCGCTGCCGTTGGGCCGCTTCGCCCAGTCCGCTTTTTCCCAATCCGCTCAGCAAGTAGCCGACCAGAATGCCGACCGCGACGCTGCCGAGCACCCACGGCGCGATATAGCCCAACGGTTCCATAGGATCATCCGGAGGTCACCCGACCTTGATCACCCACTCAACCATAGCTTGTGGCCAGCTCGAGGACGGGCGTTGGGCGAGCAACGGGCTGGATTTGCCGGCACCGCGGAGTCCTTGGCTCGTGCGGCGGGCGCCGATTGCGCGGGATCCGCCGCGGGGATCATCGCCGTGCGGCCGCCGGGGCATTGAGCCTGGCACGTGCCCCCCCGCATCGGGGAGACGCCCGGTTATGTCCCGTGCGCCGGTGCCAGCGCCAGGGCCTTCAGCGCATCCAATGCCGCCAACACATCGTTGCGCGGAACCTCGCGCCAGCCAGACACCTTGTGATGAAGAATCGCCAGCTTCAGCGCCTCGAAGGCCTCGTGCAGATCGTCGGGTAGCGCGGGCAGATTCTCGAAGGGACGCACGGGCCGCTCGGACTCGACGAGCGGTTCCGATGCCTGGTCCAGGGATGCGGCCTCCGCCGGTCGATCGCTCAGCCGCTCGGCACCCTGGGCCGCGTCGGGATCTCGGACCTCGCGGATCGGTTCCTCGCCGAACGGGCGCGGCGTGTCGTCCAACGCGGCGTCCTCGTCCAACTCGGCCGCCACGATCTCGTGCTCGCGCGGTTCCGCCTCGGCCGCTTCACCCAGCGTCTGCCATCGCTGGCGCCGCATCTGGGCCACCGACCAGCCGTTTTGGACCGCTCCTTCGAGCCACATCTCGGCATCGGGCCAATCGAGGGCCGCCAGAAAATGGCTCCAGTAGAGGCCGGGATACTGGTCGTACACCCCGCCGAACTGCTCGTAGGTTCGGCGCAGTCGGCCCACGTGTTGCGGGCTGACATGGCCCACGCGGCGACTCCATGCCTCGTCCGAGCAGAGCTGGATGGGCACCCCGGCGGCCAGAAGGCTCTGTCGCCACTGTGAGATGATGCGGCCCTTCTCCCAGTTCGTCGTGCTGACCAGGCGGTTCCAGCGGCCGAGATACTCGACCGAGGTCCGCTCGACGACCGTCTCCTCAGCGCCCAGCATATCCGTCGAGAAACCCGTATCGAATCCGACGCCCTGTGTATCCATTCCTTATCGTCCTTCGCGGTTTCTTCGCCATGATGCCTCGTCGATCAACAAGCTCATTGTAACGGCGCGCGCCGCGGCGCATGGTTCGATCTGGCTTGGCGACCACGCGAGACCGCGCCAGCCTGCGAAATTTCCCACAAGGCGCGAGAGGGTTGGACGGTTTTCGGGCTTTGAGGGCGGTCGCCTGGCGGAGGATAACCTGTCGATCGCGGCAGCGACCCCGAGCACTCGCCAGATCGTACCACTCCCTTTAGCCCTTGGGCCCGCGATTCTCTTCCATGCTGTCGATGTAGCTCCGCAAGCGCTCCAGCTCGTCGGTGATGTGGCGGAGCTTGAGCATGTTCTCGACCCGCTTGAGCAGTTCCAACTTGTTGATCGGCTTGCTCAAGAAATCGTCGCAGCCGGCCGCCACGGCCCGCTCGATGTCCCCGTCTTCGTTGAGCGCCGTGACCATCAACACCATGATGTCCCGAGTCTTCGGATCGCTCTTGACCCTCTTGCAGACCTCGAACCCGCTGATCTTGGGCATCATGATGTCCAGCAAGATGACATCGGGCTGGAACTGGGCGACTTTGTCGAGCGTGTCGCGGCCGTCGACCGCCGTGGCGATCTCGCAGTCGACGTCGGTCAGGAAGACTTCCAACAACTCGACGTTCGTGGGATTGTCGTCGGCGATGAGAATTCGACTTTTCGGTGGCACGGGCTTTCCCCGATCGGGTCCAAGAGAACCACACTCTCCTCATTATAGCGGCCTTACGGCTGGACGGCGCGGTGGTAGAGCTTGACCCCGGCGATGCGGCCGCAAACCTGGTACGGGGGGCCGGGCTGGGCGCTGTACTGGCCCACGCACAGGCCGCATCTCAAGACCACCGGCATGGTGCCCGGCTCGTCGAACCAGACGCGGCACTCGATCGACCGCGGCTGGCCGAGATCGAACCGTTCGTCGTGGGGGAAGCTCACGTGGCCGTTCTGGCGGAGGTCGATCTCGCCATCGGCCGGCCGGGCGCTGCCGTGGAGCTTCGCGGCGAGCGTTCGACCGCCGTGGAGCGTGCCGCGGATTTCCTTGTCGATTTCCACAGCGAAGACCGGTTCGTTGACGAGGGTGGCCGTCGCGGTTACCGGCGGCGTCGGCCCGCTTTCGATACCGCGGGGGCTCACCGAGCGCACGGCGTACGTGTAGGCCACGCCCGTTTCCGCGGTGGCGTCGGCATAGACCGTCTGCCGCACCGGCGCCTTGGTCAGTTGCACCAGGTCTGCGGCCCCGGGCTTGCCGCGATACACGTGGTACCCGGTCAGCCCGGGCCGCGGGGCGTGCCAGGCCAATCGGACCGCGCCCGAGGCGGGATTCCACGCCGCGCCGATCCCGAGGGCCAGGACCACAACCAACGTGCAAGGGAGTCTCATCAACGGCGCCAAGAAGAACGGCTGACGTGCGGAGGGATACCATGTTCCGAAACGACCGTGCAAACGCTCGGCGACCGCTGGCCTCGAACCCGGCTTTCCCGGTCGGGTTCCGACTCCAAAGGGAGCGGCGGGCCACGCTTTTCTTGTAACTCAGGCCGTCGGGCGAAGCAAGCTGCCCGACCCCCACGAACGATGCCGAGGGCTGGGGTCCCCCGCGGGCCGAACCGGTCGCTTCCCGCATGCCCTTGCCTTCTACGCGGTTGACAGGTGCGTGCCAACGGCCGTAGGATCGACGGTCACCTCGGTTCGCAGGGGCTTGGCACCCTACGAGTTGGGCGATCTTAAGGAGCATTCGATGCGCGGGTCGCGATCGGTCGTTGCGGGTTTTCTGCTGGTTCTTCTCGTTGCCGCGTTGGGTAGCCGGCGCGCGGTCCTCGCCGAGGTCCGGCAAGTCGTGCCTCGAGCCGCCGAGCCCTTCCCGCTCACGCAGGTGAGGCTGCTCGATGGGCCGTTCCAACACGCGATGGAACTCGACCGCAAGTACCTGTTGAGCCTCGACCCCGACCGGTTGTTGCACAACTTTCGCACGAACGCGGGCTTGCCCTCGACGGCCAAGCCTCTGGGGGGCTGGGAAGAACCGAAGTGCGAGGTCCGAGGGCACAGCCTCGGCCATTTCCTCTCGGCCTCGGCGATGATGTACGCCAGCACCGGCGACGAGCGGCTTCGGCAGAAGGCCGCGTACACGGTCGCCGAACTGGCCAAATGCCAGGCGCAGTTTCCCTCCGGCTATTTGAGCGCCTTCCCCGAGAGTTTCATCGAGCGCGTCGAGGCGGGCAAGCCGGTCTGGGCCCCGTGGTACACGTTGCACAAGATCTACGCGGGGCTGCTGGATGTCTATGGGCTTTGCGATAACCGCCAGGCCCTCGAGGTGCTCGAAAAGGCGGTGGCATGGATTCAATCGCGAACCGACAAGCTCAGCGACGCCCAGATGGAGAGGATGCTGGGCAACGAGCACGGCGGCATGAACGACGTGCTGGCCGAGTTGGCGGCGGTCACCGGCAAGGAGTCCTATCTGCGGCTTTCTCGGCGGTTCAACCACCACGCGGTCCTCGATCCCCTGGCCAAACGCCAGGACCGGCTTACCGGCCTCCACGCGAACACCCAGTTCCCCAAGATCCTCGGCGCGGCCCGGCAGTACGAGTTGACCGGCTGGGCCGACGGCCGCACCATCGCCACGTTCTTCTGGGATGTCGTGACCAAGGAGCGTTCGTACGTAACCGGCGGCAATAGCGACGGCGAGGTCTTCAGCCCCAAGGAGGCACTCTCGAAGCACCTCGGTCCTTCGACCACCGAGACCTGCAACACCTATAACATGCTCAAGATCACGCGGAGGATCTTCACCTGGGACCCCAAGCCCGAGTACGCCGACTACTACGAGCGGGCCCTGTTGAACCACATTCTCGCCTCGCAGAACCCCGAGACCGGCATGGTGCTGTACTATATGCCGCTGCGGTCCGGCAGCCAGCGCGTGTTCGGCACGCCCCACGATTCGTTCTGGTGCTGTACGGGCACGGGCATGGAGAACCACGCGAAGTACGGCGACAGCATCTACTTTCATGGGAAGGACACCCTGTATGTGAATCTGTTCATCGCCTCCGAGCTTGCCTGGAAGGACCAGGGGCTGGTGCTGCGCCAGGAGACGAAATTCCCCGAGGCCGACTCGACCCGGCTGGCGTTTACCTGCCAGAAGCCCGTGGAGCTGGCCCTGCGTCTTCGCCGGCCGTATTGGGCGATCGAGGGATTCGAGGTGGCGCTGAACGGCCAGAAACAGCCGGTCGAGAGCCGGCCATCGAGTTACGTCGAGTTGCGGCGCGTGTGGAAGACAGGCGACGTGGTCGAGCTGCGCATGCCCATGAGCCTGCGCACCGAGGGATTCCGCGACGATCCGAAGAGGCGGGCCGTGTTTTTCGGGCCCGCGCTACTGTGCGCGCCGGTGGTGCCGGGGAAGCCCTTCCCAGTCATCGTTGGCGAGGCGGAGAAGATTCCCTCGGCGATCGAGCCGGCCGGCAAGCCGCTGGAGTTCCGCGGGTTACCACCGATGTTCCGCTCGGTGGAGGCCGGCGCGGGCGTCGCGGTCGCGCTCGTGCCGTTCTACAAGGAGTACCAGCGGCCGTATCACGTCTACTGGGACGTGCTCGACGAGGACCAGTGGAAGGCCCGATGCGCCGAGTACCAGGCCGAGGTGGCGCGCGAGAAGGCCCTCGCAGCCCGGACGGTCGACCGCGTGGTGATCGGCGATCGGGATTCCGAGCGTGCCCACCGTCTCGACGGCCTGCGGCATGCCTCGGGCCCCTTCGGTGGAAGGCATTGGCGCCACGCGGGCGACGGCTGGTTTTCGTACGAGCTGAAGTCGCTGCCGGACCGGCCGGTGGAAGTCCTTTGCACGTACTGGGGTAGCGACGTGGGGGCGCGGGTGTTCGACGTCCTGGTCGATGGCACGAAGATCGCCACGCAGAAACTCGACCGGAACAAGCCCGAGTCGTTCTTCGATCAGATCTATCCTGTGCCCCCCGAGCTGACCAAGGGCAAGGATAAGATCACGGTCCGGTTCCAGGCCCATCCGGGCAATACCGCGGGCGGCGTGTTCGATCTTCGGGTCCTGCGGAAGGAGTGACGCGCCGGTGGTGTGGCCACGTCACCGTTGGCGCGGAAAGGCACGTTGATCGGCCCGCAAGAGGCCGAACGGCGAGCCCGCCTTCGCGCCGCGGGGCCCTCAGGCCCCCTTGCGTTTCATCCGCGCGGTGAGGTAGCTCGACAGGGCCAGGTCGAGCGGTTGATCGGTGCGCATCAGCACGTAGTCGATCTGGTGCATCCGGCACCCGTGCCGGACTCGGCGCAGGAACTCGCCGAACTCGCGCAGGTACGCCTTGCGCAGCGCCCGGGGCTCGACGAGCACGTCCGGCAGTTGCTCCAGGCCGAAAAACCGCGTGGTGTTCTCGAAGGGAAAGTCGAGCTCGGCGGGATCGAGCACGTGGAGCAGGATGACCTCGTGCCGGCGGTGGCGGAAGTGCTTCAGTCCCGCCATGACCGAGTCGACGTCGTCGAACAGGTCGCTGAGGACCACGACAATGCCCCGTTTCTTGAACCGCTCGGCCAGTTCGTGGAAGATCGGCCCCATCTGGGTCTTGCGCTCGGCGGCGGCGTCTTCCATGACCCGGAGCAGGTCTTTCAGGTGCGAGGGGTTGCTGCTTGCCCGCACGAGGGAACGAATCTCCTTGTCGAACGTCACCAGTCCGGCGCTATCCTGCTGCTGGAGGACCAGGTACGCCAACGCCGCGGCGGCGCACTGGGCATACTGGAGTTTCGACATGGGGGCGTCGGGCCCCTGGTAGGTCATGCTCTGGCTGGTGTCCAGAAGGACCATGCAGACGAGGTTCGTTTCTTCCTCGAATTGCTTGAGGTAGAACTTGTCGGTCCGCCCGAAGACCTTCCAGTCGAGGTAGCGGAGGTCGTCGCCGGGCGCGTACTCGCGGTGCTCGGCGAACTCGATCGAGAAGCCGTGGTAGGGGCTGCGGTGGACGCCCGAGACGTACCCTTCGACGATTCGCCGGGCGCGCAGGTACAGCCCCTCAAGTCGCGCGAGGACCCGCGGGTCCAAGAACGTCGGGGAGCCTTCGGCGGGCATCGGACTGGTCTTCCTGGGCGGCGGCCGTGTCGAGGAGCCGGCGGATCACGTCATCGGGTTTGACCCCCTCGGCCTCGGCATTGAAGTTCGTGACCATGCGGTGCCGGAGCACGGGGCAGGCCACGGCCTGCACGTCGTCCCGGCCGGCGTAGAACCGGCCCTGGAGCGCGGCCCGGGCCTTGGCCCCCAGCACCAGGTACTGGCTCGCCCGCGGCCCGGCACCCCAGGTCACATATTGGCGAACGAAGTCGGGGGCCGACGGACCGGGCCGGGTCAGCCGGGCCAGACGCAGGGCATAACGCATCACGTGGTCGGCCACCGGCACGCGGCGCACGATCCGCTGAAGATACACGATCTCCTCCGCGGTCAGCGTGGGCGTGGCCTGAGCCACAAAGTCGGCCGTGGTCCGCTTGACGATCTCCAGCTCCTCGTCCTCGCCAGGATAATCGACGAACGTGTTGAACATGAAGCGGTCGAGTTGGGCCTCGGGCAGGGGGTACGTGCCCTCCTGCTCGATCGGATTCTGCGTGGCCAGGACAAAGAAGGGCTCGTCGAGCACGTGTCGCTTGCCACCCACGGTGACCTGATGCTCCTGCATCGCCTCCAACAGCGCGGCTTGCGTCTTCGGTGGCGTGCGGTTGATCTCGTCGGCAAGGATCACGTTGGCGAAGATCGGCCCCTGAAGGAACCGCAACTCGCGAGTCCCCGAAAGCTTGTCCTCCTGAATCACCTCGGTACCGGTGATGTCCGAGGGCATGAGGTCGGGGGTGAACTGGATACGGCTGAAGCGCAACGACAGCGCCTCGGCCAGCGTGCGGATCATCAGCGTCTTGGCCAGCCCAGGCACGCCGACCAATAGGCAGTGTCCGCGGGCGAACATCGCGACGAGCAGCTCTTCGAGGACCGTCTGCTGGCCGACGATCACCCGGCTCAGTTGCCCGGTGATCGCCCGATACGCCTCGCTCAGTTGGTGGACCGCTTCGAGATCGTCGTGGGGAGGCATGGTGGTGGATACCGAGGTTCTCGTTGCGCGAGCCGACCCGCGCCGTCCTTGGCCCCTCCGCTCGTCTGGCCTAAGGCGACCAGCTCGGTGCCGGTGGCCACGAGCACGTGGCCTTGGGCCACCACGAGGTTGCCGCCCGACAGACCGCGCGGAGCAAGCGGGATCTCCTTCTTCAGCCGGCCTGTCGTGGATTCAAACAGATAAATCTTGTCCCGCGCCGGCCACCAAACGCAATCCCCCGCCAGGATGCCGCGGCCGTACCCCAGCTTTTCGTGGCTGTCGGGCCAAACGTGCCGGACCCGGCCTTGGTCCGGGCCGCGAAGGCTGATCCAGTACAGCCGGTGACCACTGGCAATCAACTGGTCGTCGGCCACGCCGAGCACGTGAACGACGTCCTCCACTTCGGGCCCGGTTTGCCAGAGGATCTGGCCGGTGGCCGCGTCGAAGCAGAAGATGCGGCGGCTGTCGGCGGGCGCCACCAGCAGCGTGCCCCGGTCGTACAGGCACGGCACGAGGTCGCGGTCGAGATGCGGGGCGGGCTTGAGCAGGTCGCCTTCCGTCACGCGAGGATAACGGCTGACCCACCGCAAACGGCCGTCCTGGGTAGCCAGCGCGGCGACCGCTCCGGCGTTCGTGTTGTAATAGAGCGTGTCGCGGTGGAGCGTCAGCAGGTTGTTCGTGGCCTCGAAGAAGCTCGTGCCGGCGGGCGTGTCGGCGGCCAGGACGAACTGCCGCCACCGCGACTGGCCGGTTTCGGCGTCGAACGCGGCCACGTGAAGTTGAGGCTGAATCTCGTGCCGCCGCGTCGCCACGTAGAAGAGGTTTCCGTCGCTGATCGGGGCGCCTTCGAACGTCCATCCCGCCTCGGTCTTGATGGGAGGGAACACCAGCCTTCCTTCGGCCTTCAGGTCGAGGCACACCAAGAACCCGTCCCGTCGCCCCGGCACCGAAAGGGTTGCCGGGCCGCTGAGGGCCGACCCGGTGCGCGCGTAGAGCCGGTCGCCGCAGGCGGTCAGGGTGAATCTGGGGGCCCCCACGACATTGGGCAAGTCGGGCGCGACGGCTTCCGACGACCCGCCCACGTTCCGATCGCGGTAGACCGCCGCGTTGGGTTGCCCCCAGGCCGGCGCCCCCGTGCGCAGGTCGAACGCGAGGATTTCGTCCTGGCCCGCCACGAAGACCAGTCCACCGACCACGATCGGATGGTAGCTCAGCGGCGTTTTCGCGTCATCGGCGACGCGCCGGACCCCGACCCACGCGCCGAAGAGGGTCCTCA
>DYLT01000575.1 GCA_020721945.1 Blastopirellula marina
CCGGCGAATCAACTGCGAGTCGCGAAGCAGCCGCAAGGTGCGGCCATTCGTAACGATGCCCCACAGATCCTCCGTCCGGTTCAGGTACTCCTGGACGAGCGAGTGCGGCGCCAGGCGCGGGCGGCCGGACTCGGCGCGGCGGTCGAGCGATTGCCAGGCCCCGACTACGTGAACCGGCGGCGAACCGGCGCCCGCACCGGCACGATGCGAGAGGGCGAAGGTCAGGCCATCGACCTCCGCGGCGCGGTCCTGAAGCGTCAGATCGTACCCCAGGACATTGAACAAGGGAATCGCCCACTGCGCGCGGGTGAAGCTGACGCCGGTCTCGCCTTCTTGCGGCGTTTCCGCGCGTCGCCAGAAGCTCTGCCAAAAGCCGCGCGCATCGGACCAGGCGGCCGAGATCTGGTCTATCAAGTGGGTCTGATCGGTGAATCCGAAGTCGCGTGGCTTCTGCCCGGCGGCCTTGCCTTCGGCGATGTCGTCGATGATTTCAGCGGCCAGGAAGCCGCCCTCTACGCGCAGCGAGGGATATTTGGCCGACATTATCTTGTCGCCTCCGGCTCCGGCCGGACCCCGTGGGGGACCGGCACAAGGGCGAGAGCGCCGAGCAAATCGGGCGGAAAGTGCTTGGCAACGCTCATCCCCCGGCGTGCCAGTTGAACCGAGGCCCGGACCCTACGATGGGCGGCTTCCAGCGCCTTGGCGCGTTCCGTGACCAGCGGCGCGAGCGCGTCGCGCACGGCGTCCCAGTTCTGTAGGAGTTCCTCCACGGTTTCGCGTCGCTCGCCCGGAGAGATATTCGTCTCGGGGCGGGCGGTCCTCAGGAGATCGAGCGCTTTGCCGGGCGGGAGCCAAGTGGGCCTTGGCCCAGGCGATCCGGAGAAGCCGAAGCACTGGACTTCCTCCGCGAGCAGGTCGGGCGCGCCCGGAGTCACGATGGTGTATCGCAGCCGGCACAGGAGCAGCCAGGTCCGGACGTCGACAGCCGTGGTGCGGATCGCGCCGCAGCGGCGTGCGGCCGACTCCGGGTCGCCCGACAGCGC
>DYLT01000288.1 GCA_020721945.1 Blastopirellula marina
GCTTGTCCTGCCTGGCCCCGACCAGGAACCGCCAGCGGCCCTCGACGGCTCGGCGCACCTCGGACGCCGCCAAACGGCATCAGTCGAGCGCGGGTGACTGTTCACGCGGACTTACCCGGTTTTCGGGGCGAAGCCGGCGAACATGGGGCTGGCCTCCTCTGGCGTGCAGGGGACTGGCACGCCAACGGTTACCCCCGCGGCCCAGCGCCGAGCGTGCTTCGGCACCGCGGACGGGTTAGAATGGGCTTCGCTCCGCAAGGACCCAGGTGTCGGCCTCAGGCCAGGCAAGTTCAAGGAACCCGGGAGGATCGTCATGCACCGCCTGATGCAGATCGACCGAAGAACCACGGCCCTTTGGTTGCGTGATGCCGTTGCCTGCATCGCGGTCGGGTCGCTCGTGTGTCTGGTCGCGCTCTTGGGCGGCATGGCTTATGCCGACCAACCGATTCTGAGCGTCGATCAGGTGCCGCCGTCGGGACTCGTGCTGGCCCATGTCGATCTGACCGGGGCGGCCCGGTGGTGCAAGGCCGGGGTCGTCCCTCCGGATGGCATTCGGGCGATCGGATCGGACGGGCAATCGCCGGCGTTCCAGTTCGTGCCCGATCCCGACTTCGATCCCCGGAACCGCCTTGTTGGCATGGTCGTGCTCCGCTTGCCCAAGCCGGAGCCGACCACGCTGCGGATCGAGTTCTCGAAGCCGGCCACCGCCCTGGAGCCGGCCTGGGACGGGAAGATCGTGCGACCTCGGTATTCGGCCGAGCACGACCCGAAACGGCAGGGCGGGCTGCCCTGGCGCATCAGCTTCGGCGGCGGCAAGAAGTTCGACGCGATGCGCTGGAACAACCGCCTCCACCACCGCGAGAAGGGCAGCTTCTGCCTTGGCGACGATCCCGAGGCGAAGGTCGAGCGGGTGTCGCGCGGAGCGCTGTGCGAGGTGGTCCGCGCCCGGGCGCGGTACGTGCAAGGCGGCAAGCAGGCCGCGTCGCAGGCGCAAGCGGTCTACGACTGGTACTATTTCCACGACCAGCCACTGGTTTACGTGACCGCGTCGATCACCCAGCGCGACCCGTTCGAGTGGCACGAGGTCCACGTGCTCGAACTCAACTACCCGCGCGACGCCTTTCCGCGATGGGCCGGCGGCGAACCGCTCGAACAGGGCGAGTTCCAGGCCACGCAGAAGAGCTTCCGGATGGCCCAGTGGGGCGCGATCGTCGACGGCCAACACGCGATCGGCATGTTCCACGGCGGCCCGATCCTGCTCTACGACGGTGGGCCGGGAACCTATCTCCAAGCCCAGGGCGACGAGGCGTGGCGCCCGTGGCGCGACACCCGAAAGCAGCTCTCGGCCTGGCTATGGATCGGCAGCGCGCCGCAGCCCCCGGCGGCCATCCAGGCCGCGGCCAAGGAGCCTCCCGCTGGCGGCCGGGTCATGGTGACGGTCGACGCGATCCAGACCCGAATCGAGGCCGTGCGCCAGGAGATCCAGAAGCTCCCAAGCGCCGGGCGCCAGCGCCAAGCATGGCGGGTCCACGGCGCGCGCCAGTTGGTGTCCCAGGGCCGGTTCGACGAGGCGATCGACGTGGTCGAGGGCAAGAAACCCGCGGTTTGGAACGTCGTCGTGTCCGGCGATCTGGTGGCGATCTTCGAGCGCACCAACGACGGCATCCGCCTGGTCGGCCTGTTCGACTCGGCGCTGGACGAGCGTCTCTCGCCGCGCCAGCCGCTGCCGCTGTTTACGCTGACGCTTCGCCACGCCCAGACCAAGGAGGAATGGAAGCTCTCGGCCGACGCGGGCTGGGGCCAGGTCGAGGTCCACGAGAACATGGCCTGGGCCGGAGCCGAACTCCACTGGCGCGGGCCCGGCGATAAGCGGCTGGGCGACCTGCGCGTGGTCGCCGCCGCGCATGCGGGCCGCGGACCCGATCTGGTCGATTGGACGTTCCGCGTCGAGAAGGCGCCCGCCCCGTGGAGCGTGTGGCGCGTGGTCTTTCCCCAGGTCGGCGTGGCGGACCTCGGGCCCGAGGGACGCGTCTTCTTCCCCAAGGCCGTGGGCGAAGTGCAGCCAGGCGTTTGGCGGCGTCCATTCCGCTTCACCGGCACGTACCCCAGCGGCTGGACCTCGATGCAGTACCTGGCCGCGTACAACGGCAAGACCGGGTTGTACGTCGGCCTGCACGACCCGATGGCCAGCACCAAGGACATCCTCGTCGAATCGCGACCCTCCGACGACATCGCGGTCCTGGCGTTCGATCATCCGGCGGTTGACATGGGCGTGCCGGGCAACACGTTTTCGACCCGATCGGTGTGGCGCTTGTTGCGCGGCGACTGGTTCGACGCCGCGGTGTTCTACCGCGCATGGGTGCGCCACGAGGCCCGGTGGTACCCCAAGCTCGGCCCGGACGGCCGCGCGGATACGCCGCCATGGATGCGCGAGATGTCGGTCTGGGCCCTCGGCGGCGGCCCGCCCGGTGGTTTCGTGCCGCAACTGGTCGACTTTGTCGGCGACCTGGGTCGTCCGGTTGCGGTCCACTGGTACAACTGGCACCAGATTCCCTTCGATAACGACTACCCGCACTACTTCCCCACGCATCCGGGCTTTGCCGAGGCGGTGGCCAAGGTCCAGGGGCAGGGGATCTCGGTGATGCCGTACATCAACGGCCGGCTCTGGGATACCCGGGACAAGGGCCTCGAGGACTTCGAGTTCACGAAGGTCGCCCGGCCGGCCGTCAGCAAGAACGAAGCAGGCGAGCCCTACACCGAGACCTACGGCAGCAAGGAGACCGACGGCAACCCGGTGCGCCTGGGCGTGATGTGCCCCAGCACCGAGTTGTGGCAGAAGAAGGTGCGCGAGATCGTGCTGCGGCTCTACGGCGAGTGCGGCGTTCGGGGCGTCTACATCGATCAGGTCGCCGCGGCGGCCCCCACGCTCTGCTTCGACAAGTCGCACGGCCATCCGCTCGGGGGTGGGCACTGGTGGACCGAGGGCTACTGGAAGCTCCTCCAGACGATCCGCGCCGAGAAACCCGCCGACCGCATGATGACCACCGAGTGCAACGGCGAGCCGTACATCCACTGCTTCGACGGCTACTTGACCTGGCATTGGCAATACGACGGGCAGGTGCCGGCGTTTCCGGCCGTCTATGGCGGGGCGATCCAGATGTTCGGCCGCTCGTACGGCGGCGGGCCGACGCGCGATCTGGCCCTGCGCATGCGCGCCGGCCAGCAATTGGTCTATGGCGAGCAGATCGGCTGGATCAGCCCCGGCGTGGTCAAGGAGAAGGAAAACGCCGAGTTCTTCCGCCAGGTGGTCCACTTGCGGCGGCAATTGGCCCGCTACTTCTACGCGGGCGAGATGGCCCGGCCGCCACGCCTGGTCGGCAACGTGCCCACGGTGCGAGCCGACTGGCAGTGGGGCGGCGTCGATTGGGTCACGACCGACGCCGTGCTCACCGGCGCCTGGCACGAGCCGCGCGCGAAGAAGCTCATGTTGGTCTTCGTCAACGTGAGCGACGCGCCGGTGACCGCCCGGGTCGTGTACGACCTGGGGCCCTATGGATTCTCTGACAAGGAGGTTCGGGTGCGCAAGATCGGGCCGGCCGGTCCCGCCGAAACATCGCGCCTTGCCCCGCGATTCGCGCGCGAAACGACGTTCCCCCCGCGCACGGCTTGGGCGTGGGAGGCGACCGCTCCCTGACGTAATCGTTCACAAAGACCGTCCTGATGCTCGCGGCGAAGCCCGCGAACCTGGGCGGGAAGGGGTCGGGCCCAACCTTTTGCCCGATGGGCCTGGTCTGGTATAATCTCGCCGGAAAACCTAGGGAGCCCTCGATGCCCGATCTCGCCACCCTCCGCGACCAGGTCTGTTTGGTCAACAAGATGCTTCCTGCCGCTGGCCTGGTGACGATGCACTCGGGCAATGCCAGCGGGCTCGATCGCGCCACCGGCCGGCTGGTGATCAAGCCCTCCGGCGTGGACTACGACGCGCTGACCCCGGAGATGCTGGTCGAAGTCGACCTGGCGACGGGCGAGGTGGTCGGCTCGATGCTGCGACCCAGCGTCGATCTGCCGCACCACCTGTTCTTGTACCAGAACATGCCGGGTGTGGCCGGGATCGTCCACACCCACAGCAACTACGCCACGGCCATGGCCGCGTTGGGCCGCCCGATCCCCGTGTGCCTGACCGCCATCGCCGACGAATTCGGGGCCGAGATCCCCTGCACTCCCTACGTCGACAACGAGGGCGACCACATCGGCCAGGCCATCCTGAATTACCGCAATCGCGCCCCGGCGATTCTCCTGGGCAACCACGGGGTCTTCGCCTGGGGGCCCACGCCCCAGGCCGCCTTGAAGGCCGCCGTGATGATCGAAGACGTGGCCAAGACGGTCCACCTGGCCCTTCAACTCGGCCAGCCCCGCGAACTTCCCCAGGAGGAGATCCGCAAGTGGTACGACCGGTACCATTTCGCGTACGGGCAGAAGT
The DNA here is from genome assembly GCA_020721945.1 of Blastopirellula marina. Lineage (GTDB taxonomy): Bacteria > Planctomycetota > Planctomycetia > Pirellulales > Thermoguttaceae > JANLFZ01. Next base: position 4,481 of record DYLT01000288.1, read on the forward strand.
GATTCCGGCCGTGCGTTCCAGGAGAAGGCAACATGCCCCTTTCCACTGCTCCCGTGCGACTCGGCTTCGTACCCGCCAATCGGGCTGGCTTCAGCGACCAGTTGGCCGCGACGATGCGCGACCAGGCGGTCGAGGCGATGCGCCAGGCCGGGATCGCGGTGGTGGTCCCCTCGCCCGACGAGACCAAGGTGGGCTGTGTCGAGAACCGGCGCGAGGCGGAGATCTGCGCCGAGTTGTTCCGCCGGGCGAACGTCGAGGGCATGGTGATCGGGGCCGTCAATTTCGGCGACGAGCAGGCCGCGGCGTGGACGGTCCGGCAGGCGCGGTTGGACGTGCCGGTGCTGCTGTTCGGCTGCCAGGAGGAAGAGACGCCCACCCGGCACACCGCGCGGCGCGATGCGTTTTGCGGGCTCTTGTCGATCGGCGAAGTGCTGCGCCAGCTCGGCGTGCGCTACTCGGTGGCCCGGCGACCGATCGGCTTTCCCAAGGATCCCTCCTTCGCGGAAGACATCGACTGGTTCAGCCGCGTGTGCCGGGTGGTCGGCGGTCTGCGCCATGCGCGGTACGGCCAGATCGGCGCCCGGCCCGACGCCTTCTGGACTTGCCGCTACGATGAGAAGCAGCTCCAGCGTCTGGGACCGACCGCCGTGGTGGTGGACCTTTCGGAGGTCCTTGCCGGAGCCAACGCGGTGGCCGAATCCGACCCTGAGCTAGCGCGAACCCTCGAGTCGATCCAGGCGTATGCCGACACCTCGGGCGTGCCGCGAGAGAGCCTCGTGCAAAGCGCCCGGCTCGAGGTGTTTCTGCGCCGCTGGCGCGAGGCCAACGCGGTCGATGCCTTGGCCATCCAGTGCTGGACCTCGCTTCAGAAGAACTTCGGCGTGTGCAGTTGCATGACCATGGCCCGGTTCGGCGACGAAGGGTTTCCCAGCGCATGCGAGGCCGACATTCTCGGCGCGATGTCGATGCACGCGGCGATGCTGGCCAGCGGCCGGCCCGCGGCCCTGGCCGATTGGAACAACCTGCACAACGAGGACGACGAACTGGCCAACCTCTGGCACTGCGGGGTGTTTCCGGCGTCGTTTTCCCGGCGCGGGGCGAGGATGGCCGTCCACGAGCTGATGGTTTCCGGCGGCGGGGCGCCGCGCGACCGCGCCTATGGCGTGGTCGAACTCGTGGCCGATCCCTCGCCGCTGACGCTCTGCCGCGTCACCCAGGATGCCGACGGGGACTGGAAGGCGATGATCGCCCAAGGCAACCTCGAGCTCAACCGCGCCGAAACCCTCGGCGGCTATGGTTGGTGCCGCATCGAACGCCTCGTACACCTGTACCGCAACGTGCTGTTGAGGCACTTTCCGCACCATGTGGCGATCACCCAGACCCACGTGGGGAACGTGCTTTGGGAGGCGCTGGGCAACTACCTCGGCATGGAGGTGTTCCACGCGGCGCAGGAGACGCCCGGCCTCTACACGCCGTGGTTGCCGTTCTGAACTGGGCGCTTGGCGCGCTCGGGGCAGCCCTCGGCGCGGTCTTGCGACCCGTCCGCGTGCCGATTGACAGCCAGGCGCGGAATTGCTACCGTCAGACGTCGTGAACTTCCTCGGCCCTGGTTTGGAATCGCTCATGACCAGCCTGAACCTCCGCAAGGACCCGTGCGAATTGGATTTTCTGGCCCTCGGCGCGCTGGTGCATCGCCTCGATCCGGGGGTGATCCCGTTCCGCAGGGCCCGCTCGGTCGAGATCCATGTCTCCGGCGGCGAATACAACGTGGCCGCTGGGCTTTCCGATGGGTTCGGGCTGCGCACGGGCATTGCCACCGCCATGGTCCGCTATGGCATCGGCGAGCTGGTCCAGGCCCGGGTGCGCGAGATGGGGGTGACGCCCCACTACAAGTGGTTCGACCACGACGGGGTTCGGGGGCCGAACCTCGCCACGGTCTACAGTGACCGGGGGTACGGCG
>DYLT01000576.1 GCA_020721945.1 Blastopirellula marina
GGGCCGCCCGCACCCACTCCGCCTCCCAAGGCTCCAGACCCTCCACAGCCGGCTGAACCGCTTTCTGACGCTCGGCGATCTTCGACCAATTCGTCCCAAACGGCTCCTGCCCGGTGCGGAGCTTCACATACGTAGCTGCCAGGCTGTAGAGGTCCACTGTCTGCGACAGCCAATGCTGGCCGTAGGCCTCCGGCGGCAAATACCCAGGCGTGCCCGCACCACTGTGCCAGACCCTGGACGCCCCGGCGAACTTCACCAGCCCCAAGTCGGCCAACTTCACCCGGCCGTGGAACAACAGCAAATTGTCCGGCTTGATGTCTCGATGGTAAATCCCCTGCCCGTTGAGAAAATCGACCCCGCTCGCCGCATCGGCCATATACCGAAATAACTGCCCCCGCGGAATCCCAGTCTGCCCATCCCGCCGGTAACGCTCCAGCAGGTCCCAAAGGCTCCCCTCGGGCGAAAGTTCCCAGCGCGTGACCAGGTAGCCCCCTATCAGCCAGTAGTCCATCAGCGAGACGACATTCGGATGGCCATTGACCGCCTGGACGACCTTGAGGTTTTCCAGCTCCTTCTGCACCACCGGGTTATCGCCGTCAAGCGGATCAAGCGATACCTTGACCGCGCAGGGCACCCCTTCGGCCGACTCGGCCTCGTAGACCTCGGCAAACCCGCCCCGGCCGATCCGCCGCAGGATCTTCAGCCGGTGCTCGCCTTCGAGAACCTGACGCACCACGTCGTCCATCAGCCCCCCTTTGCCGCTTGCGGATCTGACCGTTACCCGAGAAACCAGGTACCTTGCCCGTCGCCGACTGATCTGACGGACCGACCGCGCCTCGCCCGGTTTTCGCGGCAAGTGCCGCACAAAGCCGAGCCTCCACGATGCCGTCCATTGTACTCCGCGCACCAGCGCCCTCAAGGGCCCGGGCGCGTGATCGTCGGCATCTTCGGCCTAGCGGCACGAAGGCAGTAGTAGCCTTGGCGATCGTGGACATGGAAAGCGCACGGCACGAGGCGTCGCGTTCGGGCCGGT
>DYLT01000289.1 GCA_020721945.1 Blastopirellula marina
AGGCCGCGTCGGCCGCCGACAAGACCGCGGCGGGCGAGGCCCTCAAGGCGGCGGCCATGCGAGCCCCCGACCGCGAAGCCAGCGCCGCCCAGCTCGTGGCCGCCATGCGCCGGGCCCCACTCGAAACCAAGGTCGCGCTCTTGGAGATGCTTGCGGCCGTCGGCGGTAAGACCGCGCTCGAAGCCGCCGCCGCCACGGCCAAGGACGCCGACGAAAACCTCCAAGACGCCGGCACGCGCGTCCTGGGCGAGTGGATGAGCCCCGACGCCGGACCCGTCCTGCTCGAACTGGCCAAGTCGTCGGCCAACGCGAAGTTCAAAGTACGGGCCTTGCGCGGCTACATTCGCGTCGCCCGGCAGCTTCAAATGCCGATGGACAAGCGCGCCGCCATGCTCCGGCAGGCCCTCGCCGTGGCGTGGCGCGACGACGAACGCAAACTCGTTCTCGAAGTGCTCACGCGCGAACGCAGCCCGTCGCCCGAGTACCTGGCCATCGCCGTCTCGCAGCTTGCGATCGCGGGCCTGAAGGACGCGGCCGGCGCCGCCGCGGTCGACATCGCCGAGAAGCTCGTGCGCACCAACCCCGGCGCCATCGTCCCCGCCATGAAACAGGTGGTCGAATCCGGCGCCAGTCCAGCCACGGTCCAAAAGGCTAAACAGCTTCTCAACCGTGCCGGACGACGTGCCAAGAAGTAGGCTAAAACGGCAATCGGCCCCCCTCGCGTCGTGCCGGACGCATCCCGCCGCACGGCAGGCGACGGCACGGAGGCCTCGCGCGTCTGGGCCACCCCACGGATGGATCAGACCCCAAACACGACGCAGACACAACGATCAGGGGCAACCGCTTGCGGGCTGGGGACTGGCGCGTTTTTCGACCCCTTGCGGGCTGAACCACGTGCCGGTCCCCTTGACGCCCGAAGGGGACTATGTTGTTGCCGCCGGCTTCGACTCGGGGACGAACTCTGGGGTAACGCGTCGCGGAATCAGCCCGACCGCGTGGCCGCGCCAAAGCAACTGGGCTACTGCCTCACGGCCTTGGGGTCCGAAATCGAGGGTCCACTGGTTGACGTACATGCCGACGAACCGGTCGGCCGTGGCGCGGTCCAGCCCGCGGCCGAAGCCCAAGGCGTAGTCGAGGGCCTCGGCGCGGTGGGCCAAGGCGTACTCGATGCTTTGGCGGAGCAAGGAGTTCACCTCGCCGATCGTCTCGGGCCCCAGGTCCTTGCGCAGGGCGTTGGCGCCCAAGGGCAAAGGCAGGCCGGTCTCGTCGAACCACCAGCGCCCCAGATCGACTATCCGTTCAAGCCGGTGCTCGGCGTAGGTAAGCTGTCCCTCGTGGATGATCAGGCCCGCGTCGATCGGGCGACCCGCGTACTCGCCGGCGGCGACGGCATCGAGGATCCGATCGAAGGGAACGACCACCGCGTCGAACCCTGTGCCCAGTGCCATGCGCAGCACGAGATAGGCGGTCGTGAGGGTGCCGGGCACGGCGATGGTCGCGCGGGCGAGATCGTGCGGCGGGCACCGCGTGCGGGCGACGACCATCGGGCCATAGCGGTCGCCCATGCTCGCCCCGCAAGGGCAAAGCACGTAGCGGTCGGTGAGGTACGCATAGGCGTGCACGCTCACCGCGGTCAGCTCCAGTTCGCCGGCCAGGGCGCGGCGGTTGAGCGCTTCGATGTCCACCAGCTCGTGCTCGAAACGATACCGCCCGGTGTCGAGCTTGCCCTTGGCCAGGGCATAGAACATGAACGCATCGTCGGGGTCGGGGCTATGTCCGACGCGAATCCGTTGTACCGAAGGGTTCACCGGCAACCTTTCCTCACACGGCCACCGAACGCGCGCGGGCATCCCGCGCGCCGTTTATCCTCGTGAGGATAGCGAACCAACACCTAGGCGTCCAGGGAGAAGCCTCCCGCGTAGTCGGGCGCCGGAGGCAGTTCGATGGCTGGCGGCGCGATCGGGGCCGTGGGAGCCGTGATGTGCCGCTTTGCGGCGTCGGCGCGCGGGGCGCTGGGCTCGTCGCTTCCCAGCTTCTCGCACACGCCACGCCAGGTCTGGCGCTCGATCTCGAGCACGCGCAGGGCGTCGTCCAGTTTGCGTTCGTCGCGGAGAAAGTTCGCTTCCATCAGGCTCCGGTAGATGAACAGGTAGACCGACGCGACGCGGCGGACGAGGTCGGGATCGACCTCCCGGTTCAGCCCGGCGACCAACTCGCTCATGATTTCCTGGGCGCGGATCAGGGCCTCGCCGGCCGCTTCGTTTTCGCCCGATCGCCAGTGCTGGCGGGCCTGCTGGCCCGCGCGGATCGCCGCCTCGACGAGCATGAGGTGCAGCTTCTGGGGCGTGGCGGTAAGGACTTCCGTGACCAGGTAGTTTTCGCGAATCGAGGCAGTCATCCGAGATGCCTTTTCCTAAGGTGGTGATGGAATGCGTCGGCGGGATCGCGCGGGGTGGCCTCCCGGTCGCGGATCCCGACCGGCGATTCGGGCCGGCAAAGCGCAGGGGCGTTCAGGACTTCTTCCAACTCGTCACCGGCTCGAACACCTTGATCGACGAGATGGCGTTCAGGTTGTTTTGCAGTTTGCCGACGGCCGTTTCCAGCCGGTAGAACTCCAACAAGAGCCGGTATCGCTCCGTCTCCAGGCGCTTGTTCATCGACTCCAGGCGGGTCTGTTGGCTGGCGATCTTGTTTTGAAGGGCCTCGAGGCGGGTCGCCAAGAGGGAATCGTTCTGGCCGGCGGCCTGCTCGAGCAGTTGGTCGAGGCGGGCCGAGAACCCGGTGTTCTCGGCGGTGAAGAACTCGCGCACCGCCTCGGGGTCCTCGGCGAAGCGGGCCTTGAGCTTCGCTTCGTCCAGCGCGAGCGAGCCGTCCTGTTTGAACGTGATGCCCAGTTCGCCAAGCGACTGGATGCGTCCCCCGGAGACCCTCCCACTAAGAAAGTACGACAAATCGTTGTCCAAGCGCAGGGCGGTCGCGTCGCCGGTCAAGGTCGACCGTTTGTTGGTGGTCGGGTCGTAGGCCGTCAGCTCGGCGAGACGCTTGCGGAAATTGTTGTAGTTGTCGACCATCGCCTTGACGCTCACCGTCAAGTCGGTGTCCGATTGGGTGACGGTGACCGTCACCGGCCGGCCGGTGGCCTGCTTGATTTCCAGCTCGAGGCCATCCACCAAACCGGTGAAGGTGTTCGACGGGCCGGAGACCAACATGCCGGCGGCCGGGTCGTCGGCGCCGCCCAACATCAGGAGGGCATCCTGGGGTCGAACGGTCTGGTCGAAGGCGAGCGTGGCCTGCGAGGCATCGAGGACCAGCGCCCCCGCCTTGCCGGCGCGCTGGCTGATCAGGGCGAGGTGGTACGGCTGGCTCGATCCGTCGGACAGGACCTTGGCCGACACGCCGGCGCCGAGGCTTTCGATCAACCCGGCCACGTCGCCCAGCGAGGCCTGGTCGTCCCAGGTGACGGTGTAGGTGGTCGAGCCGTCGATCGACTGGGTCGTCACGCCGTCGGCCTGGGAAGTGGTCGCGTCGTGGAGCAGATGGAGGTCGGCGGCGGTGGTCCCTGGCCCCTCGATCACGGAGAGTTGACCGGCCCCGCCGCCGGTGTCGCGAAGCACCAGGCCATCGCCGGTGTCGTTGATGTCGGCTCGCACCGCGAGCGCCGCCTGGTTGATCTTGCGGATCACGTCGCCGAGGGTGCGCACGCGCGAGTCGCTGAGGTCGATCAAGGCCCGCCGGCCGGTGCTATCGACGATCGTGAAGCCCTCGCGCGAGACGCCGCCGCGGCCGTTGTAGTCTTCCAGGAGGGTGTTGTGGGCGACGACCTGGAGGTGCAGGTCGCCGCTTTGGACTGAGCCGACCGCGGCGTCGACCTCGATGCCGAGGCGCTGGGCCGTGCCGTCGGCACTGGCGACGACAAGGTTCCCCGATTGCCCGGTCGTATCGCACAGTTCGAGGCCATTTCGGGCGCGGTTGACCTTGGCCTCGATGCCGATCCCCGCGGCGTTGATCCGGTCGATCACGTCGGCCAGCGTCTCGGCGCCCGCGAGATCCACCCTGGCCGTGGCGCCCGTGCGGTCGGTCAGATCGAGCGTCCCCAGGGTGCCGAGGCCTTTGCCGCCGCCGAGACTCGACAGCAGTACTCCCTGAAGGCCCGGCAGCAGGCGCCGGCCGAAGAGGGTCCCCTCCACCGGCGCGCCGTCTAATCCCAGGTCGGCCAGCGCCGACGAGCCGTAGAGCGATTCCAGGCCGAACGTGCCTTCGCCGGTGGTCAGGTCGCGGATGACCAGCCGGTCGCCGTCGGGGGCGATTTCGGCCTTGAGCTTGTCGGGAGCGGCTGCGTTGATCCGCTCGAGGACCTGGCCGAGCGTGGTCTCCTTGTCCACTTGGGAGGAACCGGGAACGATGGGCGACAAGTCGATCGTGCCAATCGTGCCATCGCGGAGCGTGAACTGGATATCGGCAAGCGATGTGTGGAAGACCACGCCATTGCCGTCATTCAGCGCGTCGAGGCTCAAGTTGGAATAGAGACCTACCAGGTCGCGGCCGTCGGCAGTGCTGGCAGCCACGTTGATTCCATCGAGCCCCAGGGCCGCCGCCGTGGTCCCTCCGCCGACCTCCTCGACCTGAAGAGGGGCGACGGTCTGGCCGGTCCGGTCGATCAGGCGGATCGCGTCGCCCTGGGCGACGGCGGTCACGCGGATCGTGCTGTTCGTGTTGATCTTCTCGAGAATCTCGTCGAACGACTGGACCGTGCCTAGATCGATCTCGGCGCTGGCACCGCTGCGGTCGGTGATGCGGATTTTGCCGCGCGGGACGCCCTGCCCGGCGTTCAAGAACTCCAACGGGGTGGTCCGCTCGACATTGGCCCCGAAGCGAAACGTCAGACTGCCGGCTCCGATGGGGTCTTGCCGTGCGCGCACCCCACCGCTGAGCCATTGCTGGTTCTGGACCACGCGCAGGGGGGTGAACTGGTGCGTCCCAATGGCGGGGTTGCCCGTCACCACGGCAGCCAGCGCGGTGCTATCGCTCGACGAGGCGGCGCGGGCGGAAAAGACCTTTTCCTTGCCGAGGTTTCGGGCGACGTACTGCACCGCGGCCAACAGCGCGGTCAGCTCCGTGACCGCGGTCTCTTCCGTCTGCATGGCCTCGATCCGCGTCTTGAGCAGATCGCGCGGTTTCGCCGCCACGGCCATGAGCTGATCCACGGTATCCTGGATCGGGATCCCCGTGATCAGACCGGTGGTCGACTGGATACTCGCCATGGACGAGGGCTCAGCGCAAGGCACAACACGGCCGCCTCGAAAATGTATCGGTTTGCGTGGACGGCAAGGTTTACTTATTCTACGGGGATAGAGCCAGCGGTCCGAACGACCCCGACGCGCCAGCAAAGGCCGTGCAAGCGATACTCCTCCGACAGGCGAGCGAGGACTGTTCAGGTGGTGGCCCTCGCTGGCGCTTCGGGTTGGTATGGTTGGGGCCATTGCGGCGCGTACGAGCGCAAGACGCCAGCGAGGTGTCCCGACAACTCCGCCGCGGCCCAACGACGATGCACTCGCTCGTCGATCGGCAGGGCCAAGGCCAGTCATTCCGACGCGAGCCCTCATGGTCGATAGGGAGCGATCGTTCGGCCACCATCGACCGGCAGGCAAACGCCGGTGACGAACTGGTTCTCGATCAAGAACTGGGCGGCATGGGCGACGTCCTCCGGCCGGCCCTCGCGTTGGACCAGCGTGCCGGCGATCGCCGCCGCACGTTCTTCGGCCGGAAGGTCGTCGGGGAGCATCACGGGCCCCGGGAGGATGCAGTTGACCCGGACGCGCGGATTGCGCTGGGCCAGTTCGACCGCGAACATGCGGGTCATCGTGGGGATCGCCCCCTTGGACACGAAGTAGGCGGCGTAGCCGGAGTAGGGTCGGGCAATCGCCCAATCGGCGATGGTGACGATCGCGCCTCCCTCGGGCTGCCGGACCATGGCCAGTCCGGCATGGCGGCAGCAAAGGAACGTGGCCAGGGCGTTGATCTCGAACTGCCGCCGCACGTCGGCGGCGGTCGTCGTTTCCAACGGCTTGGGCTCCCAAACCGCCGCGCAGGCGACCAGGACGTCCAAACGGCCGAAGTGCTCCGCCACCTCGTCAAACAGGCGCTCCACTTCGGTCTCGACCGCCAGATCGGCCTGATAGCCCTGGACGCGCACGCCATGCTCTCGGAGCTGCGCGACGGCCTCAGCCGCCTCCGCAACCGCGGTGCGGTAGTGCAAGGCGATGTGGTATCCCTGCGCTGCCAGCGCGGTTGCCACCGCGCGCCCGACCCGGCGGCTTCCCGCGCCGGTCACCAACGCCACCGGGTTTTGGCCAGTTGCAGCCATGGACGGTTACTCCGTGCTCGTGTCAGGTCCTAAGGTACCA
>DYLT01000290.1 GCA_020721945.1 Blastopirellula marina
TCCACCGCCTCAAGCAGTCGCGTGGCCAGCAGGGCATCGGCATCTCGGCGGCGGGGATGTACGGGTTATTGACCACGGGCAAGCCGGTCAAGATCATGTCGAAGATCGACCAGGGCAAGCCCGCCCACTACTACGAAATCCAGATCGACACGAGGCGCAACGAGCCCGAGATCCTCAACGGCAAGGGCGAAGGCGACGAGATCCCTTGCGGCGAGCGCGGCCAGCAGGCGATCGAGAAGCTGGGCATCGAGTGGGTCGGGGTGGAGCATGGCACCCGCGTGACCATCGAACTGGAAGCCCGCTTCCAGCGCGGCCGGGGAAGCGTCGACGAATACCTTGAGCAGACCGCGCTGGCCAATCCGCATGTGACGCTGCATTACCTGGATCCCGAAGGCCAGGAGAAGCACTACCTCCGCGTGGCCGAGACGCTGCCGCCGGAACCCAAGGAGATCAAGCCGCACCCCTATGGCGTCGAGCTGGGCATGCTCGTCGCGATGCTCAAGGACGCCAAGGCCTCGACCTTGTCACAGTTTCTGACCACGTCGTTTTCGCGGGTGAGTACGGGGGTCGCGCGCCGGATCTGCGAGGCGGCGGGCCTGAGCCCCCGCGCCCGCGTGCGCAAGATCGGCCGGCACGAAGCCGACGCCCTGTACAAGGCGATCCAAGAGACGAAAATCCCTGCCCCGGCCACCGACTGCATCTCGCCCATCGGCGAGGCACTGCTGCTGAAGGGATTGCACCAGCTTGTGCCGGGCGAGTTCTACGCGGCGGCGACCCGGCCCCCGGCCGTCTATCGCGGGAACCCGTTCCAGATCGAGGTCGGTCTGGCCTACGGCGGAGCCCCGGCGACGCACCGCGTGCCCAAGGAAACACTTGTCGAGCTGCTCTCGCAGAGCGACGCCCGCACCTTGCGGCAGTTCCTGGCCACGACATTCGACGGCCTGGGCGTCGAGGCAGCCGATCAGATCCTTCACACCGCGAAGCTCCGCCGGCGCATGTCGCCCGGTAAGCTCAAGGAGGCCGAAATCGACCGGCTCCACGAGGCCATGCAGAACGTCAGCCTCAACGACCGGCAGACGATGACCGTCTTGCGGTATGCCAACCGGGTGCCGCTCCAGTTCCAGGCCGGGGCCTGCGCCATCACTCAGACGGTGATGCAGACGAACTGGCGGGCCTACGGGCTGTCGCAGTCGCGCGGGGCGCTGCCTGCCGGCCCGGTGACCGTGATGGTCCACATCGCCAGCGTCTGGGTACCCTTTACGAGCGAATCGAAGGAGGCGGTGGCCGGCTACCCGGAAATCCAGAAGGAACTGCGCCTGGCCCTCCAGGCGGTGGGCCGCAAACTCGGCATGTACCTCAAGCGTCGCCAAAAGGCCCGGCATGAGGGCGAACGCCGGAACCTCTTTCTTCGCTACCTGGGCGAGGTGGCCACCGCCGTCAGCAGCATCAACCGGACCGACCGCGACGCCCTGTACGAACAACTCCTTAAGGTCGCCCGGCGCAAGACCGCGGAGGCCGACGCGAAGTACGACGAACGCGGCCGCCGGATCGACGAGGAGGAAGATCTGGGCGAGCACGTGCTGATTGTCGAGCGGGAGGCCAACACGACGTCGTCCCTGCCCGCGTTCGTGGCCCCCGCCGAGGGCGCGGAGGTCGACGACGAGATCGACTAGTGGATGCGCCGCCAAGGCGCAGCCGCAAGGCGATGCGGCTTGGCGGTCGCGTGGCGTTTATCCCTCATCCTTTATCCCTCCTTTATCCCTCATCCCTTCGATGGCCAAGAAACCCCGCACCTCTGCCGCCGAACCGCGTCCGCTCGACCCCAAGGACCTCAGTCCTCGCGACCGCAAGACGCTCGGCCAGATCACCGGCCTGGCCGACACCGTGGTCAAGGCGGCCGCATCGGGGCGCGATCCGGCGATGGACATCCCGGCGCGGACCCTCTCGAACGTCCGCTACAACAAGACCAAACGGTTCATCGAGATGGGCGGTGCCACCAACCGGCGGCAACTGTTCAATCTCAACCAGGCCAAGAGCTACATGCAGACGATGCTGGTGGCCGAAGGCGCCAAACGGCTCATCGTCCAGGGCAAGACCACGAGCCTCCGTGGCATGTACTATCTGCTGAAGCACACCATCGAGGGGACCCGCGAGGAGACCTTCGACGATCAGGAAGCATCGGACACAGTGATCGAAGACCTCGAGGTCGCCATCGAGGCGCTCCGCGAAGAGTTGCACGTCTACGCGAAGAATGCCGGGGCCATGGTCGGCGAGATCACCCTGATCGACAGCGGCGACACGATCGACTGCACGCGCATGGGGTCGGGCGGGTACTCCATCCCCTCGATCGTCGAACCCGAGGTGATCCAGTTCGCCAAGTGCAACGCGAGGTTCATCCTCCATGTCGAAAAAGACACGGTCTGGCGGCGGTTCAACGAAGACAAGTTCTGGAAAACCCACAAGTGCATCCTCACCCACGGCGGCGGCCAGCCGCCGCGCGGCGTGCGCCGGCTCTTGTACCGCATGCACCACGAGCTGAAGCTGCCGGTGTACTGCCTTTTGGACAACGACCCCTGGGGGTACTACATCTACAGCGTGATCAAGCAGGGATCGATCAACCTGGCCTACGAGTCGAAACGCATGGCCATTCCCGACGCGCGCTACCTCGGCCTGCGGTCGAAGGACTTCGAAGCGTGCGGCCTGTCCAACAGCGTGAAGATCGACCTCAGCGACACCGACCGCAAGCGGGCTCGCCAGATCATGAAGTACCCCTGGTTCGCCCATAAGAAGCCGTGGCAGAAGGAGATCGAGAAGCTCCTGGAGAACGGCTTCAAACTCGAAGTCGAAGCCCTGATCTCGAAAGACATCAGCTACGTGACCGAAGAGTACACGCCACAGCGACTGGCCGACCAGGATTGGCTGGACTAGACCCCCGCGGATCCTACCCGGCCACCGGGCGTCGGGCGATCGTGCCGATGGGCACCTTGTCCAAGGGATGGGTGCGTTCGACGGCGCTTATGGCTCCAGCACGATCTTTCCCGCCAGAACGCCCGAGCGGTGGAGCGTGCTTTGCTCCTGAAGCCGGTGGGCCTCGGCCGTTTCCGAGAGCTTCATCACGCGGCTGATGCGGGCCCGAAGCTTGCTCTCGGCCAGCCAGCGGTTGATATCCTCGGCCGCCTTCTGCTGCTGGTCGGCCGGGGCATTGAACATCGCGAAACCGACGACCTGGCAGTCGCGGGTGTAGAAAGGGCCGATGGGAAAGACCGGCTTCGCGTCGCGCCCGGCCATCAGCACGAGGCGGCCTCGCAAGGCGAGGTGACCGATCGCCCGTTCGAGATTCGGCTCGCGGAGCGTCTCCCACCACACGTCGACGCCCTTCGGCGCTGCCTGGCGGAGCGTCTCGCTTTCGTCCTCGCGGTGGTAAGGAATCACGACGTCGGCCCCGAGCTGCCGGCAGTACTCGACTTTCTCGTCGCTGCCGGCCGTGGTCATGACGCGGGCGCCGATGATCTTCGCCATTTGCACCACACACGACCCCACGCCGCCGGAGCCGCCATGAACGAACAGCGTCTCGCCGCGGCGCAGCCGGGCATCGCGGAACAAGCCCAGGTGGGCCGTGATTCCCACCAGGGCGATGGCCGCGGCGTCGCGGTCGCTTACCCCGGCTGGCGTGGGGTACAGCCACGCCTCGTCCACCGCGGCGTACTCGGCGAAGGTCCCTTGTCGCCCCAGGAGCCCCTGGTTACTCCCCCACACCCGGTCGCCCGGCTTGAATCGCGTCGTCCCAGGACCGACCGCCTCCACGGTCCCCGCCAGGTCGCAGCCCACAATGAAAGGCTTGGGCAAGTCCCAGCCGATGGCCCCGCCGCGAATGTACGTGTCGACCGGGTTGACGGCGACAGCGCCCACGCGGACCAGAACCTGGCCGGCCTTGAGTACCGGCTCCGGCAAGTCGCCATAGACGATGCTCTCGGGCGGCCCAGGCTGTTGGATGTACGCGGCCTTCATCGCTTTCCCCCTTTCAAGAGTCGGTGAACTCCGAGGATCAAGGTCAAGGTACGTACGGGCCTGTCGCCGAGCAAGAGGCTGGCGACACCGTCCCGGGCCGCGGCCGGCAGTTTGGGCATCAGGGGCGGGCCTTGGGCGGCGGGCCGACAAGCAGCGAACTGGCCATCACGATCACCCCGAGACCTGCGATGGCCAACGTCACCGTCAGCCAGCGCGTGTTCCGCTCGCGGAGCCTCTCGAACTCGATTTCGCCGGGAAGCAGCGCGATACCGTCGCGGTAGGTGTACGAACGCCAGATGTCGAGGCTCTGGAGTGGCGTGAGTTGATCGACCCCCAAGAGTTGTGGCCGGGCGCGGTAGACGAGGACCGACAAGGCCAGGCCCAACGCGAAGAATACCGCCCCCAAGAGCACGAACTTCTTGCGGGTGCTCCACGTGCTTGCGGCGCTGGTGCGGGAGTCGTGCTGCTCGACACGTTCCAGGAGGCGAAGGCGCTGCATCGTGGGGATGGTCAGATCCTCCCCACAGGGGCAGCGCAACGACTGCCCGGCTTGGGTGGACTCGACGGGGTGCTTCCGACCGCAGGAGCACGAAAGAAGGTATGTGATTTTCAATCCACAGTCCTCCTGGCCAGAAACGGGCGGTCGGTTGTCGCGGTTCTGGGGTTATTACGTAATGATAGGTGGGGAGGTTTGGTGACACCTCAAGAAACTATCCTTTCTTCCCATATACCCCAATTTAACAAGTCATTGAGTTCTGGAGGCGGTCTCCAAAAAGAATTCAAGAAAGTGGCTCAGTCCCGCGCTGGACGGTTGGTAGGTTCCTGTTAGAATACGATGGTGACCCCGCACGCCTAGCCTCGGCCAAAGAGGCTTTTGGGTGAGAAAGCCCCGCGCTTCGCCCGTTCATGTCCGGGGATCCTTGTGCGCCGATCGCACAGTGCTGAAGCCTGATCGTTGATCTGGTTGTTTGTGTACGTGACGCTTTGCGCTCCGGGCGGTGGGGGACACGGACGGCATGGCAAAGCGCCCACCACGGGCTGGATCGTGGTACGCGAAGGACCGTGGGCGTCGGGCTTCTTCTTCGGCGGCTGTCTTCTTTCTCCGAACCGAATCCCTTGCCAAATGTCGAGGCGCGCCACCTCCTCGCCAAACCCGGTGGCATAATTGCGTGGCCCACCGCGCCTTGTGGATATCCCGCGGCCGTTCGGACCCCACTGGACATGTAAAGGGAGTGTTGCATTGTACGACGCAGAACTCTTGGACGATTTCGACGAACTCGCGCCTCAGCCGGAAGACGAAGAAATCAACCTCGAAGCGAAGGCCGAGGAATCCTTGGAGCTCGACGACCCCGACTTGGAGGACGCGGTCGACGAGGTGGAGGCCGAGGACGATGACGAGTTCGAAATCGATTCGGGGTTGGAGGACCTCCTGGGAGCGGAGGACACCGAGTCTTGGTCGGACGATCCTGTCCGGATGTACCTCACGCAGATGGGCGAGATTCCCCTGTTGACGCGCCAGCAGGAAATCGCCCTGGCCAAGCAGATCGAAATCACCCGGGCCCGGTTCCGCCGCCGCGTCGTCGAGTGCGATTACGTGATGCAGCAGATCGTGCGAACGCTTCGGCGTGTCCACGAAGGCGAACTGCCGTTCGACCGCACCGTGCAGGTCTCGGTGACGGATCGGCTCGAGAAGGACCAGATCCTCGGCCGCCTGCCCCACAACCTGCGCACGCTCTCGGTGATTCTCAAGCGCAACCGGCATGATTACCGCGTGGCCACCAGCCGCAGCCGGCCCTTGGGCCAGCGCAAGGCGGCGTGGCGGCGCTTGGGCCGTTCGCGACGCCGGGCCGTCTTGCTGATCGAAGAGCTTGGCCTCCGCACCCAGCGCATCGAACCCTGGATCAAGACGCTCGAGGAATACAGCCGCCGCGTCGACGAACTCAAGGCCCGCATCGACGAACACCGCAAGGCCGGAGGCCCCGCGCGGGAATGCGAGTCCTGGCTGGCCGAGTTCCGCAACATCCTCCGCGCGACCCAGGAGACCCCCACCAGCCTCCGCAACCGCGTGCGGTATATCAAGGCCATCTATGCCCAGTACCAAGAGGCCAAACGCGGACTGTCCGAAGGGAATCTCCGCCTGGTCGTCTCGATCGCCAAGAAGTACCGCAACCGCGGCCTGAGCTTCCTCGACTTGATCCAAGAGGGGAACGCGGGCCTGATGCGGGCGGTCGATAAGTTCGAGTACCGCCGCGGCTTCAAGTTCTGCACCTACGCCACGTGGTGGATTCGCCAGGCCATCACCCGGGCCGTGGCCGACCAGAGCCGGACCATCCGTATTCCGGTCCACAT
>DYLT01000291.1 GCA_020721945.1 Blastopirellula marina
CACCGCCGCGCTTCAGGCCGAGATGACCCAGCGCCGCCGCGCCGAGGCGGAACTGCGCACCGCCCACGACGAACTGGAAGTTCGCGTCGCCCAGCGCACCGCCGACCTCGCCCGGGCCAACTCGGCCCTCGAACTGGCCAAGGTCGCCGCCGAGAGCGCCAGCCGCGCCAAGAGCGTCTTTTTGGCCAACACGAGCCACGAAATCCGCACGCCGATGAATGCGATCCTCGGCATGACGGAACTTGTGCTCAGCACGCCCCTTTCGCCCGAGCAGCGGGACTATCTTCTGGTGGTCCAGGAGTCGGGCGAGGCCCTGCTGAGCCTGATCAACGATATTCTCGACCTGTCGAAGATCGAGGCCGGCAAGCTCACGCTCGACGCAGCGCCCTTCGATCTTCCGGAAAGCCTTGGCGATATGGTCAAATCGCTGGGCGTGCGCGCGGGCAAGCAAGGGCTCGAGCTGGTCTGCCACGTGTCGCCCGGCGTGCCCCGGGCCGTCGTCGGCGACCAGTACCGGCTTCGGCAGATCATCGTCAATCTCGTGGGCAATGCGATCAAGTTCACCGAATCCGGAGAGGTCGTCGTCGACGTCTGGCCCGAGTCCGAAGACGCCGAGTCCGTCGTGCTGCACTTCTCCGTTTCCGATACCGGCATCGGAATCCCCAAGGAGAAGCAGAAGGCCATCTTCGAGATGTTCGAGCAGGTCGACTCGGCGACCACGCGCCGCCACGGGGGCACGGGCCTGGGCTTGGCGATCTGCTCGCGACTGGTGGACCTCATGCAAGGACGCCTCTGGGTCGAAAGCGAGGTGGGGCACGGCAGCACGTTCCATTTCACGGCCCGTTTCCTCCGCGCACGCCAGCCGGTTGCCGCTCCTGCGGCCGACCCAGTTGCCCTGCGCGGCGTGCGCGCGCTGGTCGTCGACGACAACGCCACCAACCGCCGCATTCTGACCGAGGAACTGGCGAACTGGGGGATGCGGCCCGAGGCGGTCCCGGGGGCACTGGCGGCCCTGGGCCTCTTGCGCCAGGCGCAGGCGGCCGGCGATCCCTTCCGCCTGGTGCTTACCGACGCCCACATGCCGGAAATCGACGGATTCGGGCTGGTCGAACGCATGCGCGAGGCAGGGGAGCTCGCCAGCGCGGTCGTGATGATGCTCACCTCGGGAGATGCCCCGGATGACATGACCCGATGCCGGCAACTGGGCATCGCTGCTTATCTGATCAAGCCGATCAAGCCATCGGAGCTGTTCGATGCGATCGGAACGGCCCTGGGCATCAATGCCGCGGAGGACCACCGCCTGGAGGCGGTTGCGTCGCTTGCGGCGCGCCCGGCGCGCCCGCTCCGCATCCTCCTGGCCGAGGACAGCCTCGTGAACCAGAAACTCGCCGTGGCGCTGCTCGAAAAGCGAGGTCACCAGGTGGTGGTGGCCGGCAACGGCCGCGAAGCCGTCGAGGCATGGAAGACGGCGCGGTTCGACGTCGTGCTTATGGATGTCGAGATGCCCGAGATGGATGGCTTCGAGGCGGCGGCGGCCATCCGATCGGCGGAAGAGGGCTCGGGCAAGCGCACGCCGATTCTGGCCATGACGGCGCACGCCTTGAAAGGCGATCGCGAGCGTTGCCTCGCGGCGGGAATGGACGGCTACATCGCCAAGCCCATCCATGCCCGCCAGCTCCTGGAAACGATCGAGGCCGCGGCCGGCGTATCGGCCGCGCCGCCAACCCCGCCGGTCTTGCCGGAGGACACGGCGCGGCGTTGCCGCTGGGCCGAATTGGAGCGGATCGCGGGGGACCCGGCGCTGGCGCAAAGCCTCGTCGAGGTGGCGCTTCAGGAATGCCCGCGCCAGGTGCAGGCCGTGCGCCAGGCCGTGGCCGATTCGAACCCGGCCGCGCTGTGCGCCGCGGCCCACGCGCTGAAAGGGGCCATCCGCTACTTTGGCGATGGACCCGTGTTCCAGCATGCCGCGCGCCTCGAGCAAATGGGCGCCGAGGCCAACCTCCGCGGCGCCCGCGACGAACTGCGGCTCCTGGAGGAGGCAGCCAACGAACTCTTCCGCGATCTTGCCGCCGGCACGCCGCGGTAGAGGCCGGGGCACCCCGCGGGAGATTCGCCGGACGCAAGCACCGCCCCCGTCGCGCCGGACGGCCGGGCTGGGTCACGCCCCGCGAGAACGGGACATGGCCCGCTGCATGGCCAGGCCCATGTCGGCGGGGCTTTCGGCGACGACGATTCCCGCGGCTTCCATCGCGGCGATCTTCTCGGCGGCGGTCCCTTTGCCGCCGGCGATGATCGCCCCGGCGTGTCCCATCCGTTTGCCGGAAGGCGCCGCGCGTCCGGCGATGAACGCGGCCACCGGCTTGCGCATGTGCTGGCGCACGAACTGGGCCGCCTCTTCCTCGGCCGTGCCGCCGATCTCGCCGATCAGCAGTACGCCCTCGGTCTGCGGGTCGTCGTTGAACCTTTCCAAGAGTTCGACAAACGACGTGCCCACGATCGGATCGCCCCCCAGCCCCACGCAGGTCGATTGCCCCAACCCCAGGCTGGTGAGCTGCCACACCGCCTCGTACGTGAGGGTGCCGGAGCGGCTGATCACGCCGATCGGGCCGCGGCGGTGGATGTAGCCCGGCATGATGCCGATCTTGCACTGCTCGGGCGTGATCGCGCCGGGGCAATTCGGGCCGATGAGCACCGACGCGGTACGGCGCAGGGCGTCGTAGGCCCGAACCATGTCGAGCACGGGAATCCCCTCGGTGATCGCCACGATCACGCGCAGGCCCGCGTCGGCGGCCTCGAGCATGGCGTCCGCCGCAAAGGCCGGCGGCACGAAGATCATCGTCGCGTCGGCCCCGGTCTTCTCGACGGCTTCTTCGACGGTGTCGAACACGGGCACGCCTTCGACGGTCGTGCCTCCCTTGCCGGGCGTTACCCCGCCGACGACCTGGGTGCCGTATTCGATGCACTGCCGCGTGTGGAACAGCCCGGCATTGCCGGTGATGCCCTGGCAGAGGACCCGGGTGTGCTTGTCGATGAGGATGCTCACGCGATGGACTCCCAAGGCAAGGGATCGGCCTGCTGGCTGGTCTCAAAGGGCGGTTAGGGTCGGCTTGGCGCCGCTGCGACCACCTTGTTCGCTGCGTCGGTCAGGTCATCGGCGGCCATAATGTTCAGCCCGCCTTCGGCCAGCATGCGCCGGCCGGCTTCGACCTCGGTCCCTTCGAGGCGCACGACCAGGGGAACGCGCCAACCGACCGATCGGTACGCGGCCAGGATCGCCTCGGCGATCGTGGTGCAGCGCATGATGCCGCCGAAGATGTTGACCAGGACCGCGCGCACGCGCTGGTCGTCCAAGAGGATGCGGAAGGCCTCGGTGACCTGGTGGACGTTGGCCCCGCCGCCGACATCGAGGAAGTTCGCCGGCTGGCCGCCGTGGAGGCGAATCAGGTCCATGGTCGCCATGGCCAGCCCGGCCCCGTTGACCAGGCAGCCGATGTTCCCGTCGAGCTTGACGTAGCTCAGCCCCTCCTCGGCGGCGCGAATCTCGGCGGGCTGCTCCTCGGCCAGGTCGCGCAGGCCCACCAGGTCGTTGTGGCGGAACAGGGCGTTGTCGTCGAAGGTCATCTTCGCGTCCAGCGCCAGAAGGTCGCCCTCGGCCGTCAGCACCAGCGGATTGATCTCGACCAGGCTCGCGTCGCGCGCGACGAACACCCGGCACAGGGCCTTCATGAACTGCTCGGCCTTGCGGACCGTCGGGCCCGCAAGCCCCAGTTTCTTCGACAGTTTCCGGGCCTGGTAGCTCGCCAGGCCCGCATCGGGATGGAACGGCTCGCGGAAGATTCGCTCGGGCGTCGCGGCGGCCACCGACTCGATTTCCACGCCTCCGTCGGCTGAGGCGATCAAGACCGGCATCTTCGCGGCCCGATCGACCAGGATGCCCAGGTACAACTCGCGCGCAATGTGGCAGCCCTGCTCGACGAGCACCCGGCGCACGACCTGCCCTTGCGGCCCGGTCTGGACCGTCACCAGGGTATGGCCGAGCAGATTGCGGGCGGCCCGCTCGGCCTCGGCCGCGCTGCGCACGACTTGCACGCCGCGTTGCTCGGGCACTTCCTTGACGTTCCCCTTGCCGCGGCCGCCGGCGTGAATCTGCGACTTGACGACCGCCACGCCTCCACCGAGTTGATGGAAGGCGCTGGCCACGTCCTGCGGCGTATCGGCCACAATGCCACGCGGAACCGCCACCCCCGCGTCGCGGAGGATTTGCTTGGCTTGGAATTCGTGGATCTTCATCAAAGGCCCGGACAAACCGCCTCAACATGCCTTGCCGAGAAGCCGCTTCAATTGCGCCCACGGTCGGGCGTTGGCCACGTCGTCCTTGGTCAGACCGCCGCGGCGGGCCTGAAGCACGCCGTAGCGCAACACGTCCAGCCCACCGATCGTATGCGCGTCGGTCGAAATGACAACCGGAACGCCGAGCCTTTTCGCCGCGGCACAGGCCACGTCGTCGAGGTCCAGACGCGACGGGTGGGCGTTCAGCTCCATCAGTTTGCTGTGGTCTCGCGCCGCCTGAAGCACGGCGTCGAGGTCGATCTCGTACGGCTTGCGCTTGTTGAGCAACCTGCCGGTAGGATGCGCAACCGCGGAGACATAAGGGTTCTCAAGCGCCCCGATCACCCGCTCGGTGATCCGCTCGCGCGACTGGTTCTGGCCGAAGTGGACGCTGGCCACGACCCAATCGGCCTTGGCGAGCACCTCGTCGGGCAGGTCCAGGCCGCCCGACTCGAGGATATCGACCTCGACGCCCTTGAGCAGCGTGAACCCCCGAAACCGCTTGGAAATCCGGTCGATCTCGGCCCATTGCGCCACGAGCCGATCGGCCGAAAGCCCGTTGGCGATCGTCGCGCGCTTCGAGTGGTCGGTGATGGCCAGGTATTTCAGCCCACGCTGGCGCGCCGCCTCGACCATCTCCTCGATTGTGGCCGCCCCGTCCGACCAGGTGCTGTGGGCGTGGAGATCGCCGTAAAGGTCGTCCAATTCGACCAGGCGCGGGAGCTGGCCGGCCGCGGCCCAGGCGAACTCGCTGCGGGCCTCGCGCAACTCGGGCGCGATCCACGGCAGCCCCACGGCCGCGTAGACCTCCTCCTCGGTGCGGCCGGCGATGAGCTTCTCCCCGCGGAACACGCCGTACTCGTTGATCTTCAGCCCACGGTCCTTGGCCATTCCGCGGAGCACCACGTTGTGGGCCTTCGAGCCGGTGAAGTACTGCAACGCGGCGCCGAACGACTCGGCCGGCACCACGCGCAGATCGACCTGGAGGCCGAACTGAAGGCGGACCGACATCTTCGTGTCGCCCCGAGCCAACACATCGCCCAGCGCCGGATAGGTGGCGAAGCGGTCCATCACCCGCGCCGGCTCGGAGGCCACCACGAGCAGGTCGAGGTCGCCCACGGTGTCCTTGCCGCGGCGGTAGCTGCCGGCGAATTCCATCTGGTCGATTGCGTCGCACTCGGCCAGGTGCTCGCGGAGCGTCGCGGCCACCTGGTCGGCCTCGGACCAGTACACCCGCTGCCCGGCCTGCGCCGCGATCTCGAGCCCCTGGAGGATCGCCGTCTCGGTCTTCGCGCCGAACCCCTTGAGTTCCCTGACCCGATGGGCTTCGCACGCCTCGCGAAGCTGATCGAGGTTCGAGATGCCCAATTCGCGGTACAGGGTCGCGGCCCGTTTCGGCCCCAGACCGGGCACGCGCAGGATGGCCAGCACCGAGGCGGGAATCTGCGCCAACAGCTCGTCGAGCATCGGCAAGCTGCCCGTCCGGACCAACGTCGAGATCTTCTCGGCCAGGTCGGCCCCGATACCCTCGATCTCGGTCAACTTCGTCCCGTCCGACTCGACGATCGCCGCGACCGACTGAGCGAGGTCGTGGACGGTCCGGGCCGCGTTGCGGTAGGCGCGCACGCGGAACGGATTGGCCCCCTGGAACTCCAAGAGGTCGGCCACCTGCTCGAACACGGCGGCGATTTCGGCGTTGGTCATACCCTAGATTCTACGCGCGAGGGCAAGAAGCCGCCACCGCCGGCATGCGGCGAGTGCGCCGGGCGCCCTCCGAGGCGGCCGGCCGGCGCCGTGAACGCCGGAAGCTCGGGGACTTATCCTGCGCACCGACGCGCCACCACGAGAACGCCGGCTGGGGACCCGTTCGTTTTTCGGCCCCTTGCAAGCCGAAGAACGTGCCTGCCCCCTTCTTGCCCGCGCAAGCGGCTACGACGAAATTCCGCGCTTTGGTCTAACCGTGAGCGTTCACGGGGGTACGTAGAACGACCGCGGAAGACAACAGGATAGCCGA
>DYLT01000292.1 GCA_020721945.1 Blastopirellula marina
GGTGGCCTTGCCGGATCGCATCTTCGCCCCGCGCATGGCCGCGACCACCCGCTCGACCTCGGCCGGCTCCAACACCTTCTGCAGCCACACGATCATGGCGGGCGAGACCATTCCATCGCATTGCGCGTTCATGGGGGCGTATGCCCCGAACTTCCCGCTTTCGAGCACCAACATCCCCATCAATACGATGGAGGACGGCAAGGGCACCTGGTCGAACTGGAACCGTACCTGCGGATACAAGAGCTACCACCCGGGCGGTGCCAATTTCGTCATGGGCGACGGAAGCGTCCATTTCTTTCCCGAGACGATCGACTTTCCCTACCTGTTCAACGCGCTGGGAACGCGCGCGGGGCGTGAGCGCAAGGTTCAGGTACCCGAGTAGACCCGATACGCCGCGCGCCTTTCCGCCGCCGCCTCTTGCGGCGGCGCGCATTTTCAGATTAGATGGATGAATGCACGAGATTGCGATCGTCGAGGCGATCTTGGACGAGGTTCAAAAAGAACTCCACCAGGCTGGGGCCACCGGCCGGATCGCCCGGATCGATCTGGCCATCGGCCGGCTCTCGGGGGTGTGTGTCGACTCGGTTCGGTTCGCCTTCGAGTTGCTTGTGCAGGGCACGGAGCTTGAAGGCGCCGAGCTTCGGATCCGCGAGCCCAAGGCCGTGTGCGTGTGCCAGGCGTGCGGCGCGCGGACCGAGATCGACGACATGATAGCGGGTTGCCCGAGCTGTTTGGACCAGGCCGTTACCGTCGAGGGTGGCCGCGAACTCGTCCTCGAAACGATCGAAATCGAAGATCCCCCATGAAGATCGTCGCCGCCAAGAAGATCCTCAAGGCCAACGACCAGATTGCCGAAGAGAACCGGGCACGTTTCGATGCGGCGGGCGTCTTCGTCGTGAACCTCGTCGGCTCGCCGGGCTGCGGCAAGACCACCCTTCTGGAAGCCCTGTTTCGCCAATGGAGTGGGCGTCTGGCCGTCGCGGTGATCGAAGGCGACCTTGCCGGCTCGGTCGACGCCGAACGGATCGACGCCCTGGGCATCCCGGTCGTCCAGATCAACACCGAAGGGGCTTGCCACCTCGACGCCATCATGATCGCGGCCGCCGCGCGGGACCTCGACCTCGAAGCAACCCATCTGCTGATCATCGAGAACGTCGGCAACCTGGTCTGCACGGCGGGTTTCGACCTCGGCGAGCACCTTCGCATCGTGGTCTTGAGCGTCAGCGAGGGCGATGACAAGCCCATCAAGTACCCGGCCATCTTCCAGGGCTCTCACGCCATGGTGATCACGAAGATGGATCTGTTGCCTCATACGAACTTCCGTGTGGCCGAGGCGATTGCCGGACTGAAACGGCTTGCCCCCGACGCCCGAGCGTTCCAGGTCGCGGCGCTGCGCGGCGAGGGCACCGCGGAACTGGCCGGCTGGCTGGCGGCGCAGCAGGCGAGCCGCCGGGAGGCACGTGGCCGCCCCTGAAGGTGACCGTGCACGGCGACGGTTCCCGTCGTCGCGGCGAAGCCCGCGAAAACGGGTTATCCCCCGCGTGTAAACGGTTAGCCCAGTCATCCGATGTGATCTAGTGGACTTTCTGGCCGCGTGCGATTATCCTTATCGCGGCGGCCATGGCCGGGGGGGACCTTCACTCCGGCCCGCGACACCTCGAGCCGCCCTTTGCGCGATCCGACCCACTGGCGAAACTGGAGGAACGAAATGCGCGTCGGGACACTCAGACGAACTCTCGCCTGGCTGGTGTTTCTTGTGGGGACATCCTGGGCGCCTCTTCTGGCAGCAGAACGGGAGACAACGATGGAGAAGGTTGCTTATGGGGGCTGGCCGAACTGCATTCGCATGTCGAATGGCGTCGTCGAGTTGATCGCCACCACCGACGTCGGTCCGCGCATCCTCCGGTTCGGATTCGTCGGAAAGGAAAACGAGTTCTACGAAGACCCGGAGCAGTTGGGCAAGGCCAATGCCGACGAGTGGTTGGCGTTTGGCGGGCATCGGCTGTGGCTGGCCCCCGAGGCGAAGCCACGCTCGTACTTCCCCGACAGCCGCCCCATCAAGGTGGTGCAGGCCGGTGGTGCGCTGCGGCTGATTCAGCCGGTCGAGACGACCAACGGCATCGAGAAGGAGATCGAGGTGACCCTGGACCCCGCCAGCGCCCACGTCACCGTGATCCACAAGCTGACCAACCATAACCTCTGGGACACGGAGCTGGCGCCCTGGTGCCTGACGGTCATGGCGCCCAAGGGAAAGGCCATCTTTCCCCAGGAGCCGTACTCTCCGCACCCCGACATCCCCGACACGCCCGGCCAGGTGATCGACAAGCGGTTCTACTTGCCGGTTCGCACCCTGGTGCTCTGGTCGTACACCAACTTGCAGGATCCGCGTTGGGTCTTCACCAGCAAATACCTGATTCTCAAACAAGACCCTGAGGCGAAGAAGCCGCTGAAAATCGGCATGAGCAACGAGCAGGAGTGGGGGGCGTACTTGCGGGCGGGGCATCTGTTCGTCAAGAAGGTGAAGTACCAGAAGGGGGCGACGTACCCCGACCACGGCTGCAACTTCGAGACGTTCACCAATCCGGCGATGCTCGAGCTGGAGAGCCTCGGCCCGATGGTCCAATTGCCGCCCGGCGGCTCCGTCACGCACCGCGAAGACTGGTATTTGTTCGATGGGGTGACCGCCGACGACACCGATGCGGCGATCGACGCGGCGGTGCTGCCCAAGGTGCGGTCGGTGATGAAGTGACGACGTAGCGTCCGGCGCTCGGCGGGGTCAAGAGATCCGCGCCGAGCGCGCGACGCCGCGCCCAGCGTGGGGTCAGTGCCCCCCCGAGGCGCCGACCCCGTGCAGGGCTTCCACTCGGCTGAGCTTGGGCCAGCCGTAGCCGTAGAGCGCAATGCACACGAAACAGACAAGCGGCACGATGAACCCGCGCGACATGTCGTAGTGTTCGGCCACGGCCCCCATGACCGGCGGCAGCAAGGCGCCGCCCACAATGGCCATCACGATGAACGACGAGGCTCGCTTGGCCCGGGCGCCCAGACCGAAAATGCCCAGGGCGAAGATCGTCGGGAAGGTGATCGACATGAAGAAGTAGCACAAAAAGACGCAGAGCACCGAGAGCCATCCGAGCTTGAGGAACACCAGCAGGCATAGCGTCGCGTTGATCACGCTGTAGAGCCCGAGCATCCGGTGCGCCGAGACCTTGCGCAGCCAGGCCGCGCCGGTGACCCGGCCGAGGAAGAAACAGAAGAAGCCCACCGAGGCCAGGATGGCGGCCAACTGGTTGGTCACGGCGATAACGCCGTCTTGAAAGGCCAGTTCCTGGGGGTAGGCATCGGCCAAGAGCAACCGGTTGAGCCGCGCTTGGCTGCCACGTTGGCTCTGTGCCAGCAGTTGCCTGGTCTTCTCCGAGAGGGCGATTCCGCTGAACCGCTGCGCGTCGTAGAGGCTCCCTTTTGCGACGAGACTGTTCAGGTCTTGCGTCACGGCGACGCGCGCCGCGGTCGCGCTGCCGATGCCCTCATTCAGCCGCGAAAGGGTATTGCGCGTCGCCTCGGAGAGGTTGTCGGCAAGGAACTTCGAGACGGGATCCGCAGGCGCCATCAGTTTCTTCGCCAGCGCGGGCACGTCCTTGAAGTCGGTGCGGGCGAAGGCCGTCCGGTACTCGACCCACTTGCTTCCCTCGTGCATCCACGAAGCCGGCAGCGTGGGCGGCTCCCAAACCATGTAGTTCACCAAGAAGGCGAAAATGCCGCACTGGGCCGCGACGTAAAGGAACTGGGCCAGCGTCGCGCCGGTGAAATGCTCGTGCGACCAGATGCTCTGGTGCGTGAGGCGTTGGATGACACGCACCAGGGCCACCGCGGCAACCGCCATGACGAGGCACGCGCCGGCTGCCAGCACGACCTCGATGGAGTTCTCGGCGTTGACGACCAGGTAGGACGGGTGGGGAATGGCCGAGGCCAGGTCGACCAGCTTCGGGCCAAGCGCCAGCTCCTTGAAGGTCCGCCAGAGGATCAGAACGATCATGCCCACCAGCGCCGCCACATTGCCCAACAGCAGGAAATAGGACAAAGGCCGATTCACGTGCCGCACGGCCGGGGCACCCGCGTCCGCATTGTTGTCCTTGGCGTCGACGTCGTATTCATCCTTGCCCTTGACTTCGGGAACCGGCGCGAAGAAGAAGATGATGGCCAGAAGCAGGACCCCGACCGCCACGCCCGCGTAAGGAATCCATAGCGTCTGGGATCCGGTGCTGCGCCCGGCGGCGTCGGTGCCGTAGAAGAACGCGCTGCCGGCGATCGGGCCGAGAATCCAACCGATGCCATTGCACGACTGGGCCGTGTTGATGCGCGCGGCGGCGTAACGCGGCGGACCGAGCACCGTGGTGTAGGGGTTGGCCACCGTCTCGAGGAACGTCAGGCCGGAGGCGATCACGCACACGCCCAACAGGAATGCCCAGAAGGCCGCGATCTTCGTGGCCGGGATGAACCAGAAGCCGCCGAGGGCCACGAGCAACAGCCCGGCAATGATGCCCCCCTTGTACCCTAGACGCGTCGCCAGCCACCCCGCGGGGATGGACATCAGAAAATAGCCCATCCAGTGCGCGAACTGCACCCAGGCGGACTGCGACAAGCTCAACTTCAGTTCCTCCTGGAAGTGCTTGTCCATCACGTCGATCATCCCGTTGCAGAATCCCCACAGCAAGAAAAGCGAGCTGACGAGGATGAACGTGAACGTGACGTTCCTGCCGTCCTCCAGGACGAACATGCCTTGCTTCTCGGTCGTCGGGGCACCGGGGACGCGGTTCGGATTCGACATGGGTCTCTCGCTGGTTCTACTCCGGTCGCGTGTGTTCGACGGAAGGCTCCGGTGCGAACGGGGCTAAGAACCCTAGATTATGGCAAGCAACCCGGCCAATGCAACGGTCCGCGCGCAGAAACGACCTGCGATTCACCACCAAAGCGGGTGCCGGGCCTACGGACCAGTTATCTCCCGCAGAAGCTTGAAGAACGCCTGCTTTCGCGGGGTGTTGATATCCCAGCGCACCGGCGGGCATTGGTATCCATCGCGGTAATTGCTCTCTCCGGGGTCGAAATAGCCCCACGAGGCATACTCGCCCACGGCCGCCGTGAAGTTGTTCCTGGGCTTGTCGAAATCGAAGTGGTCGTCTTCGTTGAAGAGGATCGGCATGGGCCGGTAGCCCGGCACTTGACGCGCCAGGCGGACCATCTCGGCGATCCGTTCGGGACGACTGACGCCGTTGCCGTGCATCAAGAGAAAATCGGCCGCGCGGACCACGTTTTTCTTGGGCACGGTCCCGCCCCCGTAGCTGGTACTCGCCAAGAGGCGTGTGCCGTCGGGTCGCGCCGAGCGCCGCTTGACCCGCTCGATCAGCTCGTGAACCCGGTCGGGTTGGAGGATCGCATGGTCGTACCGCACGTTGCACTCGTTGTTCACTTCGATCAGCACGTTGCGGTAGCCGTGCTGGAGCACCCAATCGACGGCGGCATCGAGCGCCCGGACCACGGCGGCCTCGTCCTGGAGCCGCTCGTCCTGACCGAAGTAGAACACCCCCAGGATGACGGCCATCCCCAGATCATCGGCACGATCGAGGATCTTCTTCAAGCGGGCCATGTACTCGGGGCGCAGGGCCCCCTCGGCCGTGATGGCCGAGTTGTACCACGGCTGCTTCTGCGAGTAGCCTTGCGGGCTGCCGCCCTGGAGATTGATCGTGAAGGCCAACAGGCCGTGCGCGCGCCACTCGCGCATGGCCTCGACGAACTCGCGCGTGTTGCGATCGGGGTCCCATTGGCCCGTGTCGGGGTACGCCCAACGCGACCGTGTTTGGGGGTTCAGATCATCGAAAACGCCCTGGACGAGCCGGGCATTGAGCAAGAGGCCCTCGATCCGCTGGCCGTTCCACACTCGGCCCGCATAGGTCGGCCTGCCGTTGAGGAGAAAAGCGTCGCCGCGGATCGAGACGGCGGTCTTCCGTTGCGGCGACGTGCCGGCCTCGGCCGAGGGCTTCTGGAACGCGACGGGCCGCCCGATCGCAATGGGCCGCTCCAGCAGCTTGCCCGTGGCACGGCTCGAGCGATACCCGATGGGTCGGCCCTGGGCGTCGACGGCAAACCAGATGTGCCCGCGGCCGACGCCGCTTTGGCCCGGCTTTCGCGTGTCGTCGGCATGAGGGCCGCCGGTCGAATCGACGATCGCCAGCCGCACCTGGCCGTGGGAGGCAAGCTCGGGCAGCCCGTCGACGAAAACGACATGGCCGGTATTGCCCGGCTTCGGTTCGATCGCTCGCCACGCGATCAGGTCGCCGGGCCG
>DYLT01000293.1 GCA_020721945.1 Blastopirellula marina
GTTACTACCAGAGGCGAGCCAAGGCGGGCAAGGAGCCGGCGCCGAGCGACTGGGCGGCCGTCGATGCCCAGTGTGCGGCCTTGTTGAGCGAGCACCGCATCAATGCGACGCCCCCGGCCGAGACGTTGCGCCCGATCGAGCAGGCCGACGGTTCGTTCCGCATTCCGGCCGGCCAGGTCGCGGCGCTGCGCGCGTTCATCGACCGGTACCACGTCAATGCGATTCAGACGCCGCACCCGTCCAGCGTGGTCAAGGACCCGATCACCCAGCGCCAGAGGCTCCACGCGTGGCTGGGCGCGTGGGATGCGCTCGTCAAGGACCTCGAACGGCCGCACGTGGTCTTTTACACGTATCTCAAAGACGAACCGAACGACCGCGAGGAGTACGAATACGTACAGAAGTGGGGTCGGGCGGTGCGCGAGGCCCGCTCGGCCTTGAAGGTGCTCGTGGTCGAACAGACCTGGACGCAAGAGGCCTCGTGGGGCGACCTCTACGGCGCGGTCGATCTCTGGTGCCCGCTGTTCTGCCTGCACAAGCAAGACAGTGCGGCCAAGCGGCAGGCCCTGGGCGAGATCGTGTGGACCTACACGGCGTTGTGCCAGGGCCGCGAGCCGACGCCGTGGTGGCAGATCGACTTCCCGTTGTTGAACTACCGCGTGCCGATGTGGATGGCGTGGAATGACCGCATGCGGGGCATCTTGTACTGGGGCGGGATGTCGTATTGGGACCAGGTCGACGACCCGTGGACCGACCCGAAGACCTATGGCCGGCGCGAGGGGCCGAAGGGGCCGGTGTATCATGGCGAGGGGACCCTGGTCTACCCGGCCCGACCCGCCGGATACGAGGGCATCGCCCCCAGCTTGCGCCTGAAGGCCCTGCGCGACGGAATCCAGGACTACGAGTACTTGGCGATCCTCCAGCGGCAAGGCCGCGCGGCCGAGGCGGAAGCCGTGGTGCGCGCGGTGACCACCTCGTTCTTCCAGTGGAATCGCGACCCGGCCGCGTACGACGCCGCGCGACAGCGGCTTGCCGAGCGAATAAAAGGGCAGCGGTAGACCTCGAGGCCCCGCCGCGAGCGGGCTAGAGCGGCTGGCTCGGGCGGTTGCGGACCTTTGGGCCACGGCCCAGTTTCGTCGCCGACCATTCCTTCGTCAGCGTTTCGAACACTTCGGGCGACTCGTAGCGGACGATATTCGCCCCCTCGGGAATCGGTCCGATCAACCCTCGGAAGACAGGCAACCCGCGAAGCGCCAGGTTGGTGCTGCAATCGTCCACCCCGATTTGGATGTGCCGTTGGAGCAGATCCTCCTGGCTGTCGTAATCCCGAATCCGAATCTGTCCGTCGGCGCCCCGGGTGACCACTCGGAATGTCTCTCGTTTCATGCGATGGGCCTTCGATGCTCCCAGACCGATTCACGGAACGGCCGACTGCAACGGGCAGGGCATTCGGCCCCTGGGAACCCAACGGACAGATCCCGTGAATGGTTGCCAGGAGGGACTAATGTCGATATCGTCCCGGCCGGTCGTCGCAGCACACCGCTTTTGCGCGGCCCCTCATCCCGGGTTCCATCGGACGATTCCGAACATCCGGCACGACAGCTAGTCTCGCTACGGGCCCGCCGGGACCCCGAAGCGCGAGCCGCACCGCTGGCCGGGCATTTGACGTGGAGCAAAACGTGACCTAGGTTTTTCATGGCCTTCGCGCGTGGCTTCTACTTCTTCTCTTGGCGACTCCGCCTTTGAGCACGTTTGGAGAGAGACTGATGACTGCCTCGGTCAGCGCGCCTTCCCCCCATTCTCTCTGGCAATCCGATGGGTTGCCGGAGGGAGACGTTCGCACGCAGGTTTGGAACCTCCTGGGCGCGATCTATCCGGTGGGAGACCTCGTCGAGCGGCGCAAAGATCGTCGCTATCCGTACCCTTACCTGGTCTACCTGACTCCGGTCGGCAGCGACGGGGTGACGCCCGAGGGCGATCCGATCGTGGTCGTCGGCAAGCACCTTTCCGAACGGGGCTTCGGCTTCTATCATCCCAGGCCGCTGCCGTACCGCCGGATGATCGCCTCGCTCGAGGCCACCAGCGGGGTCCGCGTCGCCTTTCTGATGGACCTGAGCTGGTGCCGGTTTACCCGGCAGGGGTGGTACGAAAGTGGCGGACGGTTCCTCCAATCGGTCCCGCCGCCCATCTCCGACCGGCCCTAACGCCGCGCGACCACGAGCGCGTTGCTCCCAACGTCGCAGCCCCTTATACTGGGGCAGTCTGGGGCCGCAAGGTTGCTTGCCACGGGGCCGTCGGGAGACCGCCATGCCAGCCACGCGCCAGTGGATCGCTCGGGAAGAAGCCAAGAAACCGTTCTTCGTGGGGATCGATCTGGGGGGGACGACCGTCAAGTGGGGGCTGGTCGACGACTTGGGCCGACCGCTTTGCTCGGACAGTATCGCCACGCGCGTCGAGCAGGGACCGGAAGATGCCGCCAGGCGTATGGGCCAAGCCGTGCTCGAGACGATCCGGCGGGTGGGCCTCGAACCGGCCGACGTGGCCGGCGTGGGACTCGGCTCGCCGGGAATCCTCGACTACCGCGCGGGCACCATGGTCAATCCCACGAACTTCAAGGGATGGAACGACTTTCCGATCCGCGACCGCGTCGCGCATCACTGCGGCTTGCCGGTCGTGCTGGCCAACGATGCCTCGTGCGCGGCCTACGGCGAATTCTGGATTGGGTCGGGCCGCGGGTTTCGGAGCCTTGTCATGCTCACGCTGGGCACGGGCGTGGGCTGCGGCGTGATCATCGGCGATTTGATCCTCGAGGGCGAGAACGGCCACGGCACGGAGTGCGGGCACATTATTGTCGAGCCCGGCGACAACGCCCGCGTCTGCTCGTGCGGCCAGACCGGCCACCTCGAGGCCTATGCCAGCGCCACGGCCGTGGTCGCCCGAACCCAAGACGCGATCGATGCCGGGCGCAAGACATCGCTGACGTGCCGGTTGGGCGACGGGACGCCGCTTTCGCCGTTGGCCATCGCCGAGGAGGCCGAGGCCGGCGACGACTTGTCGCTGGAGATCGTCATGGAAACCGCCCGGTACCTCGGAATCGGCATCGTCAGCCTGCTCCACACGATCGATCCGACCGGCGTATTGATCGGCGGGGCCATGACCTTCGGGGGTGCCGAAGGGGCCTTGGGTCGCCGATTCCTCGATCGGATCCGCGACGAGGTCCGCCGCCGCGCCTTTCCCATCCTCGCCGAGCGGACGACGATCGACTTTGCCACCCTGGGGCCGGACGCGGGCTATCTCGGCGCGGCGGGCATCGCCCGGGTCGAACACCGCAAGACCCTGCGCCGCCGCGGCGCCGAGCTTCCGGATTCCGGCGAAACCTCGCAAGCCACGCGGTCCATCGGACCGCCGGCAAAACGGGCTTTCCACGGGTTGAACCCTCCTTGACGCCGGCGGCCTGGACGCCAACAATGAACCGGTCGCGTTCGGCTCGCACGAAGTGGCGAGTTCGACCAGCGTCTGGAGACGACGATGAGGGTGATTTTCAAGTTTCTGGGTGGCCCGCTCGATGGGAAGACGGTGGCGGGCGAACCCGGCGAGCCCGGCGAGGCCCAACGCTACTACGCCTTGACCTGCCACGGCCGGCTGGGGCAGCGCTTCCGCACCGCGTCCGAATACGCCGTCAACGTCCTGCTCCAGGAGAGACTCCAGGGCGAGAACCCGCACCGCTTCCAGCAGCACGTCTACGAGGTCACCGATCGCATCGACAATGGCGACGTGCTGGTCGTGCGCACCGAGTACGTCCATCCGCCGGCGGTTTAGGCCGCTGGCGGATGCGATGGCCCCCTTCGGGCGGCCAGCCGGCATCCCGCACGCACGGGCAACCCAGACCCCGGCTCGCGGTCGTCCGTTGGCGGGCCTAGGCCGTCATCCCCTTCGTCAGCGCCATGAACGCCGTCTCGAGGTTGATCTCTTCCTCCTTGAACATCGTCAGCTTGCAGCCGTTCTGGACCAGCAGGGCGGGCAGGGGGCTATAGTCGGCCACGCCTTCGCGGAGCGTCACCCGCAGCCGGCCATCGCGGGCGTCGACCTTCTCGACCAGATCGTGGCGTTCCAAGAGCTTCGCCGCGCCGTCGAGGTCGCCCGCTAGGCCGATTTCCAACAGCGGCTGCCGGCGCACCCGGCGCATGACCTCGCTCACCTCAGTGCTGATCAAGAGCTTGCCGCGCTCGATGATGCCGACCTTGTTGCAGATGTCGGCCAGTTCGGGCAGGATGTGGCTGGAGACCATAATCGTCTTGCCCAGCCCGCGAAGCTCCTTCAAGAGCAATCGGATCTCGATCCTCGCGCGGGGATCCAATCCGCTGGCAGGCTCATCCAACAGCAGCACCTGGGGATCGTGCAGGAGGACGCGGGCCAGACCAAGCCGCTGGGTCATGCCGCGCGAAAGGCTCGTCACCAGGGCATCGCGCTTGTAGTCCAGACCCACCAGGGCCAGCATCTCGTCGCACTTTTTGCGGCGCGCGGACCCCTTGATACGGTACGCGGCGGCGAAGAACTCGAGGTACTCGATCACCTTCATGTCGTCGTACACGCCGAAGAAGTCGGGCATGTAGCCGATCAGCCGCCGGATCTCCTTGGGATGGGTGTAGATCGAGTAGCCGCCGACGTAGGCCTCGCCCCAGGTGGGCTGCAAGAGCGTCGCGAGGATCCGCATGGTGGTCGTCTTGCCCGAGCCGTTCGGGCCGATGAACCCGAACAGATCGCCTTCGCTCAGATCGAGGCTGAGGTGGTCGATCGCCCGCAGCTCGCCGTAGACTTTCGTAAGATCCTGGGTCTTGATCACGGTTTCTCCCTGCCCTCGGGCACGGGGAAGACGAAGCGGTAGACGGTCCGATGGCGGTCGTCGGGGGAGCCCAGCGGCTGGCCGTTGCGGAGCAGCCGGGCGCCGTGGGGACCGCCGCGGGCCTGGGCCACGAGCACGGCGTTGCCCGCGCGCAACAGATCGCTGGCATCGACGAACGCCTGGTAGCGGTGGTGCAGGCCGGTGAACTGGCGCCCGCCCGCAGCGCTATAGAACATCATGGCGCGGAGGATGTAGGCGGTGTCGCTGCTCGAGCGGTCGTAGGGGGTGGGAAGCTGGCGTCCTTCCTTGACCACGTAGCGCTGGCCCGTCAGAAACGTGCGCAAGTCGCGCCGCGCGCGGGTGCGGTCCAGGTCGACCGAATCGCCCGGCCCCAACGTGCCCAACTCGTACGCCCAAGCGCCGTGGCACAACAGGGCGTCGGCCAGCGTGATGTCCGACCGGTTGTGCACCTTGCCCACCAGCGCCCGCTCTTCCTCCCGAAGGCTCGCTTCGACCGGGACCGCGGCCTGAGCCGTCCACCGGGCGGTCAGGCTGCGGGTCGACCAGGTGGGGATGGGCACGCCGACAAGCCGATCCAGCTCGGGCGAAAACGCATAGCCTTGTGTCCAGGCGAGCGGCGGCGACGTCTTGGGATCCATCCCGCCAAGACCACGTCCCGGCAGACCGAACCACGCGGCCAGGACCTCCGGCCGCTGTCCGACCGACGGCACCTGGGGCTCGAACGCCAGATCGTAGCGGTCGGCCGAGGGGCTGAAGACGTTCGCCCACGACGTGCCGCGCAGCAGACCCGTCGGCGATTCGACGTCGACCAGATCCACCTGGTGAACGCGCACCCGGTCGCCCTTGAGCCGGCTGGCCAGGACATACGTTCCCGCGCAAAAAGCCGCAACGACCAGCGGAAACGTGAGCCACGTCAGCGTCATCCGTCCGGCGACCTTGCGAAGGAAGAAATAGTCGACCGGGCCGACCAGCACCAGGTACACGACCAATAGTCCCATGACCATCGAGAACGAGACCAACGGGACCTCGGGATACTGGTCCAAGGCGCTGCGGAGCTGGCCCGACAAGTCGTCGAAGCCGTAGTGGAGCACTGCCGCGCTTTCGGAGGGCCCGGCGGCCAGCCGGTCGGCCGCGCCGAGCAGCCGGCGCACGAACTGCCCGCGGTCCCGCCAAGCGCGAAACGTCGCGTCGTCCAGTTCCACCGCCGCGAACACGATTTCGCCGAAGCCTCGGCTGCACCGCACCACCAATGGCAAGTTCCCCTCGCGCGATTCGATGCGTCCCCGGACGCCCCCCAGAAGCGGCACGCGCAAGTCCAGCCGATCGCCCGCGCCCAGCCGGGGCACGGGAGCGCCGCCTCCGGCGAACGTCTCCAAGGCGATGGCCTGGCGCAAGGGGATGACCCGCTCGAATCGCCCCGGCACGAAGGCGGCCAGCGCCCGTTTCTCGCCCAGCACGGCCTCGGCCTGGCG
>DYLT01000294.1 GCA_020721945.1 Blastopirellula marina
TGCCCACCCGGCTGGTCGGCACGCAGTCGCTCGTCGTGGGCGAGCCGAGCCTGGGCCCCGGCGCGGAACGCCCCAGCCACTTCGATCGGATCGACGATCACACCGCGCACTGCGTCAGCGGCCAGAACCTCGCGCCGGGCGATTACCCGGTGGGGGTGGCCTTCCCTCACCCGAAACAACCCGGCTACTTCTTTCATTTGGTCAATCTGACCTCGCCGCGCCGGAAGATGGCCAACCAGTACGTGGTCGAGATGCCGGCACCCCGGCGGCTGGCCGCGTTGAGCCAACGGACCTTCGCCTGGATGCTGGCCCGCGCCAAGCCCCTGTCGATCGCCGAGTTGAACATGCTTCGCCAGCTCGACCGGGACGAGCTTTCGAGGTTCGCGGGGCCGTTTCTGGCGACGGTTCAGGATGAGCTGGTCCCCGACGCGGAGTACGGCGCCGTGGCCGAGCCGCTCGTGCAAGTCACGCCCCCGGCCGAGTCGCCACGGATCCGCCAGGGCCACTTGGGCCGTCCGAGCCGCCACGGTCTGCTGTGCGAGGTGCTGGCAGCGCACGGTACGCGCGAGGCTCTGTCGGGGCTCGCCCGCGCGATCGAGGCGCGCCGGGTTCTGCCGCCGACGGAGCGGGCGCCGTACCGCCTCGACGCAATCGCGCTGTTGGCCATCGCCGCCCGCGAATCCTCGCCCGAATCCGATGTCTGGCTCGCCCGATGGGTCGATCGCCCCGATCCGCTGGTCGCCGGCGCCCACCAGGCGCCGGAGCTTGGCGCCAGCGCGGGAGCCATGCTGCTCAAACGGTACGGCCGGTCGCCGCTGGAGTTCGGATTGATCGAGGCCGACGACCCGTTCCTGGCGGGCGTTGGGGTCGCGGGGCACCGTGCGGCATCGGCCGAGGTGCTGGAGCGGATTCGCCAATGGTGGGCCGGACGCCAGGAGAAGCCCGATGGCGCATGAGCGAATCCTCGTGGTCGAGGACGAGCAGGAGATACGCGAACTCCTGCGTTACAACCTGGCCAAGGAGGGCTATGTGGTCCATTGTGCGGCCAGCGGCGAGGCGGCCGTGCGCCAGGCCCGCCGCGATCACCCCGAACTCGTCGTGCTCGACTTGATGCTGCCGGGAATGGATGGCCTGGAGGTCTGCCGGACCCTCAAGGGCGATCCGGCGACGCGCGCCATCGCGATCGTGATTTTGACGGCCAAGGGCGACGAACCGGACGTGGTCAGCGGGCTGGAACTGGGGGCCGACGATTACGTTCCCAAGCCCTTCAGCCCCCGGGTGCTGATCGCCCGCATTCGCGCGGTCCTGCGCCGCGCCGGTTCCGATCCGCCGCACGGCGAGGCCGCGGTGGCCGTCGATGGCCTGGTGGTCCATCCCGGGCGGCACGAGGTGCTTGTCGCGGGCCGGCCTGTCCACTTGACTCCGACCGAGTTCCGCCTGCTGCACGTGCTGGCCAGTCGCCCGGGCTGGGTCTTCACCCGGTATCAACTGGCCGATGCGGTCCACGAAGGCGACAGCCTGGTGACCGACCGTTCGATCGACGTGCAGATGGTCGGGTTGCGCAAGAAACTTGGGGCAATGGGGCGGCGGATCGAGACGGTGCGCGGGGTGGGATATCGCTTTCGGGAGGGATGATGACGCGGAAACGGCTCTTCCGGCAACTCTACCTGTCCTACCTGCTCGTCGCCCTGGCGGCCGCGGCGGTTCCGCTGGCACTGGTCGGCCCGCGACCCGTGCCCTGGCCGCGCGCCGCGGTGGTAAGCCTCGCGTTCGCGGCCGCGGTCGCGGCGCTGGGGAGCCTTTCGATCGCCCGGCGTCTGGGCCGGGTGTTGTCCTCCATCCGGCAAATGCTCGAGCGATACGCCCAGGGCGATCTCGCGCACAAGTTGCCCACGCCCGACCCCGAAGAGTTGGCCGCCGTGGTCGACGCGGTCAACCGCGCCGGCGCGCAGCTCGACCGGCGCATCCGTGAATTGATGCGCCAGCGGAACGAACGCGAGGCGGTCCTGGCTAGCATGGCCGAGGGCGTGCTGGCGGTCGATCGGGACGAGCGGCTGATCAGCCTCAATCATGCGGGAGCCGAGCTGATCGGCGTTGAGGTCGAGCATGCCTTGGGGCGAAGCCTCCCCGAAGTGGTGCGCAATCCGGCCCTCCAACGTCTGGTGTCCGACGTGCTCGACCGGCAGGAATCGACCGCCGACGAGATCGAGCTGTCGCTTCACGATGGCCAGCAGCGCACCCTGCACGCCCAGGGTTCGGTGCTGTACGACTCGACGGAGCAACCCATCGGGGCCCTCGTGGTGCTCCACGACTTGACGCCGATCAAGCGGCTGGAGAACGTGCGCCGCGATTTCGTCGCCAACGTCTCGCACGAGCTGAAGACGCCGGTGACCTCGATCAAGGGGTTCGTCGAGACGCTTCTGGACGGCGCCGTGCGCGACTCGGCCGAGGCCGATCGCTTCTTGCGGATCGTCGCCGCCCAGGCCGACCGGCTTCAGGCCATCCTCGAGGATCTGCTGACCCTCTCGCGCGTCGAGGAGGGGACCGAGAAGATGGATATCGTGCTCGAGCCGGGAAACCTCAAGGACGTGCTCCAAGCGGCCGTGCAACTTTGCCAGCCCAAGGCCGACGAGCGGCACATTCGCATCGAGCTGGCCTGCGACGACGGCCTCGAAGCCCGCATCAACCCCGTGCTCCTCGAACAGGCGGTGGCCAATCTGATCGACAACGCGATCAAGTACAGCCCGCCGGGCCAGACCGTCCTCGTCGAGGCCCACCGCGTCGCCGCGGAGTTCGAGATCCGCGTCGAGGACCACGGCTGCGGGATCGGCCGGGAGCACCTGCCGCGGATCTTCGAGCGGTTCTACCGGGTCGACAAGGCCCGCAGCCGGGAATTGGGCGGCACCGGGCTGGGCCTGGCGATCGTCAAGCATATCGTCCAGGCCCACGGCGGACGGACCACGGTCAAGAGCACCCTGGGCGAGGGAAGCACGTTCTGCATCCACCTGCCACGGCTTTGAAAGCGGTATCCCCCGGGAGGACACGCCGGGGCACCACGGTTCCCGATTCACACAGCCCAGCAGGCGGCGATGCCGGCCAGCACGGCGTGCCGCCCGCTCGTAAGACCGCGGCGCTGCGAGGCGCCCTCCATGCTCCCCGCTGGCCGACGCGGAAAGCGGATCGGCCGGGCTCTCCGTCGCCTCGGCCGAATCCGCTTTCGGATGGGCCGCTGGACCGGGTACGTCGCCGGATCCGCCGGCCGCCGGGAGACCCGGCCGGACCGGCCGGCTAAGCAATTCGCAGCGGACCACCGGCACGCCCTGGGGCGCGTCGATCCCCACCTTCACCCCATGTCCCTTGACGCGCAAAATCGTGATCGTGATGTTCTCGCCAATCCGAATGCGCTCGTTCGTCCTTCTCGTCAGCACCAGCATGGCAAAATCCTTTCGCCGTCGTTGCCCTTGGCAACCTCCGTATAGCACGCCGCGTGCCGAATCCATGCCGGACCGCGCCGAGCGGGCCTAACTCCTTCGCCCACTTGGACTAGCGCGAGGAAAAGGCGAGACCAACCAGGTGGCCTCCGGCGGTGACCGTTTTTCAATCGGCTGCAAACCGGCCCCCACCCTGCCCCGCGGCGTCGTCGGCCCCCGGCGCCAAGTCGCCCAAACGCGCGTCACAGCATCGGAGAACGAAACCAAGGCGCCGGCTTCTTATCCTCGGTCGGCTCGGCCGAAGGGGCCTTCGCCCGCGGCCCAGTGCCCCGGGGTTCCCCGGCGCGGGCTTTTCCCTCGTCGGTCGGCCGGCCCCGCAAGGTCGGATGGGTATTCAAACGCTCCTTCCACCGCTGGATTGCGGGCTGGCGTTTCGAGGCGGGATCGTCGGGCCGGTACTTCAATTCGACCCCGGTGAGGTTCCGAAGGTTCCCAATGGCCAGAACGCGAAAGATCAAGGTCTCGTGGTCCAGGTGCCTGACCAGCAGCCGGGCCTCGGCCGGCGTGATCGTCTCCGTCCGGTACTTCCAGAGCATCTCGTAGAGCGAGGCGCCCTCGTCGCCATGCACCCGTTCCATGGCGCTTCGCACCAGGGCCGCCGCCCGGGG
Organism: Blastopirellula marina; assembly: GCA_020721945.1. Lineage (GTDB taxonomy): Bacteria > Planctomycetota > Planctomycetia > Pirellulales > Thermoguttaceae > JANLFZ01. The sequence continues at coordinate 4,100 of DYLT01000294.1, forward strand.
GCTCCGGGACACGGCCTCGCGCAGGTGCTCGATGTACTCGTCCCATTGATTGCGCTCGTCGGGGTTGTTCAAGGCATCGAGCACCGGATCGAAGTCCTCGATCAGGCACAGGCTGCGCATGGCCAGAACCCGGACTTCCTTGCGGCGGTGTTCGGCCAACTCGCGCAGGCTCAGCGAGGCGGGCCGATCCGTGGTCACGGCCCGCTCGAACGTCGTCGCCGTCTGCTGTTCGAGCGGTTCCAGGGGCGCGTCGACCAGAACCCAGCGCGGGAACTGCTGAAGGGCCGTCGTGTCCAAGGCCTGCTCCGACAGCGTCGCCCGGATCGGCGAAGCCAGGGTCACCGCTTTTCCCTCCAACCCCTCCTGCCAAAGCACTTTGCCGGTGGTGACGTAGAGGTCGGCCAAGAGGGCACCGGGTTGCGTTTCAGGATCGTTTCCCGTGGCCGCGGCCCGTCCCACGTCCACCGCCAAGGTGGCATCGGCATCGGCGAAGGTCACCATGCCCACGCGCTCGCCGATCTGAAGCCGCAGTCGTGTGGGCCCCGTGCCGTCGGGCCGAACGATCACCCGGCCGAACTCGACCACCAGACCGGGCACGCCATGCGTGTGCGAGGCGAGAAACCTCACCCCGGTATCGTTGATCAGGTGAAGTTGCGCGCGGGCCGACGACATCGCGACGACCGGTTTGAACAGGGGCAACGAAACGACCCGGTCTTGCGAGGTCACCTGAGCCTGATCGGCCACCCGCAGCCACGATCCGGTCCGCGCGTTCAGACGCAAGAGCAATTCGCCCGGCGAAACCAGCACGCCGATCCGCTCGGCAGGCAAGACCGTTTTCGCGCCGGCCGATGCGGGTGGACGGGTCATGGGTTCGCCCGGCGGAAGCCTCGGCGACGGCTCCAACGCGCCGGGGGGCTGCTTCAGCCCCGGACCGCTCGGCATCCCGTCTTCCGAGGGCGGTGCCGCCCGAGGGCCGGGCGGCTGGGCATCGAGTTTGCCGGGGCCGGGCGGGGCCTTCGTGCCGCTGGGAGCCGCCTTGTCGGGCTGGGGTTCGACCGGCGGTCGTTCCGTGCGTTTCGGCGAGGAAGCCGGCTCCCCGGCCGGTCCGGGCGCGGACGGAGCCGGCGGCAGGCCCGATGCCGGCCGGTCGTCGGCCACCGCGCGCGGCTCCGGTCGCGGGGCCGAATCGCCCGCGCCGGGGTGGTCGGCCGAAGGCCCGGGCTCCGAAACCGGCCCGCCGCGTTCGGGCCGCACCGCGACCTGCCTCGATCCCTCGCCCGAGGTGCCAACGAAGCGTCCCCACAGGGTGCGGGGCTCGATCTGGCCTGCCACCACCAACACCACGAACACGATGCCCAGGGCCAGCGCCAAAGCCACCGCGGTGCGCCACCAGGTCCTCTGGACCGCGGTTCTGCGCAGGTAATCGGGAACGGTGGGCCGCGCGGGCTGGGCCGGCGGTTGAACCGCCGGTTTCTCGCCACCCTGGGAGGCCGCCCCCGCCGGCTCCGCGCTGCCCCCGGGCCCCTGCTCTTCGCGGCGCACCGCCTCGGCCAGCCGGTACATGCGCTGGCGGCTGACCGGATCCACCTCGGCGGGCTCGTGCAGCACCGTGGCCAGAATCTCGTGGCATGACGCCACCTCGGCCAATTGCACGTCGGACTCGAAGCAGACCTTCTCGAAATCAGGCACCTGGCTGTCCGGAAGCCGGTTGTCGAGGTACTCGGCCACGGTGTTCGGGTCGAGCCACTGCCCGCGTTCCGACACGCCGGGCGCCCCCAGCCGCAAGCGCCGAGTGACCTCGCGGATCCGGTGGACGAGGCCGGTGGCCCGCTCGCTTTCTTCGATCCGTCGTCCCAGGTCCTGGGCCTCTTCGGGCGAGAGGCCCACCCCGTGCAAATACGCCAACAGGTAGCGAAGCGTCAAACGCGTGGCCATGGCAATCCACCCATGAAGGGTTACGAGGGTGCCAACATCGTCCCGTCTTTATTAGTGCCGTTTGGCGGCAGTTTCCGTACCACGATTCCCAGCCGATCCGCGCCATTGCCACAAGCGCTGATGTGGCAAGGAGTTTCGCCACGGTTGCGGCGGCTGGTCGCCCGAGCAGGTGGTCGCGGCCAAGAAGGCCGGCGTGAACGGCTATATCGCCAAACCGTTCAACGTCGTGACCCTCAAGCAGCGCCTTGAATCGGTCCTTGGCCCGCTGGGCGCGCCGCCGCAGACCT
>DYLT01000013.1:0-33008 GCA_020721945.1 Blastopirellula marina
TGCCCGGGCTGCACGTAAACGGCGCTCCGCATGGTCTGCACCGCGACCCCCTCGGCGTCGAGGGCCTGCACGAAGAACGCCACGCCCGAGGGCACGCGAAAATACGCCGAGCCGTCGGCCTCGACCGGCACCGTGCCCAGCACGACCTTGCCCGGGTCGTCATGCGTGATGCCGATGGCCGGGTAGTTCATCGTGGGATGGGTCTTGACCGGCACGCCCACGATCCGAAGCTCCTGGATCGTGCCCCGCGAGATCGGCTCCAGCCCCTCGTACACGTCGAGCACGAGCATCCGGCCTTCCTGCTCGCCGTCCCATTCGACCTGGTGCGAGACGACCACGGGCGGGCGAGGCTGGGGCTTCCGCGGGAGCGGGCTCATGCTCGAGATCGCCGGGTCGCGGTACACCAGGTTCAGGTTGCCGAAGGCGTCGAACAGGTAGATGCCCGTGGCGTTGACCGGCTCGGGCGGTCCTGGCCAGCCGATCATCTCCTGGTCGCTCCAGGCGACCAGGTAGTGGTTTTCCGAGAGGGGATAGGGGTTCATGAAGTACGTCCTGGGCCAGCCCTCGGTCTCGGGGAAGCAGACTTCGGGCGTCAGCCGGGTCATGGGACCGTCGCCGTCGGCCCCCTGGTTCGGGTCCAACAGCACCAGCGACCCGCCGGTGTTCGCGTGGTGCCCCGACGCGGTGAAAATCAACTTGCGCGACCCGGGAATCGCGCGGGCCTCGAACACGCAGTGCGGATTCTGGGTGTAGTTGCCGAAGACCGCCTGGGCGCCCGAGCCGTCGGGCAGCGTGGACCAGAGGCTCATGAAGGGCATGTTCCAGCGGTCGACGTAGTCCCAGCGGGCGTAGAGCACGCGCCCGTCGTGGGCGACCGAGGGCGTCCACTCGAACATCTCGAACGGCGAGATCTGCCGCAGATCGCCCCCCTGGGCGTTCATCACGTGCAGGGTGTAGACCGCCACGGGCCGTTCGGGGCCGCCGCCACAGCGCACGTAGCTGTCGGGCAGGGCGCCATCGACGCAGTTCTGGCCCGTGTGTTTCCCGCATTGAAAATACTGCCCCCGCCGCGTCGAAAGGAACACGATCTCGCCGTTGGGCAAGTAGCGGCCGTCGAAGTCGTCGTACTTCCCCCGCGTCAGACGGCGCAGACCGATGCCATCGACGTTGACCTCGTAGAGATGATAGAAGGCATCCTCGGGCACGTTGGCCTTGTCCAACTTGTTGGGATGCTCGCGCAGGCCGGAATAGTACTTGCAATGTGAAAAGAGGATCCGCTTGCCGTCGTACGAGAGGTCGGGGCTCAAGAAGCTCCCAAGGGGCAGGTCGGTCGCCAACATGCGCAACCGCGGCCGGTCGGTCTTCCATCCTTTGAGCACGCACAACCCACCGCCGGGCCGCGAGAACCACCCGTAGTTCTGGTCCGACATGTGCGTAAAGGTCCCAGGCGCCCGCTTGACGAACACCAGGTCGTCGAAATCCAAGAGTGGGTTCTTCAGGGCCATGCGGCGGACGGCCCAGCGGGCCTTGACGTACCACGCGCGCCGGGCCTCGGCCGAAGCGTCCTTGGGAAGCGCGGCGGCGGCCAACGCGATCTCGCGCAGAACGGCCGTCTCGCCCGACACGTCGGCGCCAAGCTGCCGAAGGTCCGCCGCTAGCTTGAGCCCCCGTTCCACCGCCACCGCGATCGGGTACGCGGGCTCGGTCTTGCGCGGGGCGGCCGGCTCGCCGGCCCCGGCCGACTTGCCGGCCGGGTCGGGGAGGTGCGCTTTGGACCAAGGGCTGACACTCGACTGGTCGGCCGGACGCTTCAGCGCCACGTTCTTCGCCGAGCCGACCCGATAAACCTCGACCTCGTCGAGGTGGAAGTACAGCCGGCCGGGCAACTGGAGTCGCACGAATCGGGCCTTGGCCCCGCGCAGCGGCACGACCAGGGGCTTGCCGTCGACTTGGCCGCCAAAGACCGAACCGTCGTGCTGATAGGCCTCCCGCCACGACTTGCCGTCGTCGGAGAGGCGCAGTTGAATTTGGCTGGCCCGCTTCTCGACGCTCCCGTCGCCCCGATTGAAGACCACCACGCGGTCCAAGGCGAGCGACTGCCCGAGATCGACTTGCCACCAGGGATCTTGCTGATCGCCGACGTGGAAGCCGTAGGTGCCGTCCTTGACGCCATCGACGGCGCCTGCCGCGTCTTGCCGCGTGGTGACCGTGCTCTGGGCGTCGGGTCGGGTCCGCGGCGAAGGAGGCAACCAGCGGACCTCGTCCTGGCGGAGCCAATCGGCCTCGATCTGCTGCGGCGTGATGGCCGGCTCCACGGGAGCGGCCGCCAGGCCCTTGCCGCCGAGTCCCAGCAAGGCGCACAAGAAGAAGGATTCTGCGGATATCGCCAGTCCAGCTCCGGTTCGTCGCACGGCAAGTCTTCGCATGAAAGCGCCCTTTCCGGAAGCGGCCATGCGCTGAGTATGCGGCAGGCGGGGCAATACGTCAATCGGAGGGGCGCGACGGTCTCTGACGCCGCCGGCACTTGGCGCAGATGCCCGTGACGAACAGCCGGTGACCGAGGACCTCGAAATCCTCCTCGCGTGCCACCTGGTCGCAAAGGCGTTCGAGAGCCTGGCTGTGAAACTCGATCAGGGCGTTGCAGACCTGGCAATAGAGATGGTCGTGCTGGGGGTACCCGTATTCGTGCTCGAACACGCTGCGGCCACCCAGGGTCATTTTGCGCAAGAGGCCTGCCTCGACCAGTTCGTTGAGGGTGCGGTAGATGGTTGGCCGGCTGAGGCGTCGGGCGGCCAGTTCGTCGCGCAAGTGCGCCATCAATTCGTCGGCATCGAAATGGTCGTGATGGCTGAAGACCTGTTCGACGATCTGACGACGTTGCTGGGTGACCCGCTTGCCACGCGATTGAAGAAACTGGGCGAACCGATCCAACGGCGACAAGGTGACCTGAACGGAGCGAAGAGAGAAGTCGCCGGGCATGCGGCTTGCGGCTAGCCGATCTCGTCCAGCAGCCGCCCCAGGGCAATTTGGAGTTTCTCGTCGGTTTCGTACGTACCCGCGGCGATCTCGGCGCGAATGCGGGCTACCCGGTCCTCCCGGATCTCGGGCAGGTCGCGAATCCGGTCGACCAGTTGCGCCTCGGACGAGAGCTGAAGTTCGTCCTGGACCGGCGCCCCGGCCGGCGGCTCGGCCGACTTCGCCGGGCGCGGCGCGTGCGGCGCGCCGATCGCTTGCGGACCGTGAAGATGGACTGGGCCGTAGACGTGCATCCTTCTTCCTCCGCGCTGGGTGCCGCGCGTCACCGCGTGGCCTTCGCGTCTTAATTCTAGGTCACTCATCGACCGGCCGGCGACGGCGGATTCAAGCAATCCGCGCGGCGCCCGGTTGTCGCAAGGGCATGGCCCACGACAATCGGAAACGGCTTTGCCGACCCGTTGCCGCTTCGCGCTTCATGCGCGGTTTTCGGGCAACATCGACATGGTGACTTTTGGCCACTGTCCCAATTATCGCATTCCCACGATGCGAACGCCAGACCACACCGGCCGAACTTCCGCGGGAACCGTTACCTATACGGAGTTTCACAAGCCGCGGTTCGTCCGCCTTGCGTCGCGGATTGTACGGCGACATCCATGGTCCCACAAGAGCGCCCGACCAGGCGAAATATGGGGAACTTGGGTGTTCTGCAACGACTGCGTTCGGCCCGCCCTCGGCCAGGCGGCGCTTCCACGGAGATAGGCGAATTCAGGAAACTCAACACGCAGGGGCAACGATCATCGAGCAGACGGCTTCGACGAAGCCCCGTGTACGACATTGCCACGGCATCGCGAACCTGAACTGCCCGCTCGTGTCCATCGTAAAGGAGGGTGAGGGAGCGATTGGGCGCATCCGCCAACTCGGCTGGGTGCCATTCCTGGGGCGAAGGAGCCATCATGAAAAGCAACGAACCTGGTCCGGTTGGCGGTAGCGGGTTGAGCTACGAGGATGGCGACACTCCTCTGGGGGTTAGGCCTCGGTCCTTCTACAAGTTCAGCCGTTCCATCGATCGACAGCTTGCCAAACTCGTTCGGAAATGGGCGCACCTGGCCGCGCCAAACGCCTTACGCGGCATGGTGCCATGGAGGCGTCGAGAGAACCGATGACCTGAGTCCATGGGTCGATAGCACGTTCCACCCCCCCTAGCGATGCCGCCGGACGCCCGTTGCGCCGGCGGCATTTTGCATTTCGGACACCTTTCGACGGCCTATTGGGGAGGTGGTCGCCTGGATATCTCGGGGGGTAGAGCACCTGGCTACGGCTGGCGAACCGGCGAACCATCCGCTAGAATTCGTTATCCTCTTACTCCGGGATCGCCGGGTTGGAAAACCGCGACGCATCCGCGGATTCGCACAGTTGGTCCCTTGCGCAACCGGTCGGCCGAACCACCCGACCGCAGGAGTGAACTCGATGATCGTCACCACGAAGGAGCTGTTCCGTCACGCTTACGGGCAATACGCCCTGGGCGCTTACAACATCAACAATCTGGAACAGACGGTGGGACTGTTCCGCGGGAATTTGGGCAAAGTGGCGAAGAACGACGAGTCTGTCAAGCCGGCTCTCGCCGCGCCCTTCATCATCCAGATTTCGCGGGGGGCGCGGAGCTATACCGACAAGCGGTTTCTGGAGGCGATGATCCGCACCGCCGAGCTGGTATTTTTCGAGGCCATTTTTGCCGTGCATCTCGACCACGGAACCGAGGAAGCGTGCTACGACTCGATCGACAGCGGCTTCTACAGCTCGGTGATGATCGATGCGTCGCACGAGCCGTTCGAGAAGAACGTCGAGATTACGCGCCGCGTCGTCGAACGGGCCCACGCCAAGGGGGTTGTGGTCGAGGCCGAGCTGGGGCAACTGGGCGGCGTCGAGGAGGACGTGGTGGGCAGCGTTTGCCTGACCGATCCGGCGCAGGCGGCCGAGTTCGTCGAGAAGACGGCCTGCGACTCGTTGGCCGTGGCCATCGGCACGTCGCACGGGGCCTACAAGTTCGCCGGCAGCCAGTCCCTGCGTCTGGACCGGCTGGCTGAGATCCAGAACGCACTGCCCAAGGGTTACCCCCTGGTGATGCACGGCTCCAGCAGCGTCCCCAAGGAGTGGGTCGACCGGATCAACGCGGCGGGCGGGAAGATGAAGAACACCAGCGGCGTGCGCGAAGACCAGTATCTCCCGGCGGCCAAGCTGGGGATCTGCAAGATCAACATCGACACCGACGGCCGGCTGGTGTGGTGCGCGACCTACCGCGAGAGCTTCCGCGACAAGCCGGAAGACTTCGACCCGCGCACGCCCGGCAAGCCCTTCATGGCCGAGTACGCAAAGTACATCGCCCATAAGAACCAGATGCTCGGCTCGGCGGGCCAGCTCGAGGCGGTGCGCAAGTCGCTTGGGTCGAAGCGCTAGGCCGCGGTTCGGCCGTTCCCCGAATCAACAGCGCCGTGGAACCCGAGGAAGCCCAGCGGCCTTGGGTTGTACGGCGTTGGATTGCGCAGACCTTAAGGTTTGCAGACGCTCGTTCGGGGCTTGGGCCGAGAACGTGGCTGGCGTAAAGGTCAGAGCGATAGCACGTACGCGACCAGGTCGTTGATCTCTTGTTCGGTGAGTTTTTCGACTTCGCCGAACTTGCGGCCGTGCTTGCCCTCCTTGATCACCTGTTTCATCGTGGTGTAGCGGCCGTCGTGGAGGTAGGGCGCAGTGCGCCAGCACTCGATCAAGGTGGGGGTATCGAAGTCGGCGCGCCGGTCGTATTGGCCCTTCGACTCGACATCGTGCATTTGAAGATCGGTGAACAGCGGGGCCGGATGACACTTGGCGCAGCCCACTCGCTCGCTCATGAACAGCGCCTCGCCGCGCTTGGCCGCTTCGCTCAGTTGGCCGTTGACCAGATGGGGGCTGGGGACCGGCTTGAGCGATTTGAGATACTCGTCGATGGCTTGGGCGTCCTCGTCGGGGCGCACCGCGAACTGGATATGGGTGATGCCCGAGCGCACCGCCTGCTCGCCGGTGGCGCGCACGCCCTCGGACATGGCGGGCGGGGTCTTGTGGACCAGGAGCATGCTCTTGTTGTTCTTCGGATTGCCCATGCCGTCGTTCATCAGGTCCCAGTTCAGCCCGTCCACGCGAGCGTCGGGGTGACAGCTTGCGCAGCTTTGCCAGTGCTGGAAGCAGAGATCGGCGTCGTGGAAGAACATCTCGCCCCGCCGCACCTTGGTGAATTCGACCGGCGGGCCAAGAGGAACGATGGTGACGGCCTTTTCGGGTTTGGGCGACACATCGACCACGGCGAGTTGGTCGGTAAAGTAGACGGCGACATAGGCTTTAGAGCCAACGATCGCCAGACCGCGCGGGCCGTTGACCATGGGACCTTCGGGGGCGGTGCCCCAGAGGTTCATCGGCTGGAGCCGCACCCGCTTGCGCAGCCCCACGAGGAAGGCCAGGTCGTTGGGCACGTCGGCCTGGGTGGTCGACGAGAAGCTGCCGCGGTCGTCATAGGGTTTGGGCGTCTCGCCCGGCTTGATCTCGGCCGGGATCTTCGCCAGTTTCTCGAACATCGCGGCGGCATCGATCACGCTGACCTCGTGGGTGCTGGCATGGGCCACGCAGATGGTCTTTCCGTCGGCCGTCACGCCGATGCCCCAGGGAAGCGCGGCGCCCAGGTCGATATCGTCCAGCAACACGGCATTGACCAACTTCTTGCCAGCCAGGTCGATGATCGACATCGCGTTGGTATTCATCCATCCCCGTTCGAGCTGCGTGGTGGGCATTTGATACCGGGCGAGGATGTGGGCGACGTAGGCGAACTTGCCGTCGGGCGAGATGCACACGTCGTGCATACCCGACGACCCGTTGAGCAACCGCACCGACGCTGCCTGGTTCGTCGCGGTGTCGATCAGCGTGATGACCGCGGCCACGTCGTACGAATCGGCCTTGTCGTTCGGCAGCAGGTTCGCGACGACCACGGTCTTGCCGTCGGGGGTGATGGCCGCGGCGATCGGCTCGCGCACGGCCGGTACGCGGGCGATCTCCTTCTTCGCGTCGAGGTCGATCACCGAGACATCGTTGTTGAAGCGGTTGGAGACGTACAGCCGCTTGCCGTCGGGCGTCACCACCGGCGCGGTGGCCGTGTGGCCCGCGGCGATCGTGGCCTGGGTTTGTCCCGAGGCCACGTCGATCACCGACACCGTGCCTTGCGGCGCGGCACAGGTCACGTAGAGCTTGGTCCCATCGGGGCTCAGGCACAGGCCGGTGGGTTCGGCCGGCAAGGCGATCGACCGGGCCACCTTTCCCCCGGCCGCCTCGACCACCGCCACCTGCCTCGCGTCGACGCAAAGCACGAAGAGGGTGGCGCCGTCCTTGGAGGCGACCACGTCGCACGGGCCAAGGTACTTGCCGGGCTCGGCCGTCGCTGTGGCCGCGATCAGGCCGCAAGCCAGTGCCATAGCGATTCGGAACACCATACGCGTCATGTTGCGTCTCCTGACGTCATCGAAAGACCTATGCGAAGCATTGCGCGAGGCGTGCCTCTGAGGAGGGGCTCTTCGGCGGGCGCGTCTAATATAGAAAAGACGCCAAGGCTTGTCGACGCGCTGGGCGCGAAAAAAACCGAACGGCACTGGAAGGTCCGGTCCCCCGCAGGAGAAGGGGGATAGTCCCACGGCGCGGCTTGCCCGGACGCTCCGCGGCGTCCTCGCTTGCTTCCGCCCGGCCAAGCCGCTAGGCTTTCGGCCAGTACTCGATCGGCGTGCACGGGCCATCAGGTCGGAGGTCCTTGTCGTGGGTGTCGCGAACACGGTGCGTTGGGGCGTCATCGGATTGGGTTGGTTCGGCGAGGTGCATGTCGACGCGCTGTCGGCCATGCCGGGAATCGAGCTGGCCGCGGTCTGCACGCGGCGTCCCGACCGGCTCAAGGAAATCGCGGACCGTTACGGCGTGCCGCGGCGTTACACCGACTACCGCGAGTTGCTCGACGATCCCGAGGTCGATGCCCTAAGCATCGTCACGCACATCGAGGACCACCGCCACATCGCGATCGACGCGCTTCGCGCCGGCAAGCACGTCCTCTTGGAAAAGCCCATGGCGCCGGATGTGGCCCAGTGCGACGAGATCCTCGCGGCCGCGGGCGAGAGCCGCGGGCTGTTCATGGTGGGTCACATCTGCCGCTTCGATCCCCGCGTGGCCCTGGCCAAGCAGGCTATCGACGATGGCCGGATCGGCCGGATCATCTCAATGCATGCACGGCGTAATCTCTCGAAGACCATCGGCCGGCAAGTGCTCGACAAGATCTCGGCCCTCTTGGGCGATGGCATCCACGACGCCGATCTGATGCTCTGGTTCAGCGGCGCCCGGCCTGTGACCGTCTACGCCCAGGAGGTCCACCCAGGCACGAACAAGTACCCGGACGCGGGCTGGGCCATGTTCCGGCTGGAGAACGACGCGGTGGGCGTGGTCGAGTCGGTCTGGTGCCTGCCCGAGACCACGCCGTACCAGATCGACGCGCGGATGGAGGTCCTCGGGACCGAGGGGGCACTGTACATCAACTGCGGGGAGGCCGGGCTGGCGATCCACGACCGGCACGGCGCCCGACTGCCCGACACCCTCTATTGGCCCAAGCCGTTCGGCGAGCGGTTCGGGGTGCTGCGAGCGGAGTTGCGGTACTTCGCCAACTGCGTCGTGGAGGGCCGCCGGCCGGACCGCATCACGCCCGAGGAATCGCGCGCGGCCGTGGCGCTGATGGCGGCGGCGGGCCAGTCGGCGCGGACCGGCCAGGTCGTTTCGCTCGCGTGACCACCATGCTCGACACGCCGCAACGCCAGACCGATCGCTCGACCTGCGACTCGACCATGCTTGCCGCGCGGTTGCACGGGCCGTGCGACCTGCGAGTCGACCGCGTGCCTCACCCGGGGCCGCCGGGACCCGGACAGGCCCTGCTCCGCGTGACGGCCGTCGGAGTCTGCGGAAGCGACCTGCACACGTTCCGCCACGCCCGAATCGGCGACACCCGGCTCGAAGGCCCCTTGGTGCTCGGCCACGAGTTCGGCGCCGTGGTCGAGGCCGTGGGCCCGGGTGCGGAGGACGGCGACTTCCGGCCCCTGGAGCCGGGCACGCGGGTCGCCGTGGATCCGGCGCAACCGTGCGGGCGATGCGCGCCGTGCACGCGGGGCCATCCGAACCTCTGCGAGAACCTCCGCTTCTGCGGCCTTTGGCCCGACCAGGGCGCCTTGTGCCAGTGGATCCACATGCCCGCGCGGTGCTGTTTCCCGCTCCGGCCGACGCTCGACGATGCCGCGGCCGTGATGCTCGAGCCCTTGGGCGTGGCGGTCCATACCGCGGACTTGGCGAAGATCCGGGTCGGACATCGCGTGGCGATCCTCGGAGCCGGCCCGATCGGGTTGTGTATCCTCCAACTCGTCCGCTTGGCCGGGGCCGACGCGATCTACATGACCGACAAATACCCTTGGCGTCTCGATCTGGCCGGGCAGCTCGGGGCGACGAGCGTCTGGCATTGTGACGAGATCGACCCCGTCGACGCCGTGCTTCGCGCGACCGCCGGACGCGGCGTCGATGTGGCGATCGAGGCCGCCTGGTGCGACGAGTCGCTCGCCCAGGCCGCCGAGATGCTGGCCATGGGCGGACGGCTGGTGGTCGTCGGCATCTCGGGCGACGACCGGATGACGCTCAAACACTCCACCGCCCGCAGGAAGGGATTGTCGATCGTCATGGTCCGGCGCATGAAGCACGCGTATCCGCGGGCGATGCGTCTGGCCGAGCAAGGCCGGGTGGATCTCGCCTCGCTGGTCACGCACCGCTTCCCCCTCCAGCGGACAGCCGACGCGTTCCGTCTGGCCGCCGAGTATCGCGAGGGGGTGGTCAAGGCCGTGGTGGAGGTCTGAGATGCCCTCCCCATGCAGGATCGGGCATCGGAAGGTGGCCCTCGGCCCGGGCGACGCGGCCCGCTCGCGGGACCGCGATTCGGGGACTGGCCACCGCGGGTGCCGCAAGTTACGATAGAAGCCTTGTTGTCTGGTGGGTGCGCCCCAGAGGGGACCTCCATGGAAACGTTCATCGCCTTCGACGCGCTCGTCTTCGTCGGGTTCATCGTCGCCGTGGTGGCCGTGGGCATCCTGATGAGCCGGCACGAGCGCGACAGCGAAGGCTACTTTCTCGCCGGACGCGGCCTGAGCTGGTGGCTCATCGGGTTTTCGCTCATCGCCGCGAACATCTCGACCGAGCAGTTCGTGGGCCAGTCGGGCCAGTCGGCCGGCGACGTGGGCCTGGCCATTGCCAGCTACGAGTGGCTCGCCTCGATCACCCTGGTGATCGTCGCCTTCTTCGTACTACCCGCCTTCCTTCGCGCGGGCATCTATACGATCCCCGAGTTCCTCGAGTACCGCTTCCATCACCATGCACGCACGCTGATGTCGTTCCTGATGATGCTCACGTACATCGGCGTGACGGTGCCGGGGGTGATCTACTCGGGGGCCACGACCGCCGACGTGCTCTTCAAGGGCAAGGAAATCCTCGGTTTGCCGATCAACGTGACCTCGGTGTCGTGGATCATCGGGATCATCGCCGCCGTCTATGTGGTCGCCGGTGGATTGAAGGCGTGCGCGTGGGCCGACCTGTTGCAGGGGTCGGCCTTGATCCTCGGCGGGGCCATCATCCTGGTGTTGGCGATGATCGCCTTGGGCGAAGCGCCGCCCGAGACCGTCGGCCTCGGCTCGCAGCACGCCGGCGCGGGGGCCGTCGAGCGGTTCACCACGCTCAACCGCGACAAGCTGCACATGGTGTTGCCGGCCGACAACAAGTTCGTGCCGTGGACGGCTTTGGTGCTCGGCTTGTGGATCCCCAACCTCTACTATTGGGGTCTGAACCAATACGTCATGCAGCGCGCGCTGGGCTCGCGCTCGGTGGCCCAGGGGCAGAAAGGCGTCGTCTTCGCGGCGGCCCTGAAGTTGCTTATCCCGTTCATCATCATCTTTCCGGGCATGATCGCTTTCAACCTGTACCAGGCCGACATGCAGCGCGAGGCCGAGGGCACGACGAACAAGGCGTCGTTGGCGCGGTACGACGCGTTGAAGGGGAGCCCGGAACGGGCCAAGACCGTCTTTCCGTTCGACCGAGATTTCGCCCGGTTGTACCCCCAGAAGGCGGAAGACATCCTCGCGTTCAACCGCCGTGCCGCCGGTGTGCCCGCGCCGCAGAAGCAACCGGCGGTCGAAGCGAACGAAGCACTGCTGGAAGCGGTCGCGACGAAGAACGCCGCCCTGCCCCGGAGCGACCGGATCACGATCGAGAAGCCGCTGGTCGGCTACAAACACGACGCAGCCTTCGGGCTGTTGCTCAAGAAGCTGTCGAAGCCGGGGCTGACGGGGTTCCTCCTCGCGGCCATCCTGGGCGCTGTGGTCAGCTCGCTGGCCGCGATGCTCAACGCCGCCTCGACGATCTTCACGATGGACATCTACCGGCCATACCTGCACCCCAAGGCGTCGCAAGGCAGCCTGGTGCTGACCGGTCGCCTCACCGTGGCCCTGTTCGTGGTCGTCGGATGCCTCATCGCGCCGTGGCTCGATGATCCCCGGTTGGGGGGCATCTTCACCTACATCCAGGAGTTCCAGGGCTACATCTCGCCGGGCATCTTGGGCGTGTTCGTCTTTGGGCTCTTCGTGAAGCGGGCCCCGCGCGGCTGTGGCGTCGTGGGGCTTGTGCTCAGTCCGGCGGTGTACGGGCTTTTGGCCTGGTTCGCGCCGAGTCTGGCGTTCTTGAACCGCATGGCGGCGGCGTTTTTCGCCGTGCTCGTGGTGCTCGGCCTGATGACCTGGTTCCGGCCGCTGGCCGAGCCGATCACCCTCCCGTCCCAGGCGAAGATCGACCTGACCCCTTCGGCCGGCGCGAAGGTGGCCGGCGTCGCCGTGGTTCTCGTGACCTTGGCCCTTTATGCGCTCTTCTGGTAGACCGCCACTCGGAGACTCCACCATGTGGCCGCGGTTGGCTCGGTTCGTTCTTGTTGGGCTGTTCCTTGTCGCGGCGCTTGGCGAGCCGAAGGTCGCGTTGGCCGGCGCACCCGGTGGCGCCGCGGCAGTTCCCTCGGACGCCTCGGCGCTCGAGGGCGTCGATTGGGGCGTCATCGCCTTCTACTTCCTCGCCATTGCCGCGCTGGCCGCCTGGTCGTTCAAGAAGAGCAAGGACACGGCGGCCGACTATTTTCTGGCAGGACGCAACTTGGGTTGGTTCATCATCGCGGCCTCGATCTTCTCGTCGAACATCGGTTCCGAGCACCTGGTGGGTCTGGCTGGCTCGGGCTGCACCAGCGGCGTGGCCATGGCGCACTACGAACTCCACGCCTGGTGCCTGTTGGTGCTGGCCTGGGTGTTCATCCCCTTCTACGCCCGGTCGATGGTCTTCACCATGCCGGAGTTCCTCGAGAAGCGCTATTCGCCGAACGCCCGGTGGGTGCTCTCGGTCATCTCGCTGGTGGCCTACGTGGTGACGAAGATCGCCGTGGGGATTTTCGCCGGAGGAATCGTCTTTTCGACTCTGTTGCCCGAGCTGAAAGTGAACGTCGCCGGCCTGGAGCTCGACAGCTTCTGGCTCGGCTCGGTCGCGGTGATTATTCTGACGGGCCTGTATACCGTGGTCGGCGGGTTGCGGGCCGTGGCCTATACCGACACGCTTCAGACGGTGATCTTCATCATCGGCTCGGCCCTGGTCACGGTTTTCGGATTGATGAAGCTGGGCGGCTGGGGAGAACTCTACCGTCAGTGCGGCTCCGACATGTTCAACCTCTGGAAACCCCTGGTGCCCGAAGGAATGACCGGCACCTGGGAGCCGGTCAAGGAATCGACGCGCATCGCCTGGTACTTCAACGACCGTTTCCCATGGCTGGGGATGCTCTTTTGCGCCCCGATCGTGGGGCTTTGGTACTGGTGCACGGACCAGTACATCGTGCAGCGGGCGTTGGGCGCGCCGAACGAGCGGGTGGCCCGCCGGGGCGTGATCGGGGCCGCGATGATGAAGCTCTTGCCCGTGTTCATCTTCATCATCCCCGGCATGATCTGTTTCGCCTTGGCCCAAAGCGGCAAGGTCGACGCGCTGCGCCGCGAGTTGATCGAGAAGCCCAACGCGGCCGCGGAAGAGGCGGTTCGGGCCCTCGGGGCCGGCCAGGCCGCGCCCTCGCTCGAAGAACTCGTGCGCAAGAAGGAAGAGGTGCGCAAGCGCCAGTTCGAGAGCCGCGCCCAGCACGCCTTCCCCCTGATCGTCGCCCACATCTTGCCGCCGGGCGTGCGCGGCCTGGTGGTCGCCGGGTTGCTTTCGGCGCTGATGAGTTCGCTGGCCGGCGTGTTCAACGCATGCTCGACCCTGTTCACCATGGACTTCTACCGGAAGTTCCGCCCCGGCGCCACGCAGCACGAACTGGTGTGGACCGGCCGGATCGCCACGACGACCATGGTGCTGATCGGCCTGGCGTGGATTCCGGTCATCCGAGGCCAAGAGGGTCTGTACTACTACCTCCAGGCCGTCCAGGGCTATCTCGCGCCGCCGATCTTCATCGTGTTTTTCCTCGGCGTGTTCATCAAGCGGCTCAACAGCAAGGGGTGCCTGGCGGCGTTGCTGGTGGGGTTCGCCCTGGGCATCTTTCGGCTGGCGGTCGATACGCCGGTGCTGCTGGCCTCGCCCGAAACGCGCGATCAGGTGTATGCGGCCGGGTCGTTCTTGTGGATCGTCAACAACATCTACTTCCAATACTACAGCGTGTTCATCGCGGTGGTCTGTGCGGCCGTGATGCTTCTGGTCAGCTACATGACCCAAGCCCCATCGTTTGCCCAGATCGAAGGGCTGACCTTCGGCACCGTCACCGAGGAACAGCGGCGGGCCTCGCGCGCAAGCTGGAACTGGGTCGACCTCGGCGTGACCTTGCTGGTGCTGGCAGGCATCGCGGCCGCCTACCTGTATTTCCGAGGGTAGCGGCCTTGGGAGGGCGGCGATGATGCCTCGAGCCGTCGTGCTGCTTAGCGGCGGGCTGGACTCGACCACCACGTTGGCGATCGCCCGGGCCGAGGGCTTCGAGTGCTACGCCTTGACGGTGCGGTACGGGCAGCGCCACGCGGTCGAGATCGAGGCGGCGTGCCGTGTCGCCCAACGCCTCGGCGCGGCCGAACACGTCGTGGTCGATTTCGACCTGCGGCGATTCGGCGGCTCGGCCCTGACGAGCGACCTGGCCGTGCCCAAGGACCGTCCCGCCGAGGCGATGGCCCAAAAGATCCCAATTACCTATGTCCCAGCGCGGAACACGATCTTCCTGTCGTTTGCCCTGGCCTGGGCCGAGGTGCTCGGCTCGAGCGACATCTTCCTGGGCGTTAGCGCGATCGACTACAGCGGCTACCCCGACTGCCGGCCCGAGTACATCGAGGCCTTCGAGCGCATGGCGAACCTGGCGACCAAGGCTGGCGTCGAGGGCCGCCAACCCCTGCGCATCCACACGCCGCTGATTCAACTCACCAAGGCCGAGATCATCCGCAAGGGGCTTGCCCTGGGCGTGGACTATGCCATCACCCGCAGTTGCTACGATCCCTCGCCCGCGGGCCAGGCGTGCGGCCACTGCGACGCATGTCTGTTGCGGCTGCGAGGTTTCGCCGAGGCCGGCCTGCGCGACCCGGCGCCGTATGTGGAGGGATACGACGGCCGTGCCGGATGCCAGGGGCGGTTTGACTCCGACGAGGGGGAACCTGCGTAGACGAACCGCCGCACTTGTCCTAGAATGAAGAAATGGGCCTTTCGCTCCCCTAACCGTTGGGGTATGGCAGCCCGGTCCGTGGTGGCGTTTTCCCGAGCCTGTGGTGACCGCCGATCTCGCTTGGTTCGATCAGCGTGCCTCGAAGTTGCGAGCCTGCGTCGATGCGGCGCTGACCACGTATGCGACGTTTGCTTCAGGCTGTCCGGCGCATCTGGCCGAGGCGATCCGCTATAGTCTGTTGGCGCCAGGGAAGCGGTTGCGGCCGATGTTGGTGTTGCTTGGGGCCGAGGCCTGCGGGGGGACGTTCGAGGCGGCCTTGCCGGCGGCCTGCGCGGTCGAGATGGTTCACGCCTACTCGCTGATCCACGACGATCTGCCCGCGATGGACGACGACGATCTTCGCCGGGGCCTGCCCACGTGCCACAAGCAATTCGGCGAGGCCACGGCGATCCTCGCGGGCGATGCCCTGTTGGCGCTGGCCTTCGAGGTGCTCGCCAAGGGGGTGCGCCCCGCGGAAACCGCGGCGGCGTGTTGTGCCGCGCTGGCCGAAGCGGCCGGCGCTTGCCAGCTCGTCGGCGGCCAGGCCGACGACCTGGTGGCCGGGCGCGACGGGGGAGGGCTCGACCTGCTCGAATCGATCCACCGCCGCAAGACCGGGGCGATGCTGCTCGTCTCGCTGCGCCTTGGGGCCATGACCGCCGCGGCCGACGCGGCGCGCACCGTCGCCTTGGAGCGGTACGGCCATGCCTTGGGATTGGCCTTCCAGATCACCGACGACTTGTTGGATGTCCGGGGAAATGCCTCGGAGGTGGGCAAACGCCTCGGCAAGGACCAGCGCCAGGGCAAGCTCACCTTCCCCGGCCTCTTGGGGGTCGACGAGAGCGTGCGCCGGGCGGCGGCACTCGTCGAGGAGGCGCGCGACGCCCTGAAACCTCTCGGGGCACAAGCCGCCTCGCTGGCCGCGCTGGCCCGGTACGTCCTCCAGAGGAACCGGTGATGGACAAACTCCTCGCGACGATCCGATCGCCGGACGACCTCAAACGGCTCTCGCCCAAGGATCTCGAGCGCCTGGCGGACGAGATGCGCGAGGCCTTGTGTCGGCTGGCCGGCACGCGCACCGCCCACTTCGCCTCGAACCTCGGCGTCGTCGAACTCGCCCTGGCCCTCCACACGACGTTCGACTTCGCCCGCGATCGACTCATCTGGGACACCGGGCATCAGATCTACCCGCACAAGATGATCACCGGGCGGTACGACGAGTTCCCGACGATCCGCACGCGGGGGGGGCTGATGGGCTATCCCAATCCGGCCGAAAGCGAGTACGACCTGTTTCTGACCGGCCATGCCGGATGCAGCGTCTCGACCGCGCTGGGCTTGAAGTGCGGCGACGACCTGCTCCGACCCGGCGAGGGACGGCACGTCGTGGCGGTCATTGGCGACGGCGCGTTCACCTCGGGCATCGTGTTCGAGGCGATGAATCATGCCGCGGGCCTGAAGAAGAAACTGATCGTCGTGTTGAACGACAACAAGATGGCGATCTGCCCGCGTGTCGGCGGCCTGGCCGAGTACCTCGATCGGCTGCGCATGGCGCCGTTCTACACCGGGCTGAAGCTCGATGTGCAGAAGTTCCTCACCAGTGTGCCGTTGATCGGCGACTCGATGGAGCGGTTCCTCTCGCAGGTCAAGGATGCGATCAAGGCGGGCATGCTCGGGGGAATGCTCTTCGAGGAGATGGGCTTCCATTACGTGGGACCGGTCGAGGGCCATAGCCTGCGCCAGCTTCAGCGGTACCTGGAGCGGGTCCGGACGTTTCACGGGCCGGTGCTCTTGCACGTGGTCACCGAGAAGGGCCACGGGTTCCAGCCCGCCGCCGACGACCCCGTGACCTTCCACTCCCCGGCACCCTTTACGCGCGAGAACGGCACGGTGGTTCCCGTGGCGAGGCGGTCGGCGACGTCGTACACCCAGACGGCCCGCGACGCGATCCTCGCCCAGATGCGCCGCAACCCCAAGGTCGCCGTGATCACCGCGGCGATGTGCCAGGGGAACATGCTCGAGCCGGTGCGCGACGAGTTTCCCTCGCGGTTTTTTGACGTGGGGATTTGCGAGTCGCATGCCGTGGCGTTCGCGGCGGGACTGGCCAAGGCCGGCATGCGTCCGATCGTCGACATCTACAGCACGTTTCTCCAGCGCAGTCACGATCAGATCTTTCAGGAGGTGGCGCTTCAGAACCTGCCCGTCGTCTTGATGCTCGACCGCGCCGGCGTGGTGGGTCCCGACGGCCCGACGCACCACGGGGCGTTCGACCTGGCCTACCTTCGGCCATTCCCCAACCTGGTCGTGATGGCCCCGGGCGACGCGGCCGACCTGGAGGCGATGCTCGATTTCGCGCTGGCGTGCGACGCACCGTGCGCGATCCGCTACCCCAAGGCCGCCGCGGTAACGCTCGACCGGGACGCGGCCCCGATCGAACGGGGACGCGCCGAGGTCCTTCGCCGAGGCGCCGACGCGACGATCGTGGCCTGCGGGGCGGTCGTGCCGGCCGCCTTGGCCGCCGTGGAGCGGCTCTGCGGCGAGGGGCTCGAGGTGGGCGTCATCAACGCACGCTTCGTCAAGCCGCTCGATGCCGACACCATCCTTCGCGCGGTGCGTCTGTGCCCGGTCGTCCTCACGGTCGAAGAGGGTTGCCTGATGGGCGGCTTCGGGAGCGCGGTGCTCGAGGCGGCCTGCGAGGCGGGCGTGGATACCAGCCGGATCCGCCGTCTGGGATTGCCCGACCGCTTCATCGAGCACGGCGAGCGGGGCGAACTCCTCGCGGACCTCGGGCTGGATGCCGAGGGGATCTGCCGCGCGGTGCGCGCCGCCCGCGCCCAGCACGGTACCCTTCCGGTCAGCTCGACAAGTATCCGCGCCGCTGCAACGCGGCCTTGAAGTGCAGAAAGCCGTCGTCGTACACCTCGGCAAGCTGCAGGTCGGGCTCGACGCGCTGGCCCATGCGAACCAACCTCCGTGCCGCGTGCGTGACGCCGCCAACGTATGCGGCCGCGGCAAGGACCGCCGCACCGACCGCGCACTCGGGCTGTTCGGGCGCGGCGTACGCGCGCCGTGTCACCGCGGCACGGATCCGAAGCCATGTCCGGCCCGAGGCCCCGCCGCCGGTCGCGTACACGGTGGGCCCCGCGGGCAGCCCCAGCGACGCGAGCCGCTCGATCGCCAGGCGCTCGACATACGCCGTGCCCTCCATGCCCGCGGCGAACCGCTCGGCAAGCGAGGCGATTTCGTCGAACCCGAAGCCCCGGGCGGTCGGCGAGGCAAAAGGGAACCGCTCGCCCGTCTGCGTCAATGGGTAAACGATGCGCCGGGTCGGCAGCAGCCTTGCCGCCTCGGCCCCGAGTGGGTCCAGGTCGCCCTTGCCGACCAGGTCGCTGACCCACGCGCCGCCGGTGTTCGACGCCGCGCCGGGCAGGTACCCGCCGGCCGGGTGGCGATGGTTATACACGGCGCCCGTGGGATCGACCAGTGGGGTGGTCGAGACGGCCTTGAACACCATGGTGCTGCCCAGCGTGACGTTCAGGTCGCCGGGGACCGAAGCCCCCGAGGCCAGAAAGCCCGCGGTTCCATCGGTGCATCCGGCCACGACCGGCGTGCCCGCGGGCAGTCCGGTTGCCTCGGCCGCGGCCCGGCTCACCTCGCCGATCCGCGTGCCCGGCAAGACCACGTCGGGCAACCACGCGCGCGCCAAGCCCAGATCGCGTTCGATCTCCACGGGCCAGGCGAGTGTGGCCGGATCGACTCCCGTCTTCAGCGCGGTCGAGACGTCCGTGACGTCGTATCGGCCGGAGAGCATGCCGACCACGTCATCGGTCTGGTGCAAGACGCGCCGGCAGCGGGCAAACACGCCGGGCTGCGTGGCGGCCAGGTGCAGGATCTTGGGTAGCGCGAAGGCGGGCGCGATCTCGATGCCGAAGGGGCCCAGCCGGCGGCGCAAGGCGGCGGCGGCCCGTTCGGCTTGGGCAACCGCCCGAAGATCGTTGTACATGATGCCCGCCGTCAGCGGCCGGTTCTCGGCGTCGGCCAGCAGGAAGGTGCCCGACGTGGCGTCGACGGCGATTCCCACGATCTGGCAGCCGGCGGGCAGGGCTGCGGTCATGCGCGACAGGGCGGCCTCGGCGGCGGTGGTCCAGGCACGGGGATCCTGCTCGGCAAGAACTCCGTCGGTGTGCTTGGATTCGGGCGGAAACTCGGCGCGGCCGGCGGCCACGACACGGCCCGACAGGTCCAGCGCCAACGCGCGCACCCCGCCTGTTCCCACATCCAGCCCGACGGCCACGAGGTTCGCCGAATCCACGATCCGCGCCTCCGTGCGCCGCTTACCGGTGCCAGGCCGGCGCGGCGAAGCTTGTCGCCTCGTCGAAGGTGGCCTTACGCCGGAAGTCGGCCGGGTTGTACGCGGCCACGTTGGGGTCGGGGTGGAGCCATTGCGGGTGGTGGCGCCCGAAGTAGCTGCCGTAGAACTGGTAGTTGCGGTCGACCCAGCGGCTGAGGACCATCAGCTCCATCGGGGTGAGCATCTTCGCGTGATCGTCCTGGGCGTTTTTCGGATGCGACGAGTCGGTCAGGATCGCCATCATCGGACTCGCGTAGCAACCGAGGCGCCGCGGCGGAAGGTACGCGCCGTGGTAATTGCCCCGATCGCCATGGAGAAACGACGTGAACTCGGGGATGATGGGGCCGGCCAACTCCTTGCGCGCGAGTTCCTCGTACGAGGTGTTGTAGAAGAGGGTCACCTCGCCGGTCAGGCGCAGCCCACCCGCCGGGTCCTTGGCGCCGTGGCACTGGACACACTTGGCCTCGAAGATCGGCTGGATGTCGGTGGGATAATGGATGACCTGGCCGGCGCGGCCGTCTCCCCCGTTTTCCACCAGGTCGCACGGCTGCGGCTGGGGGACACTGGGCGGCCGGCGCAAGGCCAAAGGCGTGGGCGCGGCCAGAAAGGTCGGGGTGCGGTTCGCCTGCCCGTGGCAACCCGTGCACGAGCGGACCTCTCCGGGCGCGTAATGGACGTAGGTCCTTTCGCGCTGGATCTCGCGGAAGTTCTCGTCGAGCGCCTGGAAGAAGACGCTGCGGTTGGCCGGCACGATGAAGTGCGCCGAGCCGTCCTTCTCGACAGGCACCACCCCCCACTGCACGCGCGGCCACAAAGCGGCCTTCCAGCTCGAGCTGCTCAGCGATGGCGCCCAACGCCTGCCCGTCGACCAGTACCGCGGCAGGGCCTCGTTGACGCGCAGCCACTTGACCTCGCCCGGTTTGACCCCCTCCATGCCCTGGTAAATGTTCGTCACCATGGCCACGGCCTGATGGCTCGCCAGATACTGGGGATCGCGGGCCGGCTGCACCACCGGCGGCACAGGCCGCGCCAGCAAGGCCGTCGGATGCCAGCACGAGAGTTTCGGATCGGCGTGGACCGGTACGCGCCGCCCCTGGGTGTCGATCAGGTACAGCGCGTAGGCGTTCGGCACTTCCTTGTAATGGGCCGCAGGATCGACCTTGAACGAAACCAGAAACTCATGGTCGCTGACCGGATAGGGATGCGTGTAGAGGTGCCCCTTCTGTCCGTTCATGTCGTGGACGTACCGGCCATCGGCTGTCCGGAAGTGCCACCCCGGCTCCGTGCGGCGCTGGACGAACACCTCGGGCGTGATGTTGACCACGGGATAGCGGCTGTCGTTCTGGAGGTAGTCGGGCTGATCGGGATCGGGCCCGCGCACCCGCACCCCCTTGCCGTAATCGACCAAGAGGATCGCCCCAAGGCAGCCGCCTTGCGGAAAGTGGCATGTTCCCACGCATACGAACCGGTGCCGGCTTCCCGGGATGGGTTGGGGGTACATGCAGATCGTCGTGTCGTCGTCGGCCAGCCCGAACAGCTCCTGGGCCCTCGTCCCGTCGGGGTTCATCGACCAGACGGTCTTGGCCACCCGGGCTCCTTTGTCGATGTACTCCCAGCGGTGATACATTACCCGGCCGTCGTCGAGCACCAGCGGGCAGAACTCGCTCACCGGGCTGCGCGTAAGCTGCACGACCTGGGTGCCGTCGGCACGCATGCGATGCAAGTTCGGGGCCACCAGACCGCTTGATCCGCCGCAAAGCACCGTGTGCTCGCAGCGCGTCGACGAGAAGAGGATGTCGCCATCAGGCAGATAACAGGGATGGATGTCGTCGGTATGCCAGCCCGGACGCCATCGGGCCGCCTTCTCGGCCTCGTCCTTTGGCGAAAACGAGATCTGCCGCAAGCCCGTGCCATCGAGGTTCACCTCCCAAATGCGGAAGCCCGAACCAGGGTCTTGCCGGAAATCGAAAACCGCCCTCTTGGCGTCGAACGAGAGGCTGAACTTGCCGATGAACCCCTTGCCGCCGGGCATCTGGGCGGCCGTCACGACCGGCCTCTCAGACCGCGTGCGCAGGTTGTACACGTAAATGCCGTTCTCGGGGAGGAACCGGTCAGGGCTCGTCCCGTTGTCGATGTCGGTGTAGTAATGGTCCGACGAGTAGGGCTTGCGCTTGACGAAGACGATCTCCTCGAAGCCCCACGACGTGACATCGAGAGGGGGTTGGCTCGCGCGGGCATCCGCGGCCGACGCGGGACTCGCCTCGGCCGCCGGCGCGAGCGCCGCGCCGGCACCGACCAGCACCATGGCCCATGGCCCGCACCACCACCGAACCCAAACGCTGCCGAAGACTCTTGCCACAGTGCGCACGACGTGCTCCATCCTGCAAGCGAGACCGGGTGGCCGAACCGGAACGGACCGCCATCTCGCCCGGCCGACCGATCCGAGTCTATCAAGCGGATCGGCCCGCGGTCAAGAAATCGACCCAAGGCGGCCACCAGGCCGTGGCACCACGGTGGCCTGAGGACCAAGCGCCGGGCGGCAGCGAGCAGCTCACTTCGGTTTTCGGTGGGCCCCCGACGCCTTCGGCGGAAGCCGGTTCGCCGCGCGGCCGCTGGGTTTCGATGGATCCCAGCGCGGGTTCGGTGCCGGGCGCTTCGCGCCGACCTCTTCTTGCCACGCGTGAAGTTCGGCGGCCAGTTGCTTGACGCGCCCGGGTTCCCGAGCCGCCAGATCGTTCTTCTCGCCAAGGTCCTCGGCGAGGTGGTACAGCTCGACACGGCCGTCCTCGAACCACTCGATCAGCTTCCAATCGCCACGGCGGATGGCCGCGCCCGGCGCGCCTCCCTGGTTGCCGTAATGGGGGTAGTGCCAGAACAAGGCGCGTTCGGGCGGCGGGCCTTGGCCCTTGAGGACCGGCAGCAGGCTGACGCCATCGAGGACCTGGCCGGGCTTGCGGCGAGCCCCAGCGGCCTCGAGCAAGGTGGGGAAGAAATCGGGGCTCGAGACCGGGGTACCGATCACCGAGCCGGGCTTCACCACGCCCGGCCAACGCACCACGAGCGGCTCGCGGATTCCGCCCTCGTAAAGCCATCCCTTGCCGGCGCGCAGGGGCAGGTTCGACGTGGGCCAGCCCTCGCTGGTCGACAGGCCGCCGTTATCCGAGGTGAAGAGGACCAGCGTGTTCTGGCTCAGGCCCAGCTCGTCGAGCTTCGCCAGGACCTTGCCCACGGCAAGGTCCAAGGCCTCGACCATGCCAGCGTAAACGGCGTGTTCTTGCACAAGGCGCACCTCGCGCGGGCCTTCGCGCCCCCACCGGGCTTCCAGGCCGAGCCGGCGGCGCTTCTCTTCGTATTTCGCCTGGAGGTCTTCGCGGGCCATCAGCGGCGTGTGGACCGAGTAGAACGCGAAATACGCGAAGAACGGCCGATGGCGATTCGCCTCGATGAACCGGGCGGTCTCGGTCGCCAGGCGGTCGGGCAGGTGTTCGCCCGGCGGGCCGTCGGAAAGACGCGGGTTGCCATAGGGCGAGAAGTACCGCTTGCCGCCATACGGGCCGCCCCGGTCGATGCCCCCCTTGTTGATCTCGAACCCCTGGTTCTCGGGCCAGAACCCCTCGGGGCCGAGGTGCCACTTGCCGGCGAAGAAGGTCGCATAGCCAGCCTCCCGAAGGGCCTCGGCCAAGGTGATCTCGTCCAACGCCATGCGGTCCTGGTAGGGCGCGGGAAGCAGTCGCGTATTGCGCGACCATTGCTCGGGCAAGGCCGCGCCGAGGTAGTCGGTCACCCCGGTCCGCTGAGGCCACTTGCCCGCCATGATGCTGGCCCGCGTCGGCGAGCAGACCGGGCACGCCGCGTAGGCGTCGGTGAATCGCGCGCCCTGGCGAGCCAGGCGGTCGAGGTTGGGTGTCTCGTAGAACGTGCTGCCGTAACAGCCCAAATCGCGTTGACCCAGGTCGTCGGCCAGGAAGAAGACGATATTGGGCTTCGTCTCGGCGGCCCGAGCCGGTCCGCACCATGGGCCCAGGACCCCCAGAACCCAGACGATCGCGCCGAAACGTCGCATGGCATGACCTCCTCATCGCATCAAGGATGCCACCGAGCCGGGGCACGCTGGCCCATCATATTGGCCACCAGCGCCCCCTGCTCCACGGTCCCAGGCCTTGGCGGCGAACTCCTTGTCCTTGGGCAGGCAGTGGATCGTCCAGCCGGCGAGCGTCTTGCCGTCGAACAGCGGCGTGAAGCCTTCGTCCACGGCTGGCGCGGCAGCGGCCGTCAGGAAAAACGCGGCACCAAACATGGCACGTGACATGGTAACCTCCTCGTTGGGGTCCGTCATCCGGGCAATTCCCAACCCTTGCGATGCTCGGGTCGCAGCGCCCGATCGGCCTCGGGATCGTCGAGGATCTTGAACTGGCCAGGATCGAACAGGACAGGCCGGCCCACCAAGGTGGCGATGTTGCCTGCCAGGACGAACT
The DNA here is from genome assembly GCA_020721945.1 of Blastopirellula marina. Taxonomy (GTDB): domain Bacteria; phylum Planctomycetota; class Planctomycetia; order Pirellulales; family Thermoguttaceae; genus JANLFZ01. The sequence continues at coordinate 23,621 of DYLT01000013.1, forward strand.
CGATCGCGGGCCCCGAGTGGTCGAAGTTCGACAGCGCCGGCGGCCCGCCCTGGCACGCCTGCATCCACTCGCGTTCGTGGCTGCGCACGCTGGGGAATCGCTGGGGCTTGCCGCCGGCCTTGGGAAAGTCCTTCTCGGGTAGCAAGGCGCAGAGCGAATTGTGGGCATTCGTGTGGACCACTCCCTTGCTGCCGACCAGAAGCGATCCCGACTGGGGGGTCCAGCCCTCTTTCCAATCCAAGGGGCGGCCCGCGATCTTCTCCAGACGCTGCCAGATCCCGCGCCGGCGCAATTCGCCTTCCGTGGCGTTGTACCAGTGGACGACGGCAGGCGGCATCGGCCCGCGCGCGGGCACATGGAACTTGAGGATTTCGACGCGTGGGAAGTTCTCAGGGCAACGTTCGGTGGAGTCGGGCTCGACGCGGATGGCCCCGTTCGCCCGACCCTCCCACCATGCCACCAGGTCCAACGCCTTGAACGTCATGTTGATCGAATGCGATCCTCCCCCGCCCAGACAGCCCGTGCCGTACTCGCGCCACGCCCACCACGCGTTCATGTACGTCGGATGGTACGGCCGCCACGGAGCCGGCCCGAGCCACAGGTCCCAGTCGACGTATTCGGGCGCGGGCGGGGTGTCGGCGGGCCGGGGGATGGGTCCTGAGCCGCCGAACACGTACCACACGTGCGCCTCGCGGATCTCGCCCACCGCACCGTCCTGAATCCGTTCCAGGGTGCGGCGGAACGCGTCGGTCGCCATGCCCTGATTGCCCATCTGCGTGGCCACCTTGCGCTTTCGGGCGAGCTGGCGCAGGTGGCGGGCTTCGCCCACATCGTGGGCGATGGGCTTTTCGCAATACACGTGCTTGCCTCGCGTCATGGCCGACGCGGCGATCACGGCGTGGGTGTGGTCGGGGGTCGCCACGATCACCCCGTCGAGCCGGCGCTCGAGCTCGTCGAGCATCTTGCGGAAGTCCTGGAAGGCGGGCGTCTGGGGGTGCTTCTTCAACGCCGCGGCGATCCGCGTGCGGTTGGCGTCGCAAACGGCGGCCAACGTCTGGCCCACGCGCGGCACCATGTCGACGTGGTAGGATCCGCGGGCGCCCAGTCCCACCACGGCGAGGTGCAGCTTTTCGTTGGCCTGATAGCTCCAGGCCGATCGCGCCTCGCGAAGCACCAGCCATCCGGTTCCGCCCAGGATTGCCCGACCGAGAAACGTGCGCCGGTTCTCTCCCGCCATGACAGGCTCCTTTCGTTCGTGCCGAGGTCGGACCTACCGGACCTACTGGCCGAATGATGAGCGATTCGCCCGATAAGTGCAAGAGGGCGCGGCGCCTGCCGGGCTACCACCTTTTCCAGCGCCAGACGAATCCCACCAAGAGCACCGACACCGCCGCCAGGGCCAGGATGAACCAGAACATGTGGCCGTGCGTCCGGCCCGGAAACTCGACGTTCATCGAGAAGATGCTGGTCACCAAGGTCGGCAGCATGATGGCGATGGTAATGATGTTCAAGGTCTTCATCAGCCAGTTCAGATTGTTGCTGACGATCGAGACCCGGGCGTCCATCATGCTGGCGAGAATGTTCGAGTAGGTCTCGGCCTGTTCGTAGCACTGGTTGTTCTCGATGATCATGTCGTCGAGAAACTCCAGGCTCTCGGGGCCCAGGCCGAGCTTACCGGCGCTGAGCTTCAGACGCTCGATGAGCTTGCCGTTCGAGTTGATGCCGTTGAGGTAGTAGACGAGGCTCTTCTCGAGCGTGAAGAGGTTCAAGAGGTACTTGTTCTCCATCGAGCGGCTGATCTGATGCTCCAGCTCGTCGGAAATCACCGTGATCGCCTTGAGGTGCTCGATGAAGTGGTAGATCGAGCGGTAGATCAACCGCAACGCGAGGTCCTCGAGCGACGACACCTTGGCGAACGGCCGGCCCTGAAAGATCGGCGCGTCGTCGGCCATCACCACGATCAGCTTGTCGGCGAAGAGGAACAACCCCGTCGACACCACCTTGAACAGGAACTTGTCCTCGCTGGAGTAGTTCTTGGGCCGCTTGAAGATGATCGCCACGTGCTCGGGCTCGAACTCCAGACGCGCCAGTTCGTCCGGGTCGAGGGCCGAGTTCAGCGTGTGCTCGTCGATCGTGAGGGTCTCGACCAGGTACTTGCGCTCGGCCTCCCCGGGATTGACATACACCAGGACGTTCCCGGCCATCCCCTCGTGACCGTTGAGGCGGCCGTCGCGAAGTTCCAACTGCTGAATCATGTGCCGCCTCGTCCCGCCCGCCCAACGTCCCGACGCACAACCCGGTAATCCTATCGTAGGCCCGCAGGCGTGGGAACGGCCGAGCGGATGGTGCGATTCCCTCGTTGCGGGGTGGATGGGTTCCCCCCGGGCATGTGCAACCGACGGTACGCAGAATCGCTTGTCTAGGATGTGCGGCGGGTTTCGGGCCCGTCCGCGGAGGATCGCTCCCAGACCACGTCGCCGCCCACGATGGTCCGCAGCACGTCAAGCCTCGCCGGTTGACCCTCAGGGCCCACCTCGCGGATCCGAAACTGAATCACGTCGGCCGGAGCGCCGGGCTCGAGCGGAACGGAGGGAATTCCCAGCAGCGCGGCCGGGTGGTCCGTCGCCATGCGCACCGCGGTCGGCAGATCGACGCCCGCGTAACGCATGACGTTGGCCACGCCCACGTTCAGGGGGCGCGAAGCCCCTGCCATGATTTCGCGCTGGTCAGCAACCACGAGGTTCCCGTCCGGGAGGATCTCCACATCGCAGAACGGACTGGTGTATCGACCAGGCGCCTGGCCGGCCTGGCCCGACAGGTCGCTCACCAGAATACACCTCGATGGCGTCTTCGCGCGGACGAAGACCTTGACCACTTCGGGCGGAAGGTGGTGGCCATCGACGATGAGGCTTGCGGCCAGGCGGTCGTCGGCCAGTTGCGCCCAAAGGTAGTTGCGCAGCCGGTGGAGCATCGGGTGCGAGCCGTTGCCCAGGTGGGTGCTCAGCCGGGCGCCGGCATCGACTGCGGCCCGAACCCGTTCGGGCGCTGCGGTCATGTGGCCGATCGCCACGACCAACCCGCGGTCGGCCGCGCGCCGGATGAACTCGAGCGATCCGTCGTATTCGGGCGAGAGCGTGACGAGGCGGATGCGGCCTTCGGCCGCGTCTTGCAGGCGGCAGAACTCATGCCAGTCCGGCGGTCGGCAGTGCTGCTTGGGATGGGCGCCGCGCGCCCCGTCTTCCCGCGTGATGTAGGGGCCTTCCAGGTGGAAACCCGGCACGCGGCGCGCGATCTCCGGCTGCGTCGCACAGAGCGCGGCCAGCGTCGATAGGGCGTGGCGCAGCACCTCGAACGACTCGCTGGTGAAGGTCGGGCAAAGGCGAGTGACACCGTAGCGGTCGAAGGCCCGAATCGCCGCCGCCGCCCGCTCGACCGTCAAGCCGCCCGAGCTGAACTCCTGGCCGCCATACCCGTTGACCTGGAGATCGAAGAGCCCCGGGGCCAGCCAAGGCCAGTCTTTTTCCCCCTGGCCCGCCTGGGCCGCGGTCACGCGGGCGATCTTGCCGTCGTGAATCTCGACACGCACCGGTTCGCCGGTGTCGTAGCGTCGTCCGTACACGTCCATCGCATGCCTCCGCCCCCACTGTAGCCCATTCCGGCTCGTTCAGAAAGGGACGCGACGCCGCGTTGTTTCAGAGACACGCAAGGAGTGTACCGAACCGCCTCGAACGGCGGCCAAGAGCCCTCTCCGGCACGGCGGAGGGCAACGCCGCGTTAGCGGCTGGCACGGGACGCAGATGGAGCCACGACGATCGTCGCACCGGTGGATCCGCTCCAGTGCATCGGGTGATTGGCATTCCCCGAACGCCACGCCGGGCCGTAGTCACCATGAACCGGATCGACCCCGGCTACGGGGCGGGCGTTGCTCAACCCGTGCCACCGCAGTGCCGTCAGCCGGCGCAGTCGCTCCGATGCCCGAAATTCGGCCTTCTGCCGAACCCCAGTCTGGGGGTCCTTGTATTGCCGCATGTACTGCTCGTAAAACCACATCTCGGGTGTGGCAGCCAATTCGCCGGGCGAGATCGAGACCGTGGCCTTACTCTCGGCCGGGGGGTTTGGCGACTTGCCAAGCGCCGGCACAGACAGAAGCAACGAAGCGCAAAGCGCGAATGGCACCCGCTTCATGGGCATGTCTCCTATATCGGCCATGAGCCTTCTCGTGGATCTTCGCGCTGGTGCGCGGCAAGGTCGCCCCCAGACGAAATCAGCGCGAACTCGTAATCTCCCTTTCGGCCCGCCGACTGCCGAGACATTAGGAGGAGTGCGCGAAATTTTCCGAATCGACCCGAAAGTCGGAAAGGTGGGAGAATGCCGGCAAACACGCAGACTGCGCGGTCTTCAGGCCACGGGGCCCACGCTCACCGCAAGGAACTGCTGATAGCCGCGATTGCCTGCTTCCACGGCCAAGGCGTAGACCAACCCCCCTTCCTGCCACATGACCAGCGAACGGTTTCCCGTCGTGACCGTGGGTTGATAGTAGTCCGGGGCATCGGGAAGCATGGCCGTCGCGCGGATCACGTAGAGCGTCGCGCGAACGCCGCTGGGGTCCGTCAGATCGTACGCGACCCCCTGACATCCCAGAAAATCGCGCACCGTGCGCCATGTGGTCCCGGGGTAGATCACCACGGCTGGGCTGACCGGGTGACTCGCTGGCGCCGTCTCGATCGATTGCCCGAGTCCGTGAAGCCCCCCTTCCAGGTCACCACGAAACTGCTCAAAGGCGAGGTTCCAGTCGATCGAGCCGCCGAGATCTCGCGGCGTGCGTCCGAACCAGATGCACACGAACAATACCGCGGCCGAGGCCGCAACCACACCCCACAACAGCCGCAACCGCCAAGGCCGTGGCCTGACCATCGCCGACGACCCCGTCGTATCTACAGGGGGAGTCACATCAACCGAACTGTGGGTTCTCGCAGCGTCCAACCGGGCGAGGATTCGTTCCTGAAGTCCTTTGGGCACGGAAACGTCGCTAAAGGCGGCGGTCAGCGACGCATCCAGCCGGCGGAGCCGTTCGTAAAAGTCGTCCAGTTCAGGCGATGCGGCTAATTCGGCCAGAAGCCGTTCTTCCAGGGGGTCGGACGATTCGGCGTCGCCCAGCCGGCATGCCTCGAGCAGTTCCAGGAGACGAGGATCGCGGATCGGGCCTTCGTGCATCGACTTATCCTCGCTTGTCGGTTGGGCGATGGCGTCCCAATTGCGGCTCGAACAGATAGCTTCGCAAGAGCGCCTTGGCCCTGGCGAGCCGACTCATCACCGTGCCGATAGGTAACCCCAATGTCTCAGCGATCTTGCGATACGGAAGCTCCTCGTAATAGAACATCGCCACGACCAAGCGGTAATGCTCGGGCAGGTCATCGAGGGCACGCTGGAGCTGCTCCCGATCGATGGCCTCCGCCGAGGGGATCTCCGCAGGGATGGTGTCGACGTTCAACTCGATATCGCCCGCAGAAATGGGCTTCCGACGCCGACGTCCCTTAAGGAACACATGCCGGAGGATGGCGAACAACCAGCTCCGGGCATTGGCGGCATCGCGCAACTGCGGCCACTTCTGTTGGGCGATGAGGTACACTTGCTGGGTCAAGTCTTCCGCCTCGGCCACCGAGCCCGTAAGCCGGTAGGCATAGCGGTAGACGGCTTGATGATGTTCGGCGACGAGCCGGCGAATGTCGAGCGAGTCGTCGACCATGGCAAGCCCTTGGGCAAGAGACACCGGCGAGCGAATTTATTCCCGGATTAGACCCGGGCATCCGTCGTTCGCTTCGCCGCAGCCAGAATTGTAAACCCGGCGGGAATAAAATCCCAGCCGGCGGCATCTTCCCAAGATGAGCCGGGCGGGAATGGTTCCTGCTCGCAAGAATCACCCCCTGACTGAGGGAACAGACATGAAGAAACTGCTCTCCCTGTTGCTGGTCGTCGGACTGGCTGTTGTGATCGGTTGCACGAAAGAGACGCCGAAGTCCAAGGCGAAGGTCGGCGCCCCGCCCGCCCCGCCCTCGGCGGCTGCCCCTGAGAAGGCCGCGCCGGCCGCTCCGCCCGCGGCTGGCGAAGCGAAGAAGGAGGCCCCCGCGGCTGGTGAGAAGAAGGAAGCCCCTGCGGCTGGCGAAGCGAAGAAGGACGCGCCGCCACCGGCTCCGCCTGCTGGCGAGAAGAAGGAAGAGAAGAAATAGCCTCCTTGGCCGGGGTGCCGGTGCCTAGGGGTGTCGCCCCCGGCTGAGCGAGCCCCCCGGCGAGGCTTGCCGCCTCGCCGACCCCAAGACCGCGGGTCTCTGGCCAGACCCATCCCCGCGTGCCAGAGACCTCGCGGTCTTTCGTTTTCGCAAGGCCGTCGCCAGCGAAGGCCGCGTGCGTCAAGGTGCAAGTTCCCGAAAATGCCTCTTGTTGCCGGGAATAAACCGCCTGCCGATCGCCTCTTGCTTCTGAGAGACGGGCAGGAGGGGTTTCTGCCCACAAGGGGCTTTCAAACGAGAGGGAATCCGACCATGAAGAAGTTGCTCTGCCTGGTGTTGGCCGTCGGACTGGCCATCGTGCTCGGTTGCTCGAAGAGCGAGCCGCCCAAGAAGGCCCCGGACACCAAATCGGCGCCCGCCGCGGGCGACACGGCAAAGCCCAAGACCTAAGCGGCCGACATCGCCACCGCTGTTGCGCAAGCAGTTGCCACCACCGGCCGCGGGCCCTTTACGGCGATTCCCGCCGGAAGCCCGCGGCCGGTTTTTTGTCGGCGCGGTCACCAGCCCGCAGCCCCGCTTGTGAGAAAGGCCCGTGGGCGAGGATCTGGCGTGCCAGCGCGACGTTCTCGGCCACCTGGTCCTTGTGCTTTTGCCACATGCCGACGAGTACCATGTCGGTGGGTTTGATGTGCTCGTAGGCGTATCGTAAGGCGGCCTCGATGGTCGCCCGCGATCCGCAATGCCGGCCCGCGGCCAGAACCTTGAAGGCGATACACGGCTTCGAGACCTGACCGATGGTGCGGGTCATCGACGTGCGAGCTTCTTCTTCGTAGGTTTCTTTGCCGGCCTTGGCCGGGTCGAGGCTGAACACCGATCGGTAGAAGCAGCACTGGTAGAAGTCGACGTCCCAGCCCTTGGTCTCGGCGTAGTCGATGACCTCGTGGTTGTGCGACCCAAGCCCCACGAGCACGCCCGCATCGCGGATTCTCTTCAAGCTTTCCAGGGCCAGATCGAGTTTGCCTTGTTTCATGAGCCAATCGCTGGTGTTGCCCACCTGCTGGATGCCCAACGGTGGCGGGTCCATGCGGACCAGCCGGGCAATCTCCCTCTGGACGGCATCGGCGTCTTGCGGCAGGGAATACAGCGTGGCGATCCAACGCATCCGGTTGCCCCGCGCGAAGAACGTGCGGAGCATCTCCTCGATGGCCCCCTCGTTCGGGCGAAAGCCGATTTGGCAGGCGTTGATGCCCAGCGATTGGCAGTGTTCGAGCAGCGCGACCCCGCGCGACCGGTCGGCGGCGAAGTACTCGCGCATCTCGAGGTCCAGGGCACGCGACTGGTGAGAAACCCCCTTGATCGGATTGTGGCCCACCAGGAGCCGGCTGAGGTCGTGCTGGCCCAGGCGAACGGTCGGCAAGGGCGGCACGCCGCGGTCGTCGCTCGCCAAGAGGGTCGGGGCGGCGACCGCGGGCGCGGCAAGTGCCAGTGCGGCGAATTGCCGCCGCGAGACCAGACGCATGGCTGAACTCCGAAGACTGCGCCGGCGGCGCGCCGAGGTTCTCCACCACGGTGCGGCCGAAGGAACCGCCCGTGCGTGTCCTTCCGCCGCGCCGGTGCTTTGGTTAGAAATTGTACTTCGCCACGAAGTCGCAGTGAACCGAGTCGCCGTCGGGCTGGTTCTTCCAGAGGGTCTTCCACGAGCTGATCTCGACGCCGACCAGGAATTTCTGCGTCAGGTCGTACGAGAGGTTCGCGAAGAGGAAGGCGTTATAGGTGCGGCCCACGGTGATGTCCTCGTCGATCGGGTCGTCGATCGAGTAGCCGACATGGCTATGCAGCGTGGGCGTCCAATCGTACCACACGTCGAACCAGCCCCCTCGCGAGCGGATGGGCTCGCCGGTGCCTGGCACGCTGGCCGAGCCCACGTCGACGCCTTGCAGAATGCCGCCGAAGAACGTGGCCAGGTTTTCGCCAGCGAAGAGTTCTCCTTGCACACCGAATCGCGGGCCGAGGGGCATGCGCGCGTCGACGTTGAGCGACCAGGTGCGGCGGGGCGCACCGATCTGGGGCGGCATCGGCGCCCGGAAGTCGAAGACCTGCTCTCCGACATGGCTCGACACGCCGAACTCGATCGGATAATAGCCCTCGCCGCGCGGCCCGAGTTTCGTGGCGATGCGTCCCATGATCACGGGCCAGCCGGCATGATCGCCGCTGAAGCTGGCCGAAGAACCGCCCACCTCGGAGATTCCCACAAGGTCGGTGTTCAACGAGCCTTGGAGGGTCACCAGGCTGACGTCCGACAGCGCCAGGTAGCGCTCGCCGCGGAACTGCGCCCGGCGATAACCGATATTGCCGCCCGACCAACCGACCGAGTACATCAAGGTGCCGGGGAACAAGGGCGAGATGAGGTCCCACGTCTGACCGGCCAGCAAGCGGAACTCGTCGTTCTTCACCTCGACGTAGGCATGGCGGAGCAAGACGCCTGCTCGGTTTTCGGTGTCGAAGTTCCGCTGGAAGTCGATCTCGACTTTTCCACCGCTAGGGGCACACGCCAGCGCGGACACTTGGGGACCGGTGATGTCGATGCCCAAGCGTGTCGAGCGCCCGTCGAGATGGAACTGTTCGTTGGCCCGCGCCCGCTCCGGCCATACGTACAAGACGTAATCGCCGACGTTGGTGCGTTGGGTCTCGTAGACCATGTTTCCCCAGAGGATCCCGTAGGGCACGATCTTGAAATCGCCCTTGGTCCAAACGAGCTTCTTCATCTCGCTCTTGAGTTCGTCCAGGGTGTAGTATTCGTCCTGGTGATTTGGCGCTGCGGCAGACGCCGGTTTTGGAGCGGGTGAGGATGGCCCCGCCGGTAGAGGGGAGCCCAGCGCGGGTCCGGGGGCGTCGAGCATGGTGCCGGCGGGCACGACCGGAATCGACGGACGCGCGGCCTGATCCGGGGGCCACACGAGTTCTTCCTGGGCTAGTCCGGAGATGGTCGGCACCGATCCTTGGTAATCCCAGACGCCGGCATCGGTCCTGGGGTCGCCGGCGTCGAGGGAGCCCGCGCAAAACATCGCCGCAATCATGCTCAGTGGGAGCCACGTCTTCATGGCAGTTGACCTTGCTAGGGCGGGAAAGGGGAAGTCTGGGTCGCTCGAGGCCGGGGCCGC
>DYLT01000013.1:33108-34382 GCA_020721945.1 Blastopirellula marina
GCGCGGCCTGGCACTACTGCCGGTATCGTCTGCACCAGACGCTTGCTTGATTTTTTTGTTACTACCACACCTTGGTCCAGCGCCAACGATACGCATGATGCCGAACAGGCCCACCCGGCAATGGTCTGCGCCCCGCCCCCGGATGGTTTCCTTCGCCTCGGCTCTTCGGTAAGATGTGGGGTGCAACGAGCCCGTTGCGGTCCCCCCTGTTTGAAGGGAATCGTTATGAAGGACGTCATCACGTTGGTGCTTGGCGGGGGGCGTGGAACCCGCCTGTACCCGCTGACCAAATACCGCTCCAAGCCCGCGGTGCCGGTTGCTGGCAAATACCGCTTGATCGACATTCCCCTCTCGAATTGCATCAACAGTGGGCTGAACCGGGTCTACGTGCTGACGCAATTCAACTCCGTGAGTCTGCACCGGCACATTCGGGCGACGTACACGTTCGCACCGTTCGATCGGGGGTTCGTCGAAATCCTCGCGGCCCAGCAGACGAACGAGAACGCCACGTGGTACCAAGGAACCGCCGATGCGGTCCGTCAGAACCTCCGCTATCTCCAGCAGCCGGGAGTCCGGTTGGTGTTGGTTCTTTCGGGCGATCAGCTCTATCGGATGGACTTCCGCGACATGATCGCCACGCACGAGCGTTCGGGGGCGGACGTGACGATCGCCGCGGTGCCGGTCCACAGCAAGGATGCCTCGGCGTTGGGCATCATGCGTCTGGACGACACGGGCCGTGTCACCGGTTTTCTCGAAAAGCCGCAGACCGAGCAAGAACTCGCGCACGTGCGCACTCCGCCGGGTTGGATCGACGCGCACGGCGTGCCCAGCCGCGGCCGCGATTGTTTGGCGAGCATGGGCATCTACCTGTTCAACCGCGATCCGCTGGTGCAGGTGCTCGAGAAGACCAGTTACAAGGACTTCGGCCGGGAGATCTTCCCGGCATCGATCCGTGCCCGGCATGTGCAGGTACACCTGTTCGATGGGTATTGGGAAGACATTGGGACGATCCGCTCGTTTTACGAAGCGAACCTGGAACTGGCGCGGGTGGAGCCGGCCTTCGACTTGCGAATGCCCCAGTCGCCGATCTACACCCGGGCCCGCTTCCTCCCGCCGTCGCGGATCGACGGGGCCGCGATCCGCGGGAGTCTCGTGGCCGACGGTTGCGAGATTGGCGAGGGGACGATCATCGAGAACAGCGTTATCGGCTTGCGGTGCCTCATCGGGCGCCACGTGGTGATCCGCAACTCGGTGGTCATGGGGAACGACTTCTA
>DYLT01000295.1 GCA_020721945.1 Blastopirellula marina
CGGCGGCGCGGGCGGATCGTTCAACGCATGAAAGGGGTTCATCGGTGGTTCCCTTCCCGATTCGGCTTCTCCTCGAAGACCCGGACCACTCCGGTCGCCCGATCCAGCACGACGATCCGTCCGCGGCTGTCGGTCGCGACCTCCACGGCGGCGAACTCGCGGTCGGCCAGTCCCTCGCCGGGTGCCAGGGCTGGTGCGTCGAGCTGGTGGGGACCGGCCACGACCGCGTCGAGGGTTCCGTCGGGCGTGTAGACCTTCACGCGCAGGAGGCCTTTTTCGGCCGTCACGATGCGACCATCGGGCAGGACGGCCAGGTGGGCCGGATTGCAGCACCCGAAAAACCCCTCGATTTCGGCCGACGCTTCGCCCCACACCGATCGCAGCGTGCCGTCGGCGGCGCGCGTCTCGATGCGCAAGGCGCCCGGATTCGTTATGTAGAGCATGCCCCCCGGCGCCGGGGCCACGTCGAAGAACGGGCTGGGGACCACGAACCCGCCCCGGCCGTGCTCGTCGCGCTGGCCGATGCGGCCGAGACGCGTGCCCTGGTGGTCGAGGCGATGGACCATCTGGGTGCCCGCGTCGGCCACGAAGACCTCGTTGCCCACCAGGGCGATCGAGGTGAGCACGGCGCGCGCCCCCAACGACGGCCAGACGGCCTGGGGCGTCCCATCGGGATGCCACAGTTCGAGGTGGTCTTTCAGCCCCACGTAGACCCGGCCGGGCACCGCCTGCGAAGGTCCGGCCACGGCCAGGCAGTAGACGGGCGATGGCGTGGCGACGCGGTATCGCACCGTGCCATCGCGATGGAAGACGTGGACCGCCCGCGGGCCGCCGACGTAGATGCCCTCGTCGGGCCCCACAGCGACCGCGCGGCCTGAACCCACCTGGGCGTCGAACGAGGCGGTCTGGACCCAGCGAATCCAGGCCGGGTCGATCCGCTGGTACTGCTCGATCTGGTATTCGAACCGGTCGCCCAAGTGGGGACCGCGCTGGCCCGAGCGGTCGCCCAGGCTCATCGCCACGATTCCCGCGGCGACCGCCGCGAGCACCAATGCGACGATCCACCAGGTGGGCGAGATGACGGCGGGTCGAGGGTCCATGCGAAACCTGGCTGCGCGGGGAGGATTATTGGTCGCGAAGGTCGAGGCAGACCATCCGGCTGAGATCGCGGAGGATCACCCGGCCGGCAACCACCGCCATGGGGGCCCAGGCGTCGGTGGCGCGCCCCCAGACCTGAAACTGCCCCAAGGGGCGGTACGCCTCGGGGGTTGCCTCGGCCATGACCAACAGGCCCTCGTCGCTGAGGGCGTAGATCACGCCGTTGGCGACGAGGTAGGGACCGCGGCCGAACTTGCGTGCGCCGCTGTTCCACCGCTCGTTGCCCTCCAGATCGAGGCACGCCAGCTTACCGCCGGCTGCCGTGCCAATGCCGAACAAGTGGCCCTGATAGAACACCGGAGTGTGCTGCTCCGACTCGAACTGCTTGGGTTTCAGTCGCCACAGGACCTTGGGCACGATGCGTCCGGACGCCTCGTCGAGCTGGAGCATCATACTGCCGGCGCTATAGCCGCTGCACAAAAAGATCTTGCCCTGGCCGACCGGGACCGGCGTGGGACAGGTGGCCATCTTGCCGACCCACTCGGTGGTTTCCCAGAGCACCGCGCCGTCGCGGGCCGACACTCCGGCCACACCGCCGCTGCCACAATACACGTACATCCGGCGGCCCGAGAATTCCATGGGCGCGATCGAGACGTGGGTCATCTCCCAGTGGTGGAGCCGGGGGGTCTTCCACACGATCTGGCCCGAGCTGCACTCCAAGGCCGCCATGAACACCTCGCCGCACGGCGCGACGATCACCCGGCCCTCGTCGATCAGGGGGCACTGCCCGGCGTACCACGAGGGCACTTTCGCGCGGAACTGCTGGACCAGATCAACCAGCCAGCGGCACTGGCCCGTCTTGGCATCCCAGCAGGCCAGGTGGCACTTCGGGCCCAGCGTGACCACCCAGTCGCCCACCACGGCCGGCACGGTGCGCGACATGCCGTGGTTCTCGGCGACCGGCACGGGGTAGCCATTGCGCCAGATCTCCCGGCCGTCGTCGAGCGACAAGCAGCGGATCGTGTCGGCCTCGGCTTGGACATCGTAATCGAGCACGTACACGCGACCGTCGGCCACGGCCGCACCGGCGTGCCCAGGGCCCAGAAGGTGGACGCTCCAGAGCACCTTGGGACCTTCGGGCGGCCAGCGGCGGGCAAGGCGTACCTGCGGGTCGGCGTAGATCGCGTCGCGATTCGGCCCCCGGAAACACGGCCAAGCACCCGAAATCGCCGAAGGCTTGCCCTCGAACGCGCGCGGCGAGCCGGGCTTCGGAGCGGTTGTTCCCTCGTCCGTCGCGGACGGCGGCAAGCGTGGCTGGCGATCGAGCCCGGGCACGCGGGCATCGAGCGGCTGGCCCCCGGGGAGGCCCAGCCACCAGGCCAGCGCCCCCACGGCCACCAGGGCCAGCACGCCCGGAGCGATCGTCACTTTCGTGGACGCCGGCGCCATCGACGGCAAGCTCAGGTGGGTCCAGAGGTAAGGCGGTTGGCGTGGCCCGGACGGCGTGGCACACGCGGCCACGACGGCCCGCCAACCCGGTGGTCGCAACCCTATCAGTGTACCCGGATCGTCACGGCCTGCAAACGTCTTGCTCAGGAGCACCCTTGGCTACTACCGCAAACGCGGCAGAGGTAGCAGTTGCCGCAGCGCACGGTGATCGAGCCGCAGTTGTCGCACAGGGGGGCATCGGTCTGGAACGAGGCGTATTGCTCGTTCTCGCTCAAGAAGCCGGGGCCTGGCTCCGCGGTGGCGAAGCGATCGCGGCGCGTCGCGCCCGCGGCCCGCCGCGGCGTTTCGGCGGTCTGGCCGTTCGGGCCGCTGGCCCCGTTGGTTCCCCGGGCTGGGGGTCGAACGGTGTTCGTCCGCGCCGCGATCGCGGGCAGGGTGACCGGTCCTTGTCCCGAGTTCAGCCCGCCGGCCTTCGTGGCGGCGGGCTGGGGCTCTCCCTCAGCGTCTGGAGGGCCTCCGGAAGGAGCCTCCTTGCCTGGCGCGGCCGGCGCTTTAGCCGGTTCTCGACGGCCCGAAAGGAACGTCAGTCCCATCCACCGGAAGATGTAATCGACGATGCTCGTGGCCACACGGATGTCGGGGTTGGTGGTGTACCCCTGGGGCTCGAACCGGGTGTGCGAGAACTTGTTCACGTACACCTCCAGCGGCACGCCGTACTGGAGGCTCATCGAGACCGCGGTCCCGAAGCAGTCCATCAGGCCGCCGATGGTGCTGCCCTCCTTGGCCATCGTGATGAACAGCTCGCCCGGCCGGCCATCGGGGTACAGGCCCACGGTGATGTACCCCTCGTGCCCATTGACGCTGAACTTGTGGGTGATCGACGGCCGGGTGTCGGGCAGGCGTTCGCGTCGCGGGGCGGGGAGGGTCTTGTCGGCCTTGTCGGCCTCGGCCTTGGTCGACAGGGGCTGGATCTCCTTCGACCCATCGCGGTAGACCGCCAAGGCCTTCAGGCCCAGTTTCCAGCCTTCGAGAAAGGCCCCGGCGATGTCTTGCGGGGTGCAGTCCCTGGGCATATTGACGGTCTTCGAGATGGCCCCGGAGAGGAAGGGCTGCGCGGCGGCCATCATCAGGACGTGGGCCCGCCACGGGATATACCGCGTGCCACCGGGCGGCTGGAACGCGCAGTCGAAGACCGGCAGGTGTTCGGGGTTCAGTTCCGGCGCTCCCTCGATCGTGTCGTGCGTGTTGATGTACTCGACGATCGAGGCCGCCTGCACGTCGGTATAGCCCAGGGTCGCCAAGGCCAAGGGCACGGTCTGGTTGACGATCTTCATCACGCCGCCGCCGGCAAGCTGCTTGTACTTGACCAGGGCGATGTCGGGCTCGATGCCGGTGGTGTCGCAATCCATCATGAAGCTGATCGTGCCGGTCGGCGCCAGCACCGTTGCCTGGGCGTTGCGGAACCCGTAGCGGCGGCCCTCGGTGAGCACCTCGTCCCAGACCTTGCGCGCGGCCTGTTTGAGGTCGTCGGGGCAGTGGTGGATCTGTTCCTGCTTCTCCCAGTGCATCTCCATCACGCGGAGCATGGCCGCGCGGTTCTGATCGAAGGCCTCGAACGGCCCAACGGCGGCGGCCAGTTCGGCGCTGGTGCGGCACGCGGCTCCGTGCATGAGGGCCGTCACGGCGCTACACAGACCCCGGGCCTCGTCGGAGTCGTACGGCAACCCGGCCGCCATGATCAGGCTCCCAAGGTTCGAGTAGCCCAGCCCGATCGGGCGGAAACGGTGGCTGTTCGTGGCGATTCTGGCCGTGGGATAGCTGGCGTGGTCGACGAGGATTTCCTGAGCAATAAATGTGACCCGGCAGGCGGCCATGAACCGCTCGGCGTCGAAGCTGCCATCGTCGCGGCGGAACTTCATCAGGTTCACGCTGGCCAGGTTGCAGGCCGAGTCGTCGAGAAACATGTATTCGCTGCACGGATTGGAGGCATTGATCCGCCCCGAGTTGGGACAGGTGTGCCAGCGGTTGATCGTCGTGTCGTATTGCACGCCCGGGTCGCCGCAGGCCCAGGCGGCCTTGGCCATCTTCTCGAACATCTCGCGGGCGCGATGGGTGGGGCCTTCGCGGGTCGGATCGGTGACCCAGTGCGTGGTCCACGGGCCATCGGCCTCGACCGCCCGCATGAACTCGTCGGTCACGCGCACCGAAAGGTTCGCGTTCTGGTAGAGCACCGTGGCGTAGGCCTCGTCGGGCTTATAGCCAGCGCGGATCAGGGCGCGGGCCTTTTCTTCTTCCTTGTACTTGCACTCGATGAATTCGAGGATGTCGGGGTGCGCGACCTTCAGCGATTGCATCTTGGCGGCCCGGCGGGTCTTGCCGCCGCTGCGCACGACGCCGGCGATCTGGTCGTACACGCGCATGAACGACAGCGGCCCCGAGGGCTTGCCCCCGCCCGAAAGCTTCTCGCGATGCGAGCGCAGCGTCGACAAATCGGTCCCGGTGCCCGAGCCGAACTTGAAGAGCATGGCCTCGCTGCGGGCCAGCTCCATGATGTCTTCCATGTTGTCGGCCACGCTCTGGATAAAACAGGCCGAGGCCTGGGGGAACTCGTAGGGGTTGTCGGGCTGGCGGGCGCTTTGGGTGGTTGCGTCCCAGTGCCAGTTGCACATCGCCCCCTCTACGCCGTAGCAGTGGTACAGACCCACGTTGAACCATGCCGGGGAGTTGAACGAGACGTGCTGGTGCAGGCACAGCCAGGCCAGATCGCGGTAGAACCGCTCGCCATCGTCGGGAGTGGCGAAGTAACCATCCTTGAGGCCCCAGTCGGCGATGGTTCGGGCCACGCGGTGAATGAGCTGGCGCACGCTGCGCTCGCGTTCCGGCGTGCCGATTTCGCCGTAGAAGTACTTGCTGGCCACGACGTTAGTGGCCAGTTGGCTCCACGTGGCGGGGATTTCGCAGTCGCGTTGTTCAAAAACGGACTCGCCGCTTTCGGTCTTGATGGCTGCCGTGCGGAGCTCCCAGGCCACGGTATCGAAAGGCGACTCCACCTCGGGGGGGCAAAAGTGCGCCTCGATGCTCAGGCCCTGGCGAGCCGTGATCGCCGACCTTCGGGCCGAGTCGTCAGCCGGCGCGGTCAACGCGGCGACGCGCTGGGGGGTCTGCAAGTCTTTTTCCATTGGCATGATTGCGATCCTTCTGAAAGACGCGGGCATCGCTCCGGATGCTATACCTTTGTATACGCTTTGCCGTCCGCCCGTCAACGCCTCCTGCTCGAGAACCATCTCCCGCCCCAGAGACGAAGTCCTTCGATCGAACTACTCGAATGAGGGGTACAGAGCAAGCGATATACCCCTATATATTGTAGTTGATGCCCTCATGACCACAACATACAGGTGCCGCGGAACAAGTCTAGCCGCTTTCCGACGCGCGTCAACTAGCGTTTTCGATTCGTTCGCAATTCGTTCAGGGAGTGCAAGTTAAGTTTAGGGGTGCGTGCTGGCGCGACCCACGCGCCAGACCAGCTAGGCGCCGTAACACCAAGCGCGTCAAATGGTTCGGGAATATCCACGCGCACGGCAACCCGCGGTCGAACCGCCATGCGTTGGAAGGAGAATCCGGCACCCGTTGCGCGAAACTGGGCAACCAAGCGAGACAAGGCGGTTCGCAACTGAACACTATAGGCGGAATGCGCGGACTAAAACAGCCGGGCAATGCCACCTGCCCAACCCATCGG
>DYLT01000296.1 GCA_020721945.1 Blastopirellula marina
TGGAAAGTGCGAGGCGCCGCGCCGAGGCGATTCCCGATCGGCCGGAGATCATCGAGAATCGGCCGACTCCCTTGAGCAAACCGGTCGATGGCCCCGAGCTGCACTTCCAGCTCCGCGGCGGCCGGATCGCGCAGGTACCGGTCGAGCCGTTATTGCGCCTGGCGCGGGACGACATGCGCAAGAAACTTCACGACTTCGCGCGCCACCCCGACCTCTCGGAATCGGCCAACGTGGTCGGCCCGGAAGGAGGGTTCCGCTTCCGGTACGCGGTCGAGCGATTCGACGAACTGGTGCGCGGGCCGGAGGGAACCGCGCGCCGTGAGGGGATCCGCATGGTTCGGTGGACCGTCATGCCCGCCTCCAGCGACCTCGGCGAGCCAGTCGAGATGGCCTTGGCTGAAGGCTCGCAATTCCGCCGGGCCCTGGGCGCGCATGACCCTTCGCGCACCACGGTCACGCTCTGGGTCTACGAGGACAGTTTCGAGTCGTTCCGCCGAGTGCGCGACGAACTGCATCGCCTGGGCTATCTCTGCGCGGCCCGACCCCTTCCCAGCGGGGTGCTGATCAGCGGGTCGATCGACGGAACGAAATCGGCCGCCGAATAGTCGTCCGGAACGCGAAATGCCTGCTCAAGCGGTCGGGGCCGCTCGTCCCACGGCGCACGGCTCACGCGACGACCGCCAGAATCTCGCCCTCGCTTAGGATAAGAAGTTCTTCGCCTTCGATGACGACTTCCGTCCCGGCGAAAGGGTTGAACAGCACCCGGTCCCCATCGACCACCTGGGGCTTGGCCCGCGACCCGTCAGGCAGGCGGTATCCGTCCCCCACCGACAGCACGCGACCCTGTTGCGGCCTCACCTTGGCGGCGTCGGGAATGACGATTCCACCGGAGGACCGATCCTCGGCCTCCGTCCGGCGGACTACCACCTTGTCACCCAAGGGCACCAGTTTCATAGACTCCTCGCCCGATGAATGTCGCACGCTTGATTCTCACACAGCCAAGCGGCTGAAACAAGGCCAGCAGTCCCTTTGGGGGATGTCCTTGCAAAGGCAGTCCGCCTCTCTTTTTCTTGGGCCGCAGGTGCGTGCTTCGTAGGGCGCAGCGGAGACCGAAGTCTGATTAGGGGGAACGATTCACCCGACATAGGGCAATCGGGCCGGACTGGCTAGTCCGGCATCTGACCCAAGTCGGGTGTCTGCAATCCATGCGCGGGAGCTGTGCTCTCGTGCGAGGCCTCTTCCATCAACTCGGCGACCTCTTGCCGGGCCGCGACGTAGTACGCCAAGCCAATGGCCGCGACCAAGACCGTGCCGATTCGATACCCCAGAGCCACGACGAGTCCCTGTCCCGAGGCCATGCGGCTACCGTCGGGCAGGGGCACTGCGGTGTAGAGGAAGTTCAAGACCCCCTCGAACGGGCCGAGGTTGATCGGCAGCACCCCGGTCACCGCGCTGATCGGCGAGACGACCAGGTTGGTGCCCAGCGTGTGGTGGGCGTCGTACAGCCCCGCGCCAATCAAGTACACCGCCGTGGCGAAGAGGGTGTGGACCGCCACGCTCATTGCCGCGGCCAAGGCCAACGTGGGAAGTTGGTGCCGGTACATGCGCACGGCGATGATCAGTTTGGCAAGCGGCGGGCCGAGGTAAGGGATCGTGCGCACCAGTTCGGTGGATTTGCCCCGGGTCAGGTCGGGGCCCAGGGCGGCGGCCATGGCGACCGTGGCCACGCCGGTTACGGCAAGCGTCGCCTTGCAGACCAGTGGCACCGCGGTGTCGGCAGCGTGCCAGAAGCCCGTGACGATCATCGCCCCGGAGGCCACCAGAAACAAGACGTACAGCCCCAACGCCCGGTCGACGAACACGGTGGCCACCGATTCGGCACGGCATTCGGGTTGACGATGGGCCAACATCACGGCCTTGAGGAGATCGCCTCCCACAATGCCCATGGGCGCGAGGTTGAACAGGTAGCCCAAGAACCCGATGCGCAGCGTCTCGCGCAGGGACAAGGTCACGCCCAAAGCCCGGACCAAGAAATGCCAGCGGACCAGCGTCACGAGCACCGCGAGGAACTCCAGCCCGCAGGCGGCTCCGAGCAGCCCCCATCGCTTGGGCCGTTCCCAGAGGTCGTAAAACACGGCGTTCCGCTGCGCCTCGACGAAGAGCCAGGCGAGAATGCCGACCGAGACGCCGACTTTCAGGAGTGTGACGAGCAGTCGTTTCACGGGAAGCAGCAGCTAGCGAGCGGGGAGCGGGGAGCACGGAGCACGCAGCACGGAGCAGGGAACGGGAAGCAGGGAGCGGAGAGCGGAGAGCGAAAGGCCGGGGCCCATGCCAGCAACGCGAAGACGATCGACTCGCTGGCCTCAAAGCCCCTCATGGTTCATCCCTCGTCGGTCCTCGTTCCTCGCGGCGCACCCGGGCAAGGTCGGCGTCGACCATCATCCGGACCAACTCGGGGAAGCTGACGGTGGGCTCCCAACCGAGCACCCGGCGGGCTTTCGACGCATCGCCGCGCAACGTGTTCACTTCGGCGGGCCGGAACAGCGCCGGGTCGACCTCGACCCAATCGTGCCAGTCGAGGTCGACGTGCCGGAAGGCCAGCTCGACGAACTCGCGCACCGAATGCTTCTGGCCCGTGGCCACCACGTAGTCGTCGGGCTGGTCCTGCTGAAGCATCAGCCACATCGCCCGCACGTAGTCGCCCGAAAACCCCCAGTCACGCATCGCGTCGAGGTTGCCCAATCGGAGCTTGTCCTGCACGCCGAGCTTGATGCGGGCGACGGCATCGGTGATCTTGCGGGTGACGAACTCCTTGCCCCGCAGGGGCGACTCGTGGTTGAACAGGATCCCCGAACAGGCGAAGATGCCATAGCTCTCGCGGTAGTTCACGGTGATCCAATGCCCGTAGACCTTGGCCACGCCGTAGGGGCTGCGGGGCCAGAAGGGGGTATGCTCGTTCTGCGGTTCCTCGCGGACCGCCCCGAACATCTCGCTCGAACTGGCCTGGTAGAAGCGGATCGAGCGATCGACCAGGCGGATCGCCTCGAGCATGCGCGTGACGCCCAATCCGGTGAACTCGCCCGTCAAGAGCGGCTGGACCCAACTGGTGGGCACGAAGCTCTGGGCCGCGAGGTTATACACTTCGTCGGGCCGGACGTTCTGGATCAGCTCGACGATCGAGAGCTGGTCCAACAGATCGGCCTGGTGCAGGGTCACGCGGCCACGGAGGTGAGCAATCCGCTCGAAGTTCTCGGTGCTGGAGCGCCGGACCATGCCGTGGACCTGGTAGCCCTTGCCCAACAGAAACTCGGCGAGGTAGGCGCCGTCCTGTCCGGTGGTGCCGGTGATGAGGGCTTTGCGGGCCATAGGCAAATCTTCCGGTCGTCCCCTCATGGGCCGAAATGCTGGTGCGGTTCAGGCCAACCCGAGAAGACGCGGGTCCAACGGACCGAAGCCGACTGAGGTCTCGCGCCAAGTGTAGCACAGTCCATCGGACGTTCTTAGGGGGGGGCCTGGCCTTGGTTTTCCCGCGCGATCGCGGCGCGGTGGGCCCGCGCGGCGAGCCGATCCGCCTCATGCTGATCGACAACGACTCGCTCGATGTGCGAGGCCCGGCCCGTGGCCGGATCGACCTCGACGATCGTCCCGCAGAGCCGGCAATCGCCGGTGGCGACCTCGAAGTGCGTGGGGCGAAACGTCGTTGCGGTCTCGAGGACGCGGTCGATGCGCCGGCCCAGGATGCTCTCGTGCGGGCCGGTCATGCCCACATCGCACTGGAACGCCGTTCCGCCGGGCAGAATCTGCTCGTCCGCGGTGGCGACATGGGTATGGGTACCCAGGACGGCCGAGACGCGGCCATCGAGGCGCCGGCCGAGAATCTGTTTGTCGCTGGTGGCCTCGGCATGGATGTCGACGAGAATCACCCGGACGTCGGGCGGCAGGCTTTCGAGCACGCGGTCGGCGGCGGCGTAGGGGCAATCGACGGGCGGCATGAACACCCGGCCCAGGAGGGTGAAGACCGCCACGCGCACCGCGCCGGCCGCGAGCACGGTGACCTCGCGCCCGGGGGCCTGGGCCGGATAGTTCGCCGGGCGCACGATGCGCGGTTGCGTCTCGAGAACCGAGTAGATCTCGCGACGCCGGTATGCGTGGTCCCCCAGCGTGATGCAGTCGACGCCGCCGGCGACGAGTTCGCGATAGATCTCGGGGGTCAGCCCCGAGCCTCCGGCCGCGTTCTCGGCATTGGCAACGACCAAATCGAGCCGGCGATCGATCTTCAGACCGGGGAGCGTGCGGAGCACGATCTGCCGGCCAGGCTTCCCCACAATGTCGCCGATGAGCATCAACCGCACGGGGCCGACTCTCCTTATCGCGCCACTTCCGAGTACCGCGTCTCGCGGAGCACGGTCACCTTGATCTCGCCCGGGTACGTGAGCCGCTCCTCGAACGCGCGGACGATGTCGCGGCAGATCTTGGCCGCCGATTCGTCGGTGGTGTCCTTCGAGCTGACCAGCACGCGCAACTCGCGCCCGGCCTGGATGGCGTACGCTTGTTCGACGCCGGGGAACTCGGTGGCGATGTTCTCGAGTTCTTCCATGCGTTTGATGTAGCGTTCGAGCGTTTCGCGCCGGGCACCGGGGCGCGAGGCACTGCACGCGTCGGCGGCCGCGACCAGCACCGTGTACGGGTTCTCGACCTTGAGATCGTCGTGATGGCCCGCCGCAGCGTGGATCACCTCGCGGCACTCGCCGTAGCGCTTGAGCAGATCGGCCCCGATCTTCGGGTGCCCGCCTTCGGCCTCGTGATCGGCCGCTTTGCCGATGTCGTGCAACAGCCCACAGCGCCGGGCCAACGGGCCGTCCAGGCCCAGCTCGTCGGCAAGCATTCCGGCCAGAAACGCCACCTCGATCGAGTGCCGCAGTACGTTCTGGCTGTAGCTGGTGCGGAACTGGAGCCGACCCAAGAGGTTCACGATACGCTCGTGCAGCCCGTGGATCTCGACCTCCTGGCAGGCTTCCTCGCCCAGCTTCTGAATGTGCCGCTCCATTTCCTTCTGGGTCTCGGCGACCAGTTCTTCGATGCGCGACGGGTGGATGCGGCCATCGGCGATGAGCTTGTTCAGCGCGATGCGGGCGATCTCCCGGCGGATCATGTCGAACGCACTGACGATGACCACGCCGGGCGTGTCGTCGATGATCACATCGACCCCGGTGGCCTTCTCGAAGGCTCGGATGTTCCGGCCCTCGCGCCCGATGATCCGGCCTTTCATCTCGTCGTTGGGAATATCGACCGTGCTCGTCGTGGTCTCCGCCGTGTGCGCCGCGGCATAGCGCTGGAGGGTGGTCAGCATGATCTCGCGCGATCGCTCCTCGCAGGTTTCGGCCAGCCGCTTCTCGTGCCGCGCGATGATGGCCCCCGTCTCTTGGGTCAGTTCAGTCTCGAGCATCTCGAGCAGGCGCTTGGTGGCCTCCTCGCGGTTTAAACCACTGAGTTCGTGAAGCGTTTGCCGCTGGAGGTCCACCAGCTTGGCCAGTTCTTCCTTCCGCCGGTTGACGTCCTGGATCCGCTCCGTCAGCTTGCGCTGCGTCGCCTCGACGATCTTCTCCTGCTTGTGAAGCTGCTCGGCCTGCTGTTCGAGGGCATCCTGGCGTTTGTCCAGCATCCGATCGCGTTCGTGCAGTTCCTCGCGGAGCTGCCGGAGCTCCCGCTCCCCCTCGGCCTTCTGCTGGATGGCCAGTTCCTTCAGTTCCAACTCGACCTCGCGGCGTCGGTTCTCCATCTCCTGCTGGGCACGCCGGATGATCTCTCGGGCCTCCGATTCGGCATCCTTGCGCCGGAGGTGGTCCAGAAACTTGACGGCGCCGAACGTGCCTACCGCAACCACGAGGCATAACACCACGACGAGAATCGGTTCCACGGCCGCAGCCCTTGTGCGTCTCACGAGCATTTGTGGGCAGCCCCCGCCCGCGGTGAGACCACGGTGCCATAAGGGGGCAGCGGCCCCGAACACGTCGGCCGACGGGCCGAGATCAGTGCGAACCTGCGCGGCGGGTCGCCAGACGAGGCGGTGGGTCGATCCCGGCGGCAGGCCGGCAGAACAACGCTCCCCCTGCCGCGACCGCGGCCGGAAACGAGGTCCTTCTCCAAGGCGGACGATCGTACCGTTCGAGCACGTGACACACCGTCATCCAATCGGAACAAATCGGCCCTTTGACGCTGGCTTGTTGCTCGGCCCACGTGCCGGGCGATCGGCGC
>DYLT01000297.1 GCA_020721945.1 Blastopirellula marina
GAGGTTCTCGACGAGTGGGAACGCGGCGGCAAGGAGGGGCTCTGCCCGGTGCCGGATGAGCCGCTGCCGCCGGTCGGCACGCTGGGCTTTCGCGTCCAGCGCTACGGCATGCTCCAGTGGGGGGATTTGTTCACGGCGAGGCAGAAGGTGGCGCTGGCGACATTCGCCTCGCTCATTGGGAACCGAAGCAGTCATGCGAGGTCGCTATGCTTGGCCTTGGGCAAGATGACGGATCTCGCGAATGCCATTTGCCTATGGGAGCCGGTGGCGGAGTGCCCGCGTCAGGTCTTGAGCCACGGCCGAATCAATCCACCGTGGGACTCCGCGGAAGGTGTGCCGATATCTGAGTCGAGCGGCGGGTTCGTAACGTCTCTCGACAATTTGATCGCGGGGGCCCTCTCGGTGGGAAACGTACCACCCAGCGCTCAAGTCGTAGTCGCCGCCGCGCAGACGCCGCCGCTACCCGAGGAATCGGCGTGCGTCTGGTTCACCGACCCACCCTACTACGATGCAATCCCCTACGCGTGCCTGTCCGACTTCTTCTTCGTGTGGTTCAAGAGGGCCATGCCCAACGAGTCTCTTCTTCGCGACCCCTTCGACTCCCAAAACCCACTGACGCCCAAGCTGCTTGAGGCCATTCATGACGAAACGCAGCGCACCAACCTGGGGATGAAGGACAAGCAATTCTTCGAGGCGTCGATGGCGGAGGCATTCCGAGCGGGCCGACAGCGCCTTCGCGACTCCGGGATCGGGTGCGTCGTATTCGCGCACAAGACTACCGCTGGATGGGAAGCCCTGCTCTCCGGCATCATCCAGGGTGGATGGACACTCACAGGTTCATGGCCCATCGCCACGGAAATGGCGCATCGCCTACGGGCTCGCGACTCCGCCGCCCTTGCCACGAGCGTCCACCTCGTCTGCCGCCCGCGCCCGGAGGAGGCCGGCATCGGCGACTGGGCCGATGTTCTTCGAGAGCTCCCGCGTCGCGTGGGCGACTGGATGGAACGTCTCCAGGCCGAGGGCGTGCGCGGCGCAGACCTGGTGTTCGCCTGCATCGGACCGGCGATCGAGATCTACAGCCGCTACGCGAAGGTGGTCGATGCCGAGGAGCGCGAGATCCCGCTCGGCGGCGACCCGGAGGCGCGAGAGCCGCACAGGCGCGGCTTTCTCGCCTACGTCTGGGAAGTCATCGGCCGCATGGCGTTGGAGCAGATCCTCGGCACCGCGGAAGCGCGGGCGAGGAACGGGGCGGCCGGCGCCCTGGAAGAAGACGCGCGGCTCACGGCGCTCTTCCTGTGGACGCTCCAGGCGACGAACCAGGAGGCCGTGAGCGGCGACATCTCCGCGGACGATGACGAGCCGGACGGCGAGGACGAGGAGGGCGACGAAGAAGATGAGCCCACGACTCGCAAGCGCAAGCCCAGGGGCTTCTCGCTCGTCTTCGACGTCGTGCGCCGGTTCGCTCAGCCGCTGGGGATCCACCTCCCGGAGTGGGAGGGCCGCATCATCGCGACCGAGAAGGGAGTCGTTCGGCTCCTGCCGGTTTCCGAGCGGGCGGCGCAGCTCTTCGGCAAGGAAGGTGCCTCGGCCGTCGCGGATCGGCTCGAGCGGGCTCGCGAGCCGAAGACCGTCCAGCTCTCGCTGTTCACGGACGGCGAGGCCCCGGCCCCGCGCGCAGCGGGCAAACGACGCAAGGGCGCCAGCGCGGACGTCCCGGACACCGAGCTTCGCACCCGCCGTCAGGCGACCACGCTGGATCGCGTCCACGCCGCGATGCTGCTCCAGTCCGCCGGCCGCGCGAGTGCGCTGCGCGCGCTCCTGCAAGCCGAGGTCGCTCGCGGCCCTGACTTCGTTCGGCTCGCGAACGCACTGTCGGCGCTCTATCCGAGGGAGAGCGACGAGAAGCGGCTGCTCGACGCGATGCTGCTGGCGGTGCCGAGGTGAGCATGCAAACAGAAGGCGTGCAGGAAATCGTCAACGAGATGGTGCGGCGGATCGTGAGCAAGTTCCAGCCGGAACAAAAAGAGGAGATGAGTGATGCAGCCCTGGTACAAGGTCGTCGTTCCACGCAAGGAAGTGCGCGAGGGCCGCTCGTTCAACCCCGACGAGTTCGCGATCGCCCTCGAGCAGGTGGTGGCGAAGACCGCGCCGCTCGACTACCGCGACCCGGTGCAGTTCTTCTCGCGGACCTGCTTCACGCGCGCGCTCCAGGATCACGCCGGCATGGTGCTGCGCCGACTGTCCGGCGAGACCGAGAACGCCGCGCCGGTCATGGCCCTGCTCACCCAGTTCGGCGGCGGCAAGACGCACACGCTGACGGCGCTCTACCATCTGGTGAAGAGCCCCGACGAGTGCATCGGCAACCCGGGGGTTCGCGCACTGGTTGACCAGGCCCGCCTGCAGGGGCTACCCAAGGCGCGGGTGGCGGTGTTCGTCGGCAACGCCTGGGATCCCTCCGAGGAGGCGCCGACGCCCTGGGTCGACATCGCGCGCCAGCTCGCCGGTGAAGACGGCGTGCGCGCTCTTGGCCCCGAGGGGCGCGACAAGCCCCCGGGCACCTCGAACCTGCGGAAGCTCTTCGACGTCGCCGGCGGCAGCGTCCTCGTGCTCTGCGACGAGGTTCTCAACTACCTCAATCGTCACAAGGACCGGGCCGACGCCTTTCGCTCGTTCCTCGGCAACCTGGTGCGCTGCATGACCGGGACGACGAAGTGCGCGGCCATGGTCAGCCTCCCGCAGAGCAAGCCCGAGATGGACGACTGGGAGCTCCGCTGGCAGGACCTGATCGCAAAGGAGATCGGCCGGGTCGCCAAGCAGCTCATCGCCAACGACGAGGCCGAGATCAGCGAGGTCGTGCGCCGCCGGCTCTTCGAAGACCTCGGCAACGAGCGGGTGCGGAAAGGCGTCGCGAAGACCTACGCCGACTGGTGCTTCGAGCGGCGGGCGCAGTTGCCGCCCGAGTGGACCGCCGTCGACACCGCCACGACAGAGAAGAAGGCGCGCGAGTTCCTCCAGACGCGCTTCGAGACCTGCTACCCGTTCCATCCCGCGACCCTCTCCGTCTTTCAGCGCAAGTGGCAGGCGCTCGCCCAGTATCAACAGACCCGCGGGACCCTGGCCATGCTCGCGCAGTGGATCTCCTGGGCCTATCGAGACGGCTTCGCGCACGCCCGGACCGAACCGCTTCTCACGCTCGGGTCTGCGCCGCTCGAAGTCCCCGAGTTCCGGGCCGTGGTGCTCGGCCAGCTCGGCGAGCCTCGCCTGCTCCCGGCCATCGACAGCGACATCGCCGGCGCCACAGCACACGCCCGTGCGCTCGACGCTGACACCAAGGGACCGCTGCGGAGCATTCACGGTCGCGTCGGCACGGCCATCCTCTTCGAGTCATCGGGCGGCCAGGTCGACAAGGTGGCGCACCTGCCCGAGCTGCGCTTCGCGCTCGGCGAGCCCGACGTCGACACGACGTCCGTCGACAACGCGGCCATGGCGCTCGAAGCCAGGTCCTACTACATTCGTCGCGCAGGATCGGACGGCTTCCGCATCCACCACCAGCCGACGCTCAAGAAGGTGGTCAGCGATCGGCGGGCCTCGCTCGACGAGGCGACCGAGATCCTGCCGACGCTGCGCTCGCTGGTGCAAAAGGAGTTCGAACGCGGCGCGAGCGTCCCGCTTCTGCCGTTCCCGGCCGACGGCTCGGCGGTGGCGGACTCGCCCAAGCTGACGCTCGTCATCGCGGACCCCGACATCGAGTGGACCGGCGCCGGCCCGGTCCGGGCACAGATCGCCGAGTGGACCAGGCAGCGGGGCAAGTCGCCGCGTCTCTACCCCGGGTCGCTGGTCTGGTGCGTGCGGAAGCCGGGGCGCGACCTGCGCGACAAGGTCGAGATCCTCCTGGCCTGGAAGCGGGTGCAGAAGGAGATCAACGAAGGCGTCCTCGGCGCCGAGTTCGACCGCGCGGACCGCGCTGACGTGCAGGGGAAGGTCAGCGACGCGGATACCGACGCCAAGGACGAGGTCTGGGCCGGCTACCGCTACGTGGTGCTTCACGCCGAGGCCAGCCAGCCAGTGGCCGATGACTTCGACCCGAGCGTCCTCGGCGCTCTGCCGACCGGCATCCGGAGCAAGCTCAGCCACGACAAGGACCGCCGGACGCTCATCCTCCGCGAACAGCCGACGCCAGAGGAGCGGGAGCAGGCGCTGGCTGCGCTGCCCGCCCTGCGCGAGGTGCTCGCAAAGCTGTTCGAGCTCGGCGACCGCGACGATGACCTGCGTGTCATCGACCTCGGTGCCGGCCACTCCAGCGGGTCCGAGACCCTCTGCGGCCGGGTCATCGGCGCGCTGAGGTCCGAGGCGCTGCTCAACGAGTCGGTGGGCGCCGGCTACCTCGACCGCAACTGGCCGCCCGCCCTCAAGGTATCCGGCGCATGGTCGCTCGCGAGCCTCCGGCAGAGCTTCCTCGACGGCTCTCTCACCCGGCTCCTCGACCCCGACGCTGTCCTGCGCACGAAGCTCGTCGAGTTCGTGAAGAACGGCGACTTTGGTCTCGCCTCCGGCAAGCGCCCGGACGGCACGTACGACCGCCTCTGGTACGCCGAGACCGTCTCCGGCGACGAGGTCGCGTTCGAAGCGAACGTGTTCCTTCTGAAGCGGGACAAGGCGAAGGCGCTGAAGGCCGGAGCCCCGATCCCAACGCCGGTACCACCTGGTCCCGCCCCGGCCCCTGGGCCCGGGCCCCAGCCACCCATCGGTGGCCCGGAACCCGTGCCACCTGGCCCGCTGCCGCCGACGGCCCCCACGACGCAGACCGTGCGCGTCGCAGGGACGGTCCCGCCCGAGCTCTGGAACCGCCTCGGCACCAAGCTGCTGCCGAAGCTCCGGAGCGGCGGGGCCGAGGTTGTGGTCAAGGTCGAGTTGTCGGCGACGGTCCGGGCGGAGATCGCGGGGGGCCTGACGTCGGACGTTCGCCAGCTCCTGGAGGAGCTGGGCCTGGCCGACAAGCTGACGGTGGAGTAGGCGGAATGGCGGCGCCGACGAACAAGGCCTGGCGGATCAAGGCGGTGACCGACATCTGGACCGGCGACCGGACCGGCAGCTCGGGTCGCCTCATCACGACTGGCTTGCTCGGCTCCCTTCGCTGGTGGTTCGAGGTGCTCGTGCGCGGCCTTGACGGCAGCGCCTGCGACCCGTCGAACAGTGGTTCGCGTTGCCCTGACCGCCAGGGACGGCGGTGCGTCGTCTGCGAGCTGTTCGGCTGCACGAGCTGGGCGCGAAAGTTTCGCTTCGACGTGTTCGACGCCGGCGGCCACGCACAGCAGCAGCAGATCAAGGAGGGCAACACGTTCCAGCTCGTCTTCACGCCGCTGCGGGCCGTTTGTGGCGAGGAGTGGGCATTGATCTACGTGACGATTCGGCTCATCGCCGACTACGCCGCGATCGGCGGCAAGACGGTCTACAAGCCTACCGACGAGAACGCACGCCAGAACGCGGCCCATCACCGTGATTACGGCGTCATCAGCGTCGAGCAGCCCGCCGCAGTCGATGCCGTCAGTCTCGAACGGCTTCAAACCTATGTCCGCGCCCAACGCTGGCGGCGCGTGGAGCATGGCGATTTCGCCTGGGCGTCTCTCGGAAACTTCTGGTCGGTGAACGGCCGCCATCTCGCGCGGCAGAGCGCAAACGAAAGCACGTTCAACCGGGTGATCGGAAGGCCCGAACCGAAGAGCAACGCTGGGCAGAACGATTCTTGGCTTGCTGGGCGTCGGGCGCGCAAGGCGCAGATGGACCACGCCGAGGTCCTACCGGAGAGCAAGAAGGTGTTCAGCTTCAGGCAGCCGGCGCGCACGTTCGGGTTCGTAGACGGCAGCCAGGCGAGCTTCGACGAGATGAAAACCAAGCTGAGGAGCGCATGGCACGACATCGACGACGCGGCCGTACGAACCGGAGACGCGATCCTGAGAGCCCTCCTGGACGAGGCGACGCCGTGACCTTCGACCTCCAAGCGCATCTTGCCGGGCAGCGCGCCAACCCCTCCGCATCGACGGCGTGGGACCTGGTCGGCCAGCTCTCGGATGAGTGCCTGGCTTGGGCTGCACGCAACGGCAACGCCGCGCGAGGGCGCTACCAGCAGCTGGCGACGCAGCCGACGTTGGCGCTTCCGGATGAGCTACGTCTGAGCGACATCCCCGCGCACCTGCTTCCCGGTTGGGTCTCGATCAAGATCACCTTCGAGCTCAAGACCCCGTG
>DYLT01000298.1 GCA_020721945.1 Blastopirellula marina
AAAATGGCTGCTTTTCATTTCGCCCACCTGGCTGGTTTTGACCGCCCGCTGACACTCGCCTGGCGGCTGGCCCAGGGGATGTCGCCTTGTTCCCCAGACACAGGCGCCTATGCACGGGCACGACAACGCCTTCCGGAAGCCTTGTTGGCCATGCTCACCCGGCACACTGGGCGCGAGGCCGATCGCGGTGCCCTGGGCGAGTGGCGTTGGCTGGGTCGGGTGGTGAAGGTGTTCGATGGTTCGACGGTCTCGATGCCCGATACGCCGGAGAACCAGGAGGCCTTTCCCCAGAGTCGCAGGCAAGCTCCCGGAGTCGGCTTTCCGCTGGCCCGCCTTGGGGTGCTGTTTTCGCTGGCCGTGGGGACGGTGTTGGAGCTGGGCATTCGCCGCTGGGCGGGCAAGTTTCAAAGCGAACTGGCCATGCTCCGCGACATGATCCCGTCGCTCCAGAAGGGCGAGGTGTTGCTGACGGATCGCTATCTCTGCTCCCACATGGAAATCGCCCTGTTGCAGCAGCGTGGCGTCGATTTTGTGGGCCAGATGCACGCCCGCCGGAAAGTGGATTTCCGCCGTGGCCGACGGCTCGGCCCGTGCGATCACGTCGTCGAGTGGAGCAAGCCCCCCAAACCCGACGGGATGTCTGCCGAGGACTACGCCGCGATTCCCCAGACGCTGGCGTTCCGCGAGTTTCGTTGCCGCATCGTCCGCCGAGGCGATCGCGCACGAACGATCGTGGTGGCCACGACGCTGCTCGATGCCCAGCGGTATCCACGCGACCAGATCGCCCAGGCGGCGGCCAGGCATGGAAAAGATCCACGCCAGATCAGCTTCACGCGAGCCATGCGGACCTTGGAAGCATTCCGCCCCGTGATCGCCCACGTCCCGCGCGAGCAACTGGCCGCGCTCTACGAACACATGCTCACGGCAATCGCTTCCCATGCAATTGGTCACCGACCCGACCGCCTCGAACCACGCCAACGCCAACGAAGGCCCAAGCCCTACCAACTCATGACGAAACCCCGTAACCAAGCTCGAAAGCAAGAAGCCAAAACACGTTAAGAAAATATCAGTGCCATTCCGTGCTGATTGTTGTTCCGCTCCTGGGGTGTCCAGGCGTGCATCACAAGAGCAAGAACCCCGTGAACAATCACCTCACACCGCGTCTTGCCGCGTTAGCCCATGTTACGCAAAGCGCGATGGCCCTGGGCTGCAACCGGGCGACCCATGCTCACGCAAAACTAGCCCGGAACTAACGGGCGGTTCGTCGGTCTCCAATGCTCGGTCGCCATAGTAGCTACGGCCGTTATTCTCGGGCACGTCGCCCTGGCTGTCAGGGCGGGCCCTCGATGAGGCAGCGATGCGTGCGATCTTCGATCCGCGCGTGCTTTGCGGCAAGCACATCCCACGGCGAGGACACTGGAATGACAAGGCAGGATGGTCATCGGGTTGGGCGCAGGACCGAGGTTGAGTCGCGGCAGATCCGTGGCAAGGGCGCGGCACGCCGCACGGGCAAGCGTCTGCATCGGCGGCGCGGGCTCTCGTTTGAAAGCCTGGAGCAGCGCCAGTTGCTGAGTATCTCCGTGGCGGACAGCGATCCCAACGAGGGCAGCGAACTCGTCCAGCGGCCCGACTCGGTGGCCTTCACGTTCACCCAGCCCGTGGATCCTGCCTCGCTCGACCCCAGCGACGTGTCGTTCGCGTTCGGCGAAGGTAGCGTGGAGGCCGACTGGGTGGCCGTGGATCCGGGGGACCCGCGACGGGTGGAATTTGGCCTCCCCGCAGATTTCTTCGACGGCAGCGTTGTTGTCACTTTGGGAGCCCAGAGCATCGCCGCCACCGACGACGGTAGCGTTGGCCCAGCGAACCCGTACAGCATCTCGTTTACGATCGCTGACGCGCCGGCGATCGTGCAGTCGCCGGTCTCCACGGGCGATGTGCTCGATTCCGGCCCGGTCGGTGACTCCTGGTGGCCGCAGTTCCAAGTGGATGAACCCTTCCGCGGGCAGAATCTCGACGCGGCCGATTTCAGTCTGGAGGGCTTACGGAGCGGCGCGCTAGCTCCCTACGCGTCTGATCCGTACTGGTACGACGAGTGGTCGGGTGAGTTGTACCTGAACTTCGGCTCCGAGGGACCTGCGGGCTATCGCGAGTTGACCCTCGTGGAAGACATCTACACGCTTACCGTGCGCAGCGGCGACGAGGCCCTGGAAGACCTGGCGGGCAACGACCTGGACGGCGACAACGATGGCCTCCCCGGCGGCGACTACGTAGTGCAGTTCAGCGTCGACACGTCGGAACCGCGCGCCCTGACCAGCCTGCAACCGGTTGCGCCGTTGGGCAGTCAGGTCTACTCCACGACGGCCACGGCCGTGATCGGCAACGCCACGGACAGCGACCATTTCGAGCTGGAACTCGATGCGGGTCAGATCATGTCGCTGGCCATTCAGCCCGACACCGCGCTCCGCGCCCGCGTCGAACTCTTCGCCCCGGACGGCGGACTCCTCGGCTTTGCCGACGCAGTCAGCGTGGGCGAGGGCGTCGTGCTGCAAACGATCCCGGTCGTGGTCGGCGGTACGTACACCGTAGCGGTCCGCGGATTGGATGGCACCCTCGGGATGTTCACGGCACGGGTCATCCTGAACGCCGCTGCGGAAGCGGAGGCCGTAGGCGCCGGCAGCAACGATTCACTCGCCATCGCTGAAAACATCGATTCCAGCTTCCTCACCCTGGGCGGCGCGGCCCAGCGCGGCGCGGTGCTCGGCGAACTGGACATGGCGGGCCAGGACGTGTACTCCTTCGACCTCGCGGCGGGACAATCCGCTTCGCTCGTGCTTGCCACCTCGGGCGGCTCGGCCGGCCTCGAATTGGTCGACGGCGCTGGGGTGGCGCTGGCGCAGGGCGCTGCGGGGTATTCCAACGTCACGCGCGCGATCAGCGGCTTTGTGGCCGCCGTGCAGGGCAGGTACTACGCAGTCGTCACCGGCCAGACGACCGACTACAGCCTCGTGATCACGCGCGACGCGGCGTTCGACCTGGAACCCAACAGCAGCCCGGCCGACGCCCAGCCCCTGGGCCCCTCGGCCAGCGCCCTCGGGTATCTGGGCGATGCCGACGAATACTTGCTTTCCGTCCAGGCCAACGATGCCCTGTCGCTGAACGTCTCCATTCCGGCGGCCGGCGCCGGCGAGCCGGTGAACGACCTGGTGGCCACGCTGCAACTGTTCGATCCCGACGGAGTGCAGATCGGCAGCGGCACGTCCATCGAGCACACGGCTCTGGCAAACGGGCTGTACCGCGTCCGCGTCAGCGCGCTCAGCGGCCAGGGGACGTATCTGCTGGAGACCTCGGGTGCGACCGGGGCTGAGACGTTTGCCGTGGCCGCGAGCGAACCGGCCGACGGCTACGCCAGTTCGGCGTTCCCCAGCACGTACACCGTCCACCTTTCCGACGCCCTGCTGCTGCCCAGCATCGACGCCGACGATCTGGTGATCACGCAGCCCGGCGGTGGCGTGATCCCGGCCACTGGTGTGACGCTCCTGGACCCCGACACGCTCCGCTTCGACATCGCGGCGGCCCAAGACGCGGACGGCACGTACACGGTCCAGCTTGCGGCCGGCGCGTTGACCTCGGTCGCGCAGGTGGGGTTGTCGGCCTTCTCGGCGACGTTGAAGTACGACACGACCGGGCCGGTCGTGAGTGATGCGTCGGTGGCTGAGGGCGCCTCGGCCGTCGGCGGTTTGCTGACCGTCGAGTTCGAGTTCAACGAGGCGCTGGCCACCGCCGGCCTCGGGCCGGAGGACGTCACACTGTTCGAAGCGACCTCCGGGGCCACGATGAACGCCAACCAGGTGAGCTATGACGCGGACACGCAGACGCTGGCCGTGACCTTCAACGACGTGCCCGAAGGTGAGCTGACACTGACGCTGCTCAGTTCGTCCAGCGCGCTGCGCGACACGGTCGGCAACCTGCTCGACGGCAACGCCGACGGCACCGCTGGCGACCCCTACGTGCTCCACTTCAGCGCGGAAGACCCGGTCGTTCCCTTTGCGACACCCCTGGCGCCCGTGCGGCCCGATGGGTCGTTGGTCTACGACGCGACTCAAGCCGGCGTGTTCAACGCACCCGGCGACGAGGACGCCTATTCGATCGAGTTGGAGGCCGGTCAGACCGCGACGCTGATCCTCGTGCCGCAGAGCGGGACGATCCAGGCGGAACTGGAACTGCTCGGCCCCGACAGCGTTTCGCTGGGCAGCGTGGCCGCCGCGGCGGCGGGGCAGACGGTGTACTTGCAGACCCTGCCGGTGGCCGCGGCGGGGACCTACACGGTCCGCGCCGCCAGCCTGGTGGGCACGGGGGCGTATGCGATCGAGCTGATCCTCAGCGCGGCGATCGAGACCGAGCCGTACACAGCCGTGGCCAACGACACCGCGGCGACGGCCGAGAACATCGACGGCACGGCGGTCCCGATCGGCGGCGGCGCCGACCGCCTGGCGGTCCTGGGAACGCTGGCCAGCGACACCGACGTGTACGCGTTCAGCCTCGCGGAGGGCCAATGGGCGAGCGTCTCGGCCTGGTCGTGGAACGGCACGCCGGTGGCTTGAACTGCGCGACGCCAGCGGCAACCTGCTTACCACCGGCGCGACCATCTCGGCCCTGGGCCAGGACAGCACGGTCCGCAACTTCTCCGCGCCGGAGGAGGGCACCTACTATGCGCACCTCTCGGGCCCAGCCAGCGACTACACCCTGGTGGTCACGCGCGGCGCGGACTTCGATTTCGAGCCCAACGACGACAAGGCACCGGCCGCGCAGGAAATCACCCCCACGGGCATCGCTCTGGGATCCCTCATCGGACGAGTCATCACGACCGAAACCGAGCCCAATGGATCGATTGCCTCGGCCAACGACTGGTCGGCGAGCTTCGTGAACATCGGGGCGAGCCAGTATCAGGCGATCGTCACCGGGACGGTCAGCTCGGGAAACGATGGCGATTGGGACTACTTCAAGATCCGCGTATCGCAAGGCGACTCGCTCCGGTTGGACCTGGAGGGCAGCCCGACCGGCAAGGGCACGCTTAGCGACGCCTACCTCCGCCTGTTCAACGGTTCGGGCCAGCAGTTAGCCGCG
This sequence comes from Blastopirellula marina, assembly GCA_020721945.1. Lineage (GTDB taxonomy): Bacteria > Planctomycetota > Planctomycetia > Pirellulales > Thermoguttaceae > JANLFZ01. The sequence continues at coordinate 5,125 of DYLT01000298.1, forward strand.
GACGATGATGCGGGTGTCGGCTACAACTCAGCGCTGTCGTGGTCCAGCTTCCCATGGGCCAGCGGCGATTACTACGTTGTGGCCGAGTCTTATGGTGGACATACCGGCACCTACGCTTTGACCGCCACGATCACTACGTCCAACCTGCTCATGTCAGGCGGCCACGACTACTACAGCGTCCGCGTCAACTCTGGCGACGTGTTATCCGTCCGCACATTCACTCCCGGAGGCGGCGCCGGCGAATTCGTAAACGACGTGGACCCACTCGTCACGCTGTACGACCCGTTGGGCGCTCTGATCGCGACTGACGACAATTCGGCCGACGGCCGCAACGCCCAGTTGACCCACACGGCCTCGGCCACCGGCCTGTACACGGTGAAGGTGGCGGGGGCGACCTACTTTCCGGGCGAATATGTGCTCGAGGTATCGGGATACAAGGGCACGTTGCCGCCGCTGACGGTGTCGGCCACCACGCCCCCTACCGGGGCGCTGCTGAGTGCCTACCCGACCACGTACCGCGTCGATTTCTCGGAAGCCGTGCTGCTCACGTCGCTCTCGCCGGACGACCTCACGGTCGATGGCGTGGCGGCCGACAGTCTGACCGTGGTGGACGCCGACACGGTCGAGTTCCACATCGCCTCGGCCGACACGGGCGACGGCCTGTACGCGGTGGAGATCGCCTCGGGCGCGATCACCAGCATCGCGGGCCGGCCGCTGGAGGCATTCTCGGCTACGTTCGATTACGATGCCACCAATCCCACGGTGGTGTCCGCCTCCTTGACCGATGGCCAGCCGGTCGCCCCCGGCACCCTGGTCTACGAGGTCCACTTCAGCGAAGAGTTGGCCACCGCAAGCCTCGGCGCCGAGGACGTGACGCTGGTGGAGAGCCTGAGCGGGGCGTCGATCACCGCCAGCGCGTTTGCCTACGATCCGGCCACGAGCACGGCCACCGTCACCTACAACAACCTGACCGAGGGCAACTACACGGTCACGCTCTTGACCTCGGACACCGCTTTCCGCGACCGGCGCGGCAACCTGCTGGCCGGCGGCAACTACGTGGTCCAGTTCACGGTCGACCGCGACACGACGGCCTTCCCCACCCCGCTGGGCCTT